>CAMAWO010000028.1 GCA_945861925.1 Bifidobacterium breve | reverse complement strand
GCCTGCTCAGTGGCACGATTCACGACACGCACGCTTGAACCATGGACCCGCGGCCGGCCCTTGCGTCGCGTCGGCGCCACCTCGGCAGAGGCATCGAGCACGTGTGCGAAAGCCTCGCGGACCTGGGCAACGACGGTCGCGTGATCGAGGTTCCCCGCAGCAGCGACCACCATCGCCTCGGGCCGATATCGCGAGCGGTAGAAGCGATTGATCGCCGCCCGTGGGATCGCCTCGATGGTCTCGGCGGTGCCGAGAATCGGGCGACCGAGCGGTGTATCACCGAGCAGGGCGGCGGCGAACTCATCATGGACGATGTCGCTCGGATCGTCGTCGTGCATGGCGATCTCCTCGAGGATCACGCCACGCTCAGACTCGACGTCGGCGGCGAGGATGAGCGCATCGGTCACGACATCACTCACCACTGCGACGGCCAGCGGCAGGTCAGTGTCGAGCACCCGCGCGTAGAAGCAGGTGTACTCCTTCGTCGTGAACGCGTTGAGGTCACCGCCCACCGCCTCGATTGAGGCGGAAATGTCGAGGGCGGAACGCTTCGTCGTCCCCTTGAAGAGGAGGTGCTCGAGATAGTGAGCTGAGCCCATCTGCGCGGGCGTCTCGTCGCGCGAACCAACCCCTACCCACACCCCGAACGACACCGAGCGAACGCCCGGCACCTGCTCGGTGATGACGCGCAAACCGCCCGGGAGGACGGTCCGGCGGACAAGTCCGCCCTCGCCCTCCCGAAGCAGTGTCCGCGTGGTCGCCTTAGGCATCGGCGCTTGCCGCGGCGTCCCCAGCCTCAAGCACGGGCACCAGGGACAGCTTGCCGCGCGAGTCGACCTCCTTGATCTCGACCTGCACCTTGTCACCGACGTTGAGGATGTCCTCCACCTTGTCGATGCGCTTGCCCCCGGCAAGCTTCTTCACCTCCGAGATGTGCAGGAGGCCATCCTTGCCCGGCATGAGCGAGACGAAGGCGCCGAAGGCTGCGGTCTTCACGACCGTGCCTAGGTAACGCTCGCCCACCTCGGGCATCGTCGGGTTGGCGATGTTGTTGATCGCCGTCCGGGCCGCCTCGGCCGACGGTCCGTTGGTCGCGCCGATGTAGATCGTGCCGTCATCCTCGATCGAGATATCGGCGCCGGTGTCGGCCTGAATCTGATTAATGATCTTGCCCTTCGGCCCGATCACCTCGCCGATCTTGTCGACCGGGATCCGGACGCTGATGACGCGGGGCGCCGTTGCGGCCATCTCGTCAGGAGCATCAATCGCCTCGTTCATGACGTCGAGAATGCTGAACCGCGCGCTCCGAGCCTGCTGCAGCGCGTCGGCGAGAACCGATGCCGGGATACCGTCGAGCTTGGTATCGAGTTGCAGGGCGGTGACGAACTCGCGGGTACCGGCGACCTTGAAGTCCATGTCGCCGAACGCGTCCTCCGCCCCGAGGATGTCGGTGAGCGCGACGTACTCCGTCTTGCCGTCGACCTCACCCGAGATGAGGCCCATCGCGATGCCAGCAACCGATGCCCGCAGCGGTACGCCCGCGTTGAGCAGCGACATTGTCGATGCGCAGACCGATCCCATCGAGGTCGAACCGTTCGAGCCGAGCGCCTCTGACACCTGACGGATCGCGTAGGGGAACTCCTCGCGACTCGGCAGCACGGGCAGGAGCGCCCGCTCGGCAAGTGCGCCATGGCCGATCTCGCGGCGCTTCGGCGAACCGACTCGGCCCGTCTCACCCGTGGAGTACGGCGGGAAGTTGTAATTGTGCATGTAGCGCTTGCGGTTCTCCGGGTTGAGCGTGTCGAGCTGCTGCTCCATCTTGAGCATGTTCAGGGTCGTGACGCCGAGGATCTGGGTCTCGCCGCGCTCGAACAGAGCCGAGCCGTGAACACGCGGCAGCACCTGAACCTCGGCACTAAGCGTGCGGATATCAGCAAGACCACGTCCATCGATGCGGATCTTGTCGCGCAGCACGCGATCGCGGACCATCTTCTTGGTGACCGAACGAAGGGCTGCACCCAGCTCCTTCTCACGGCCCTGAAAGCTCGAACCGATCTTCACGAGCACATCGGCCTTGATCTCGTCAAGGCGATCCTCGCGATCAGCTTTGCTCAGGATGGTGAGTGCCTGGCGACCATCGGCGCCGCATGCGGCCTCGACTGCGTCGAAGGCATCATCTTGGTACTCAAGGAAGATGGGGAACTCGACGATCGGCTTCGCGGCCTGATCAGCGAGCTCCTGCTGAGCGACGCACAGCGCGCGAATGAACACCTTGGCCGCCTCGAGGCCCTCGGACACGACATCCTCCGTCGGTGCCTTGGCCCCGCCGGCGATGAGTTCCATCGTCCGAAGGGTGGCCTCAGCTTCGACCATCATGATGGCGACGTCATCGCCGGCGATACGACCCGCGACGACCATGTCGAACACAGCATCCTCAAGCTGATCGTGCGTCGGGAAGCCGACCCACTGGCCCTTGATGAGCGCCACACGGACGCCACCAATCGGGCCGCTGAAGGGCAGGCCGGACAACTGAGTTGACGCCGACGCCGCGTTGATCGCGAGAACGTCGTACAGGTCAACCGGATTGAGTGCCATGACGGTGATGACGACCTGAACCTCGTTGCGCAGGCCCTTCTTGAAGGTCGGACGCAGGGGACGGTCAATGAGTCGGCAGGTGAGGATGGCGTCCTCGCTCGGACGGCCCTCCCTGCGAAAGAATGATCCCGGGATACGCCCGAGGGCGTACATCCGCTCCTCGACATCGATCGTCAAGGGGAAGAAGTCGAACTGATCCTTGGGCTGCTTGCCCGCGGTGGTCGCGGACAGCAGCATGGTCTCGTCGTCGAGGTATGCAGCGACGGAGCCTGCGGCCTGACGGGCCAACCGGCCCGTCTCGAACTTGATGGTGCGCGTGCCGAACGACCCATTGTCGATAGTGGCGTGCGCTGTGGCAATCTGGGGACCCTCCACGGGTGCCTCCTGTTTCTCATGTACAGGGGCGCACGCGTCTCGCGGCCGGTAGCGGTCTTCGATCGAGGCCCACGGGAGTCGCGCCCTTTACGGACGGCTCCCCCGGAGGTCACTACCGAGGACCGACGGACTGGCGCCTGATCGCTGCGCCCCGGATTTCGGATTCTTGCTTCGGATTCAGTTGTGTCTTCTGTCGTGCTGGCGGTGCTTACTACACGGGCCTGGCCGGAATACACCAGCCAGGCCCGCGAGACTTTAGCGGCGAATGCCGAGTTTCTCGATGATCGTGCGGTAGCGCGAGATGTCGGACTTCACCAAGTACTGAAGGAGCCGGCGGCGCTGGCCAACGAGGATGAGCAGGCCGCGACGGCTGTGATGGTCGTGCTTGTGCGTCTTGAGGTGCTCGGTGAGTTCCTGAATGCGCTTGGTGAGAAGCGCGATCTGTACCTCAGGAGATCCGGTGTCGCCCGGCTTGAAGCCGTGCTCTGCGATGATCTGCTGCTTCGTTGCTGCGTCCACTGCACTATTCCTCTCGGGCGCGCACTGACCCCCATGGGATCAGCACACTGTTCGTCTTCGACACGTATCGCAAAGCGCCCGCTTCGCGACCGTCTGGATGCGCCGACCTGGGGCCGGCACCGTCAGGATACCAGCCTGTTCACCCTGCTCTGAACGTAGCGGCGTTCGTCAAGATCCGCCGATGATCTCGCGGGCTGAAGCGACGTCTACCCAGACCTGCGCCATGAAGCTCTCGACGTCAGGGAACACCGCCTGGGGCCGCAGGTAGTCGATGAACTCGACTCGGACCTGTTGTCCGTAGAAATCAAGGCCCGTCCGATCGATCGCATAGGCCTCTATTCGGTGGTCCTCGCCGGCGAACTGCGGATTGGGCCCGATTGAGATCGCCGCTGGCATCCGTTCGCCGCCGGCATCGAGCCACCCGGCGTAGACCCCGTCTGCGGGGATAACCGGATTACCCTCGGGTCGCAGGTTCGCCGTCGGGATCCCAAGCTCGCGGCCCCGGTGATCGCCATGGACCACCTCGCCCGCCACGACGTACGCGCGGCCGAGGATTCGATTCGCCTCGGTGATCTCGCCGGCCGCCAGATGCTGGCGGATACGGGTGCTGGACCACGGCTCACTGTCAGATTCCAGCGGCACCGCAAGCACGTCGAATCCGAGGGTGGATCCCAGCTCGCGCAGCACCTCGACGTTGCCCGCGGCATGCGCGCCGAACACGAAGTTCTCGCCAATGACGACCACTCTTGCTCCGAGCCGGTCGAGGAGCTCCCGCTGCACGAACTCCTCTGCGGTGAGGGCGGCAAGATCCTCGTCGAATCGCAGGACGTCGATATCGTCCGCACCCGCGGCGCGAAGCAGCTCGACTCGGCCCTCGATCGTCGCAAGCGACCTCGGCGCACCGGACGGTCGGAGTACGGCAGCCGGATGTGGCCAGAACGTGACGGCGACGAGGGGCAGCCCGGCGCGGTCGGCTTCGACACGGGCCTGCGCGATGAGCGAACGGTGGCCACGGTGGACTCCGTCGAATACGCCGACGCAGACCACGGACCCGCTCATCTCACCTCCGACCACGGACGCCACCCTATTCCGCGAACACAGCGAGGTACTTGGCGTCGACTCCGCGGCGCTGGGCCAGGGCCATCAGCCGACCTTGATCCGTGACGAGGGCAACCGGCTCGGCCGGCAACAGGTCGGACCCAGACGGTTCGGCCCACGGAATGATCCGCCCGGTCCGAATGAACTCCGCTTCGGCGTTCGTCACCTCTCGGGTCCGAAACGTCCGCGCCGCAACGGCATCTAGGTCCACGAGATGACCCGCCGGGTCAGCCGAATCCACGAACTCCTGCAAGTCAATGGCCTCATCCTGCGACCACGATCCAACCCGCGATCGCCGCAGGGCAGTGAGGTGCCCCCCGACCTGAAGCGCCGCCCCGAGGTCTCGGGCAAGCGCCCTCACATAGGTACCGGTGCTGCAATTCACGACAACGTCGAGATCGATGAAGTCCAACCCGCGTCGGATGGCCCGCACCTCAAAGCCTTGCACCGTCACCCGCCGAGACTTGAGCACGAAATCCTCACCAGCACGAACGAGAGCATGGGCGCGCTTACCGTCGACCTTGATGGCGCTGACGGCGCTCGGCACCTGATCGATCTCGCCCGTGAGCACAGTGACCTCGGCCGCGATCGCCTCATCGCTGATCGATCGAAGGACCACAGGGTCGGCGGCCGACAGTACATCGCCCTCGCAATCGTCCGTCACTGTCGACTCACCAAGACGAATCGTGGCCAGATATTCCTTGTCGCTGAGCGCAAGATAGCCCAGGACGCGCGTCGCACGGTCAACACCGAGGATGAGCACACCCGTCGCCATCGGGTCGAGGGTGCCAGCGTGGCCCACCTTACGGGTGTGCAGGGTGCGCCGTACAACGCTCACCACACCATGCGAGGTGATGCCGCTCGGCTTGTCAATGACGAGCAGGCCCGCTGGAATCACGAGCTCTTGTCGGCTCCGTCGACGTCGGTCTCGACGACGGGCTCCCCACCCTCGACGGCCTCATCCTCGTCATCCTCCTCAACTCGAGGGTGACGATAAGGATCAGCCTCCCCGGCGTACTGCGCGCCCACCGCTTGCCTGTGCACGTGCGCATCAGCCTCTGCTGCCGCACGGAGCAACTCGTCGACGAGCTTGGCATTCTCGGGAATCGCGTCCGGAAAGAATGCCAAAGAAGGGGTGAACTTAAGTCCGGTCTGGCGGCCGACCTCGGTGCGCAGCATGCCTCGCGCCGACTCGAGGGCCGCCGCCGTGCTCTGGCGTGACTCATCATCGCCGAAGACCGTGTAGAAGACCGAAGCGTCCCGCAGATCTGTGCTCACACGGACATCGGTGATCGTCACAAAGCCAAGCCGCGGATCCTTGATTCGACGCTCAACCGCCTCCGCCACGATCACCTTGATGCGGTCTGCCATCTTGCGCTGCCGCGCCTCGCTGCTCATTTCCAGCCTCCTTGACCGGCGAAATCCAAATTCCAGAACCATCAAGCACCAACGTCGCCCCCTCCCCCGTTTGTCCCATGAAAGGGGAGAAACGGGGGAAATGCCGGGAAATGGGGCCGATTTCTGCCGAATGTCCCATGTCGTGGGACAAACGGCGCCGGGGTGGGCTAGGGCTTGCGCGGCTTCTCCCGCATCTCAAAGGTCTCGATGACGTCCTCAACCTTCACATCCTGGAAGTTGCCGAGGTTGATACCACACTCGTAACCCTCGCGAACCTCGGTCACGTCGTCCTTGAACCGGCGTAGGCCAGCGATTGCAATGTTCTCCGCCACCACGACACCATCACGGATAAGGCGGGCCTTGCCATTGCGCCGGATATCCCCCGACTGCACCAGGCAACCGGCGATCGTGCCGAACTTGGAGGACTTGAATACTTCGCGGACATGCGCAGTACCGAGTTGCACCTCCTCGTACTCCGGCTTGAGCATGCCCCGAAGTGCGGCCTCAACCTCTTCGATCGCCTGGTAGATGATGCTGTAGTAGCGAACATCGACGCCCTCATGGGTTGCGAGCTCGGCAACCTTGCCCTCAGCCCGGACGTTGAACCCGATGATGACCGCCTTCGACGCACTGGCCAAGGTCACGTCATTCTTGGTGATCGCGCCCACGCCTCGATGGATGACACGCAGGCTCACCTCCTCGCCCACATCGATCTTCAGCAGCGCATCCTCGAGGGCCTCAACGGAGCCGGAGACATCGCCCTTGATGATGAGGGTGAGCTCGGCAACCTCGCCCTTCTCGATCGACGCGAGGAAGTCCTCGAGCGAGCGCTTCACGCGGTTCTTGGCGAGGAGAGCATTGCGCTCCCGTGCCTGACGTGTCTGGGCGATCTGACGTGCGACACGATCCTCGGAGACGACGAGGAAACTGTCGCCCGCACCCGGAACCGAGGTGAGACCGAGCACCTGCACTGGGAAGGACGGACCAGCGACCTGAACGGGATTGCCTTCGTCATCGAGCATTGCTCGAACGCGACCGTACGCATCTCCCGCGACGATCGAGTCACCGGCGCGCAGGGTGCCGCGCTGGACAAGGACAGTCGCCACCGGACCACGTCCGCGGTCGAGGTGAGCCTCGATTGCCACGCCCTGGGCATCCTGATTCGGATTCGCTTTCAGGTCCAGTGCTGCATCAGCGGTGAGGAGCACGGCATCGAGGAGCGCCTCGATGCCAGTACCGGCCTTCGCCGACACATCAACGAACATCGTGTCGCCACCGAACTCCTCGGCGACGAGGCCGTACTCGGTGAGCTGCGATCGGACCTTCGTCGGGTCCGCCCCCTCCTTGTCGACCTTGTTCACTGCGACCACGATCGGTACGCCGGCGGCCTGAGCATGGTTGAGTGCCTCAATGGTCTGGGGCTTCACGCCATCGTCAGCAGCCACGACGAGGATCGAAATATCGGTCACCTGCGCACCACGGGCTCGCATAGCGGTGAACGCCTCATGGCCCGGAGTGTCGATGAAGGTGATCTTCCGCTCACCCTCCTTGGTCATGGTCGAGACCTGGTACGCACCGATGTGCTGCGTGATCCCACCGGCCTCCCCGCCAAGGACGTTCGTCTTTCGAATTGCATCGAGCAGGCGCGTCTTTCCGTGATCGACGTGGCCCATGACAGTGACGACCGGCGGGCGGACCACAAGGTCTTCATCCGCACCCTCGTCCTCGCCGAACTCGAGGTGGTAGGACTCGAGCAGCTCGCGGTCTTCATCCTCGGGCGACACGACCTCGATCTGGTAGTTGAGGTGCTCGCCGAGCAGTCGCAGGGTGTCGTCGTCGATCGACTGGGTCGCAGTGACCATCTCACCGAGTTCGATGAGTACTTTAACGAGGTCAGCCGGCATGCAGTTCACCTTGTCTGCGAAGTCTGTGAGGCTCGATCCACGTGGAAGCCGCACGGTCTCGCCCGAACCGCGACTGATCCGTACACCGCCCATGGACGGCGCCTGCATGTTGTCGAACTCCTGGCGCTTCGCGCGCTTGGACTTGCGGCCGCGAGACGGACGGCCACCGGGCCGGCCGAATGCTCCAGCCGTCGTGCCACGGGCCCCCGGGCCGCTACCACCTGGTCGGCCTTGGAATCCACCGGGTCCGCCGGGACCGCCGGTACCACCGGGGCCTCGGCCAGGTGCACCCGAACCTGCACCGCCGCCGGGACCACCTGGACCCCGCTGCTGGAATCCCGTGCTACCCCCTGGGCCTCGGCTGGGTCCACCGGGACCACTCGGTCCACCGGGGCCACGGCCTTGGAATCCACCAGGGCCCCGACTCGGGCCGCCTGTCCCTGCCGGACGTGCTGGGGGCCGCGGGGGCATCGTGCCGGGGTTCGGGCGAGGTGCACCCGGGACACTCGGGGCTGGAGGCCGGGCCATGCCTGTGCTACCACCGAAGGGATTATTGCCCGGACGGGGCGGCGCGGGGGTGCGGCCCATACCGGTGCTCCCGCCGAAGGGGTTGTTGCCCGGACGCGGACCAGTCGGGCGCGGACTGCCTAGGCGAGGGCCGCCCGCAACCGAGCCGGGTGTGGGCGCCGACGCGGCCTGCGAGCCCGGGGCTGCGGGTGCATAAACGGCGGGCGACGGTGCGAGTGAGCCCTGCTGATCAACGGCTGCGCCTGGGTCTGCAGCAGGCTGCGCTGGAGACGGCCGGACTCGGGTCGGGACCGGCGCAGATGGGGTGGAAAGCGCGGGCGTCGCCGCGACCGGGGGAGCCTCGGCAATGACCGGAGCCGCCGGTTCCGCAGCAGGCTTCGCGGCCTTCGTCGCCTTCGTCGCCTTCGTCGCCTTCGTCGCCTTCTTCGCCGGTGCCGGCTCGGCCGGTGCCGCAGCGGCCGGCATCGCCTCTCTGAGCTTTCGGATCACCGGGGCTTCAACTGTGGACGAAGCCGACTTTACGAACTCTCCGATCTCCTGAAGCTTGGCAAGGACATCCTTGCTCGACACACCGAGCTCTTTTGCGAGCTCATGGACCCGAACCTTCGACATGACTCTCCTGTCTTTGGCCCGGGCTTGCCACCCGGAGCCTTAGTGCGAACGACGCATGATCATTTCCGCGCGTTCATCGGGTGTTGGTCCTCATCAAGGGCTCCCGACCTGTGGATGGATGGACGGCGAGCATCTGCCCGGGTCCGGTAGACAACTATACCCATGTGGAAAGGTATTCCTGCACAGCCGATGAGTCGGGAGTCCCCTGCTGTCGAAGTGCTCGCGCCCAGGCCCGCCTGCGGGTCGCAGCAAGTCCGCACGATGCCCTCGGGTGAATCCAGGCGCCCCGGCCGGGGATTCGCCGCCGGATATCCGGGACAATGCGGCCATCCTCAAGCACAACTCGCAGGAGGCCGGAGGACTCCTCGCGCTCCCGGCACCCGATGCAGGTTCGCACCGGACGCTTCAGTGCGCCGACATCCGATTCGTTCCCGATCACGAATCCTCGGGAAACGCTGCGATCGTCTCCCCTGCATTCGCCGCGTCAGACCTGATGTCTATGCGCCATCCGGTCATCCGAGCCGCGAGCCGCGCATTTTGCCCCTCGCGGCCGATCGCCAGTGAGAGCTGGTAGTCCGGCACGATCACGCGGGCGGTCCTAGCGACGGGATCAACGATCATGACCTGCGAGACCCGGGCAGGTGACAGCGCATGTGCGATCATCTCGGCCGGGTCATCGCTGAAGTCTACGATGTCGATCTTCTCGCCTGACAGCTCCGACATCACCTGCCGCACGCGCTGGCCCATGGGCCCAATGCACGCTCCCTTCGCGTTCACCCCCGGAACGGTCGACCGGACCGCGATTTTCGTCCGGTGGCCCGCCTCTCGGGCGATCGCATTGATCGTCACCGTGCCGTCGGCAATCTCGGGAACCTCAAGCGCGAAGAGCTGTCGCACGAGATTTGGATGCGTCCGCGACACGGTGATCTGCGGACCCTTGAAGCCCTTGCGCACGCCGGTGACAATGCACTTCAGTCGAGTCCCGTGAGCATAGGACTCGCCCGGCACCTGCTCCTCCGGAGGGAGATTCGCCTCGAGTTTGCCGAGGTCAACCCTGATCATCCTCGGGTTCGTTCCCTGCTGGACAACCCCGGAGACCAGGTCACCCTCGCGGCCGGTGAACTCCACCAGCGTGACCTCGCCCTCGGCCTCACGCAGTCGGTTGAGGAGAACCTGCTTCGCCGTCGTCGCGGCAATCCGGCCGAATCCGGTGGGCGTATCGTCGTACTCGCGCAGGGTGATGCCCTCCTCGTCGACCTCGGCCGCGTAGACAACCACGTGGCCGGTCTTGCGATCGAGCTCGATGCGTGCGCGCTCAGCCGCAGACGAGGTGCTGCGATAGGCGACGAGAAGTGCCTGCTCGATGCTTTCCACGACGAGATCGATGGACAGGCCCTTCTCGCGTACAAGTCCCTTGAGTGCCGCGACGTCGATGTCCATGCTTGTCTCCTATTCCTCGTCCGTTGAATCAGATGCTGCCCGTGAGAATTCCAGTTGGACGACACCCCGTCGCAGCGAGCTCAGCGGGACCGCACGCACCTCGCCGTCAGCCTGCTCGATCTCAACAACGCCAGCGTCGGTTCGGACAATGCGTCCCGTCACGACTGAGTCATCGGCGAGGGTCGCCGTGACGAGTCGGCGCTCGGCACGCCGCCAGTGCTTCTCCTCGGTGAGCGGCCGGTCGGTCCCCGGCGACGACACCTCAAGGACATACGTGCCCACGAATTCATCGGCAAGGGGAGGAACATCGAGGAGTTCGGCGACCCGCCGACTGATATCCGCGATGAGGTCCAAGTCGATACCACCGTCACGATCGACGACAACCCGAACCACCTCTCGACGGCCTGCCGAGGTGATCTGCAGGTCCTCAAGATCGACACCGACGGTCGTCAGGGCGTCAAAAATCGCCCTTCGGATTATCTCCACGGACGCAGCCCTGGGGCCTCCAATGCCGATTCTGTTGTACGGATTCGCTTAGATCGAGCGATTGTTGAACGGTCGCCGCTGGGCAGCGGATGCGTTGCTGAGTCTACCTGCGTTCAGCCTCGCAAAGACCCATGCCATTGTGTGCCTGTGGGATTCGAACAGCACATGAGCCGTCGGGCCGTCCTTGCCGCCGGGGCTGGCATCGCAGGCGCCGGCGTCCTGGCAGCCTGCGGTGACAGCACTGCAGCCTCGCGACCCGCTGACGACCCGGTCGCCACCGAGGTTGCCGGGGCCGAGCAGGCAATCATCGCCCAATACCAAGCGTTTATTGCAGCGTTCCCGCAGCTCAGTCTCGAGTTGACACCGATCCTCGACCAGCACGCTGACCACCTCAAGTCCCTCGGAGTCACGATAACCTCTACTGCAGCTCCCGTGGGCGCCTCCGATCCTCGGACAGCCGTCGCTGTGCTCGCTGGCGCGGAGCGGGAGGCCGCCAAGGCGCGTCGCACCTCGTGCGTTGCCGCGACCAATCGTGAGCTCGCCAGGCTCCTTGCCCTCATTGCGGCGTCTGAGGCCTCCCATGCTCCAACACTCACACGAATGCTCGCATCATGAGCGTCACCCCGATCGAAGCCGCCATCTCGGGTGAGGACGCCTGCATCTACGCCTACGGGGTCATCGGATCTCAGGTCCGGGGCGCAGCGACGGAGCGTGCGCGCAAGGCACTCGCCGACCACCGGGCATGGCGTGATCGGCTCCAGTCGCAGGCCCCGATCATCGTCGCAGCGAGCATCGCTTACGACTTTCCATTCCCCGTGGAGGATGCAGCATCTGCAAAACTACTCGCCGTGTTCGTCGAGAATCGAATGGTCGGCCAGTATGCGGATCTGGCGGCCTCCACCGCGGGCACGGCGCGCGAGGATGCTGTCACCGCCGCGATGGAATGCGCGACCCGTGCGATCGCCTGGGGCGGCATCACCATGGCGTTCCCTCAGGCCTGATCAGCCCGCGAACACGTCCCACGCAAGTCGCAGGATCAGCATGGCGACGACGACGAGGAACACTCGACGAACAAACTCGCTGCCCTTGGCAATCGCCGTGCGTGCGCCGATGACCGCCCCAATGAGGTTGCAGGCCCCCATGAGGAGCCCGAGAAGCCACAGGACCGAGCCGGTGATCCCGAAGACGATGAGGGCGGCCACATTCGTGCCGACATTGACGATCTTCGCGGTGGCCGATGCCTTGAGGAACGACAGGCCTAGGCCGGCGACAAGAACGATGAGAAGGAATGACCCGGTACCCGGACCGATGAGCCCGTCGTAGAACCCGATGCCCAGACCAGCGATGACGGCAACTCCGTAATGTTGACGCTGCCCCTCCCACCGCAGTTGTTCGACCGTTCCCATCGCGGGCTTGAGCCAAGTCCACAGCCAGACCCCGATGAGCATCACAAGGATGATCGGACGGAACGAGGCGGCCGGAATCCGGCTGGCGAGCAGCGCGCCGATGGCTGATCCGATGAAGGCCGCGCCAGCCATCGGAAGTGCCGTGCGCAGGTCGATTTTGGTGTTGCGGAGGTAGGTCGTCGCAGCAGCGCTCGTGCCAATGATGCTCGACAGTTTGTTGGTCCCGAGAGCGTCGGCCGGTGAGCCATTCGGCATCGAGATGAGAAGCGATGGCAGTTGGATGAGCCCGCCGCCGCCGGTGACGGCATCGACCCACCCGGCGGCCCCTGCCGCGATGCACAGGAGGACGATCGTGCCGAGGTCGAGCGACGCCATCATGTGCCGGTGGGGCCGTCCTCATGCCACGCCTTGACGATCGTGACGACCTCGCCCAGTCGGTAGGCCACCGCATCAGGCACCGCGGAGTCGTCGGGCACCTGCACTGCAGGCAGGTTGGAGTGCGGGATAAGGATCGCGCGCATGCCGGCCTGCTGGGCCCCATGGATGTCATCCCAGAGCCGGTCGCCAACGAACACGCACTCCGCTGGCTCGACGCCCAGCGAGCCGGCAATCGTCCGGAATGCCTCCTCGTGGGGCTTTGCAACCGGCATCTCGCTCGTGTAGGCAGCGGCGTCGATGAGATCGATGAGGTGGTCCCGCATGAAGACTTCCTGGTGGTGCGAACGCGGCCACATGGTGTTGCTCAGTACGCCGATCTTCAGGCCCATAGCCCGCAGTTCATTCAGGAGCGGGGCCGCCTCGGGATCGGCGATCGTGTGGGGCGCCCAGAAGTCGAGGTAGTTACCCAGTGCACGCAAGTGGAGGGCGCTCGTGACATCGATGCCGAGTCCCACGAACATCGCGTCAAGGGCGCCAGTGCTCTCGGCGCCCTTCGTCTCGCGAAGCACGCGCCACCGATCGAGCTCTGCATCGAGGAGGCGCTGAGCGAGACCACTCGCGTCAGCGGGATCGTAGAACTCGGCGTAGGCGTACCACTGGCTGAAGAGATCGATGTCGTGCCAGGGGGTGAGGGTTCCGCCCCAGTCAAAGATGACCGCACGGATTGGTGACGTCATCGGCCGCACATAGCCACGACGGCGGCTGCGGCCGATCCCACCTCGAGATCGGTTCGCTCCCCCGTCCGGCGATCCTTCACCTCGACGAAGCCCTCTGCAAGGCGCTTGCCGACAACCATGATGGTCGGGATTCCAATGAGTTCCGAGTCGTTGAACTTCACACCTGGCGAGACGCCTCGCCGGTCGTCGAGAAGGACGCGAATTCCGGCGACCTCGAGCGCCGCGGCGATCTCCTCAGCAGTCTCGAAGACGGCATCGTCCTTACCCGTGGCGATGAGGTGGACGTCGGCCGGCGCGACCTCACGGGGCCAGACGAGCCCCTTGTCGTCGTGTGACTGCTCAGCAATCGCCGCGACAGCGCGAGAGACGCCGATGCCGTAGGACCCCATCGTGACGGTAACGAGCTCACCGTGCTCATCGAGCACCCGCAGGCCCAGCGCCTCGGCGTACTTGCGTCCGAGTTGGAAGATGTGCCCAATCTCGATGCCGCGTGCGAGGAGCAGCGAGCTGCCGCACGCCGGGCACTCATCGCCCTCGCGGACCTCGGCGACATCGAGGATGCCGTCAGCCGTGAAGTCACGCCCTGCAACGAGGTCGTAGACATGTGTGCCTGCGGTGTCAGCACCCGTGATCCAGCGAGTTCCGGCGACGACTCGCGGGTCGACGACGAACCGGATGCCCGACGGGTTCGACTCGCCAAGTGATCCCGGCCCGATGTACCCCTTCACGAGCGACGGGTGCCGTGCGAACTCAGCCTCATCGAACGGGGCGGGCACCCCCGGCTGCAGCACCGCCTCGAGCCGCTTGAGGTCAACCTCGCGGTCACCCGGCAGGCCCACGGCCAGCGGATATGAGGCGCCGTCGGGATTCGTCACCATGAACACGATGTTCTTGAGGGTGTCCGCTGCAGTCCAGGATCGATCAGGGCGCGCAAGATCCGGACGCTCATTTGAGACGGCGACGAGGGACTCGATAGTCGGCGTGCCGGGGGTGTCCTCCGCGTGAGCGGCCGGTATCCCCGTGGCATCGACCGGCGCGGGGGCCGGGGTCTGGACAGCTTCAACGTTCGCGGCGTAGTCGCATGCTGAGCAGCGAACAAAGGAGTCCTCGCCGACGACTGTCGGGGCGAGGAACTCCTCACTTGCCGACCCGCCCATGGCCCCTGACATCGCCGACACGATCACGTACTCAAGCCCAAGCCGCTCGAAGGTCTTGATGTAGGAGTCGCGGTGCCGACCGTAGGAGATGGTCAGACCCTCGTCGGTGACATCGAAGGAGTAGGAGTCCTTCATGACGAACTCCCGGCCACGCAGGATGCCGGCCCGCGGTCGTGCCTCGTCGCGGAACTTCGTCTGGATCTGGTAGATGACGAGGGGAAGGTCCTTGTATGAGGAGTACTCCCCCTTCACGAGTAGTGTGGACATCTCCTCGTGGGTCGGGCCGAGCAGTAAATCGTTCTTCTTCCGGTCCTGGAGCCGAAACAGTGTGTCGCCGTACTCCGTCCATCGGCCCGTTGTCTCGAAGGGCTCACGCGGCAATAGCGACGGGAAGTGCACCTCCTGGAACCCTGCGGCGTCCATCTCCTCGCGAACGATCCGCTCGACATTGCGGTAGACGATGTAGCCGAGCGGCAGCCACGAGAACACCCCCGGAGCGATACGACGGACGTAGCCAGCGCGGACGAGCAGGCGGTGACTCGGTACCTCTGCGTCTGCCGGGTCTTCTCGAAGGGTGCGAAGGAAGAGGCTAGACATTCTCAGCATCACCGAAGGATATCGCCGCCTGCTCTAGAACAGCACGGTGGCGAAGGTTCCTACCTGCTCGAACCCGACCGCCGCATAGGTCTTGCGGGCGGATGTGTTGAAGTCATTGACATACAGGGACACAGTCGGAGCAATTGATGCGCGGGCGAGCGCGACAACAGCGGCCATGCCTGGTTCGGCCAGGCCCCTGCCGCGCAACTCCGGCGCGACCCACACACCCTGCACCTGACATACGCCATCGGTTGCCGTGCCGACCTCAGCCTTGAACATCACTCGTCCATTGTCGATCCTCGCGAATGCACGACCGGACCTGATGATTTCGGCGATGCGGGCACGGTAGCCGGGACCGGAGGCACCTGCTACCGGAGAGACACCCACCTCGGACGTGAACATGTCAATGCAGGCTGGGAGCAGGATGTCGAGCTCGGTGATGTCGACGCGACGCACCCCAGCATCAACCGGGCCCGGCGAGTCGGTCCCGATCGCGAGCAGCGGCTGACTGCTCCTCACTTCGCGGGCCGGGCCCCATGCAGGCTCGAGGAGGCGCCACAGGTCGAGGACTTCAGTGGCGGGCCCGACGAATGATGAGCACCGCCGCGGGATCGTCCGCAGTCGATCGGCAAAGGACGCCCGCGCCGCCAGTGTCGTCTCGACCGGGACGGTGTTCGCGCCGTAGTGGAGCAGTGATTGCAGCATGCCGTCCGCGAAATAGCCCCACACATCGGCACCGAGCCGCCATGGGTCCGCGCCGCCGGCTCTCACCCGGGCATCGACAAAGCAGTGGGCGATTGGATCACGGAGGAGGAGCCGGTGGACCGAATCGAGGTCGTCACCAGTAATGGCGCGCACGCCGATCCTCGTCACCTCATCACCATGGCTTGGCGCCAATGAGATCAGGACGTTGTGACAACGGGCGCGCCGGTGAGGCCGCCCATCTCCTCGGCGAGTTTCATTGCCTCCTCGATGAGGGTTTCGACGATCTGCGACTCAGGTACGGTCTTGATGACCTCACCGCGAACGAAGATCTGGCCCTTGCCATTTCCTGACGCCACTCCGAGGTCGGCCTCTCGAGCCTCGCCGGGGCCGTTGACGACGCAGCCCATGACGGCAACGCGCAGGGGAACGTCAAGGCCCTCGAGTCCGGCCGTCACCTGCTCGGCAAGGGTGTACACATCGACCTGCGCGCGGCCACACGACGGGCACGAGACAATCTCGAGGCCGCGCTGACGGAGGTTGAGCGACTCGAGGATCTGGTTGCCAACCTTGATCTCCTCGACGGGTGGCGCCGACAACGAGACCCTGATGGTGTCGCCGATGCCACGGCTCAGCAGCGCTCCGAAGGCCACAGCCGACTTGATCGTTCCTTGGAACGCTGGGCCCGCCTCCGTGACCCCGAGGTGCAGCGGGTAGTCGCACTGCTCCGAGAGCTGGATGTAGGCCTCGACCATCACGACCGGGTCATTGTGCTTGACCGAGATCTTAAAGTCCCTGAAGTCGTGCTCCTCGAACAGCGACGCCTCCCACAGGGCCGACTCGACGAGTGCTTCGGGGGTGGCCTTGCCGTACTTCGCGAGCAGCCGCTTGTCGAGGGAACCGGCGTTGACTCCGATGCGAATCGGGGTGCCGGTGTCCTTGGCCGCGCGGGCGATCTCGCCGACCTTGCCGTCGAACTCCTTGATATTGCCGGGGTTCACCCGCACCGCGGCGCACCCGGCCTCCATCGCCGCGAACACATACTTCGGCTGGAAGTGGATATCGGCGATGACCGGGATGCCGGACTTGCGAGCGATCTGCGGCAACGCATCGGCATCGTCCTGGCTCGGCACCGCAACGCGCACGATCTGGCAGCCCGAAGCCGTGAGTTCGGCGATCTGCTGCAGGGTCGCGTCGACGTCGGAGGTCAACGTCGTGCACATCGATTGGACGCTCACCGGCGCATCTCCGCCCACGAGCACGGGGTGGGTCGGGTGCTTGAGGAGGATCTGCCGCGTCTTACGGCGCGGGGAGAGCACGGGCGGGGGGACGGCTGGCATGCCAAGGCTGATCGTCACGGGTTAAGTATCCCTGATCCCCCCTGCCAGTGCTTGCCAACCGGCAGACCCTGCCTATTCCACGTCTGGGCGGGTACGCCGGAGGTGTCAGCCGAGCGTGATCGGCTTCACAAGGTCGGCCCAGATGACGATGACGCCCATGAGGAGGAGCATGCCCGCCACCACGTAGGCAACCGGCAACAGCCGCGCTGTGTCGACGGGGCCAGGGTCGGGCCGGCGCCGCACCTTCGCGATCGATCGGCGGGCGCCCTCGTACAGCGCACTCGCCACATGCCCTCCATCAAGGGGCAGGATCGGCAACAGGTTGAACAGGAACAGGAACAGGTTGAGTGACGCCGCGAGGCTCAGGAAGGTCGCGGCCTTCGCAACGATCGGCTCGTCCATCGCTGCGATCTCTCCCCCGAGTCGGCTCACGCCGACGACACTTACCGGGCCATCGACAGCGCGCTCTCCCCCACCAATGAGCGTCTCGGAGACAAGTTCATAGAGCCGGATCGGGAGGGTGATGAGGGCTTCGACCGAGCGCACCGTGATGTCCCACATGAACGCGGGCACGGCTGACCACGGCTGGGGAACGTACTCGACGTCGGGGCGAATCCCGATAAAGCCGGAGGCGACGGTCTCGCCTGTCGCCTTGCCCGCCTCGTCATAGATGGGTCGGTCGACCTGGGCGACGACAAGGGGCAGAGGTACGAGGGCCCCTTCGCGATCGATCGTGAGGTCAGCTGTGGCGCCGGGGTGACTTCGGATCCATGCGGTGACGTCGTCCCACTGACTCGCCGGGGAACCATTGAGCGCAACGATGGTGTCACCTGCCAGCAGTCCGGATGCCACGGCCGGTGAGGCGACGGTGCCAGTCGGGCACTGTCCCGAAGGCAGCGGATCACCCGTGGGCTGCGCGAGCGATGGGGTGCAGGCAACGACGGCGCTCACCTGGAGGGACGGCTGAGGCAGGCCGATGCCGACGAGCACGATCGCGAAGAGGATGAATGCAAGGACGAGGTTCATCACCGGCCCGCCAAGCATGATCACAATTCGTTTACGCACCGGGAGCCGGTAGAAGACCCGGGCGGCATCGTCCGGTCCGATTTCCTCCAAGGAGGCGCGCCGGGCATCATCGATCATCACCGCGAACCGACCGGTCGTCATCGACCGTGCGGTGCCGTCCGGGTCGCCCTTCGAGGGGGCGAGCATGCCGATCATGCGGATGTAGCCACCCACGGGGACCGCCTTGAGCCCGTAGCGTGTCTCGCCCTTGACCTTCGACCAGACGGTCGGGCCAAAACCGATCATGTACTCGGTGACCTTCACGCCGAACCGTTTCGCCGGGATGAGATGGCCGAGCTCATGCAGGGCGATGGATGCCCCGATGAGCAGGGCGAACAGGACGATCCCGACGAGTTCGAGCATCAAGCGGATCCTTTCGCGAGTTCGAGGGCACGCACGCGCGCCCAGCCGTCTGAGGCTATGACGTTCTCCAGTGTGACATCGTTCCCTGACACATGCGTTGATCCGGCGGCCGGACTGTTCAGGGACAGGTGCTCGTCGAGCACGGCGGCCACAGTCGTGACGATGCCGTCGAACGCCAGCCGCCCGGCAAGGAAGGCCTCAACGCAGACCTCATCGGCCCCGTTGAACACCGCTGGAGCGGTACCACCGGCGGCGCCAGCGCGGCGTGCCAGCGAGACGGCGGGGAACGCATCCTCGTCAAGGGGAAAGAACTCCCAGGTCGCGGCCCGACTCCAGTCACATCCGGGGGCAGCCTCCGAGACCCGCTCAGGCCAGGCCATCCCCAGGGCGATGGGGATGCGCATGTCGGGTGGGCTCGCCTGGGCGATTGTCGATCCGTCGGTGAACTCGACCATCGAATGGACGACTGACTGGGGATGGACGACGACGTCGATTCGGTCGAATGGAATATCGAAGAGGAGGTGCGCCTCGATGACCTCAAGGCCCTTGTTCATGAGCGTGGCGGAGTTCACGGTGACGAGCGGGCCCATCGACCAGGTTGGGTGGTTGAGTGCCTGCTCCGGGGTCACCGAGGCTAACTGCGCGGCAGACCAACCCCTGAAGGGACCGCCGCTCGCCGTGAGGACGAGACGGCGAACCTCCCCTGCCGTGCCCGATCTAAGGGCCTGCGCCAGTGCCGAATGCTCGGAGTCGACAGGGAGGATTTGCCCGGGCGCGGCGAGGGCCTTGACCAGCGGGCCGCCGATGATGAGCGACTCCTTGTTCGCGAGCGCCAAGGTTCGCCCGGCTCGCAGAGCCGCAAGGGTTGGCTCGAGACCGGCCGCGCCCGCCATGCCGTTGAGCACGACATCGCAGGGCCACTGCGCGAGTTCCGTCGCGGCGGTCGGCCCGGCGAGGATCGCAGGGACAGAGAAGCCGCCCGTCGCATACCCACGCCGCTGCGCCTCCGCGTAGAAAGCAAGCTGTAGGTCCTCGACCGCCGTGGCACGGGCGATAGCAACGACCGACACGTTGAAATCAAGGGCTTGCCGAGCGAGGAGGCCCACATCCGAGCCTGCGGCGCCCAGGCCGACGATGTCGAAGCGGTCAGGGTTTCGCCGAGCGATGTCGAGGGCCTGGGTACCGATCGATCCGGTGCTGCCGAGCAGGACGATGCGACGCAACGCCGATCAGGCTTCCGGCTGTCCGTCAGACGCGGGATCGGTCACAAAGCCGGCGCGGCGAAACATCCAACGAAGATCGGTGATCTGCTCGAGGGTGTTGCGGTGGTGATGGCTCAGGCGCTCATGATTCGCGAATTCAATCATGTCCCCACCTTAACCATCCGTCAGGCTCCCGCTCCCGCCTTGACACCGAGCAGGGCAAAACCCGATGCGGATTACAGGGCGAGGTCGGTGAGGACGAGGACCCGCTCGTGAGTGAAGTCGACCATGGCCGAGCGCAACCCCTCGCGCCCAACCCCAGAAGCCTTAATCCCTCCGTACGGCATTTGGTCGGCTCGAAAGGTCGGAGCATCGCCGATGATGACGCCGCCGACCTCAAGGTCGCGGTGCGCCCGGAAGATGTCCTGAAGATTGTGGGTGAAGACGCCCGTTTGCAAGCCGAACCGCGAGTCGTTGACGAGCCCGATGCCCTCATCAAGATCCCTAATTACCTGAATCGACATCACTGGTCCGAACACCTCCTCGCAGGCTACTCGGACGGTCGGATCGACGTTCGTGAGCAGGGTGGGCTCGATGTAGGTGCCCTCTCTGCCACCGCCCACGAGGAGCGTGGCGCCCGCTGCGGTGGCCTCGGTGACCCACTCCTCGACCCGCTCGGCAGCGGCCTCGCTGATCATCGGACCGACGACGGTGGCCGGATCCCAGGGCGACCCGCTGTGCAGGCTTCGAACGGCCGAGATGAGCCGTTCGGTGAACCGCTCGGCGACAGCCTCGTGGACGAAGATGCGCTGAACCGACACGCAGGTCTGGCCGGCCTGCGAGTTGCCGAACATCGCGATGCGCTGGGCGGCCCACTCGAGATCCTTGTCGCTGGAGTAGTCCGCGAGGATGATGGCGGCCGCGTTGCCACCGAGCTCCAGGACGATGTGCTTGCTCGGGACGGCCCGCTGGATCGCGAAGCCGACCGGCTCGGACCCGGTGAACGAGATAACCGGAAGCCGGGGGTCGAGCGTGAGTGCCGGGGCCACCTCATTGCCGACCGGTATCACCGAGAACATCCCGGGGGGCAGGTCGGTCTCGCCGAGCAGCTCGCCGAGGAGGAGCGCGCCGAGCGGGGTGGCCGGAGCGGGCTTCACGACGATGGGGGCACCGACCGCGAGGGCCGGGGCGATCTTGTGGGCGACGAGGTTGATCGGAAAGTTAAAGGGTGAGATGCCGAGCACCGGGCCGTGCGGAAAGCGCCTAATGATGGCGGCGCGGCCAGCCGTCGCAGCCTCCGTGTCGAGGCGCTGGAACTCCCCATTGAAACGACGGGCCTCCTCAGCGGCCCAACGAAAGGTCGATGCCGCGCGGGTCGCCTCGGCGCGCGCCCAGGTGATCGGCTTGCCGTTCTCTGCTGTGATGAGCGCAGCTGCCTCCTCGGCCCGCTCCTCGAGCCGCCGCGATACATGGGTCAAGGCTGCGGCCCGCTGGGCAGCCGTGGTCGCCTGCGCCGCCCTGCGCACCTCCCAGGCACCTGCGATGGCTGCTTCGACACTAGCCGCGCTCGGCACCGTGTAGGTCCCGACGACCGAGCCGTCACCCGGATGCGTGACCTCGGCCCTCGTTCCGTCATCGGACGAGACTCCGGCGATCCACGCAGGCCAGTGTCGGGGGGTGCCCGCTGAAATGGCGACTGGAGCTTGCGCATGCTTGGCGTCTGGGGTGGTCATGCTAGCCAATCTATGGCGAAGGGGCCGCGGAGTGTTATCCGATGCGGAGTCCCACCCGGCTCGCCACCATCCGATCTGTTCCGTCGGGGCCGGCCAGCCGTCTATCCACGTTCTCCAGGGCGAACCAGAGTTCAGCCCGTACGGACGCCGCATCCAATGAGACACCGAGCAAGGACTCAGCACGTCTCAGCCGGTGCCGAACGGTATGGCGGTGAACTCCGAGGGTCGCCCCCGTCGCGTCAATCTGCCCGTGGTTGTCGAGCCAGGCCCGGAGGGTCGCGAGCAATTCGGTGGCCTCCGCCGAGGCGAGCACTCCCGCCAACGCCACCTGAGCCCAGGCCCGACCACTCACCGGGTCGATAAGGCTCGCCAGCCCGGTCTGGGCCGGATCGTCGAGGCGGGTGACACCGGCGCCTCGCGCGGCCGCCCGACACGCTCGTTCAATCGTCGCTTCAACAACTTGCGGATCGCCAAGGTCGACCGGCCCGGACACTGCCGCGGACCTCGCAGCATCAAAGATCCGTCCTGCCTCACGGCCCATTGCCACCGAAGCCGGCAGGAGGACGAGCACCTGTTGGTCATCGAGTATCGCGGCAATGGCGCCGGGAAGGGCATTCGTCATGGACGCCAACTCCGCGCCGTCGCCTGTTGGCACCATGACAACAATGCGCGCACGATCACGCGCGAGTCCTCCGAGCCCGAGATCCGTCATGGGAATCGCCCCGGACCCGTCGCGGCGAATAACGTCGATCGCGAGGCGATTCCAGGCCTGCGCACGGTCGAGTTCGCGGATCATCCCCCATGAGAGGAGCGACGTCGCGAGATTCATGACGGCGATGTCGCTCGCACGTAGGGCCTGCGTCGACCCGACGATGAGAAAGCCACGGGCACTTCCCCGCAGACCGAGGGGCACGATCGCGACGTGTTCCTCGGCCGTTGCGATCGCCGAGGAGGCAAGCACACCGCGGGGCCGCAGCCGCTCGATCTCAGGTGTGAACTCATTGATCCTTCTGGCCGCCGATACAGGGGTGGCGCAGACGATCAATCCAGCGGCGTCGACGAGCATTGCGAAGCCCCCCGCATGCCTCGCGAGCAGGGCGACCACCTTCGCATCACCCTGCTCCTTCAATGCCGCTCGAATAAGGGCGCGCTGCGCCGCGAAGGAGCGCTCGGCCTCCTCGTACTCCTCGGCTGCCAGAGCCCGCGAGACCGCCTTGCTCACCGCGACGAAGGGTGTCGGGGTCGGCACCTCGATAACCGGCAGCGTGGCGCGCTCGGCCGCGGCGATCAGTGCATCCGGGATCCCCGGGAAGGACAGCCCCACGCCGAATCCGAGCGCCGAGACCCCGCCGGCCACGAGGGCGGCGACGTACGTCTCGCACATCATCGGGTCATCACTCAGGCGCATGCCGGTGGTGAGGAGGAGTTCCTCTCCGTCCAGCCAGGGCCCTGGATCAGTGAGTTCAGACGTCGCGACCCAACGCACCTGCCGCGCAGGGTCGCCCGATTCGGTGCGCAGGACGAGGCCGAGTCCAGGCAGCGCAACGACCTGTGCGATGGTCAAGGGCACAGCCAACTCCAATCCACCAGATGCCAGTCGGCGTCCCGCACGTGACGATCATGACGCTCGCGGACACCCTCAATGTTCTGCAGTGTACGAACTGGACTAGTCGTTGGACGCACTCTCCCCCTACGATTTGACGGACGATGCATCCGCCGTCGCGAGACCAGATCACTCACGTCGAAAGGCCTGCCATGACCCTGACGCCCGAGCGCACCGCCAGCGACCTCATCCAAGAGCGCCGCCTCGTCACCGCGGTACCCGGCCCCAAGTCGCAGGCACTCCTCGCCCGCAAGACCGAGGCTGTCTCGGCTGGCGTCGGCATCAGTTGGCCGGTGTTCATCACCCAGGCCGGCGGCGGCGTCCTCATCGACGTCGACGGAAACTCCATGATTGACCTCGGCTCAGGAATCGCCGTCACGACGGTGGGAAACGCGAACCCGTACGTCGTCGAAGGAGTCCAGAAGCAGGTCGCTGAGTTCACGCACACCTGCTTCATGGTGACTCCGTACTCCGGCTACGTCGAGGTGTGCGAGGCGCTCAACCGCGTCACCCCCGGCGACCACGAGAAGCGCTCGGCACTGTTCAACTCAGGAGCCGAGGCGGTCGAGAACGCCGTCAAGATCGCCCGCGTCTACACGCAGCGTTCCGCGGTCGTCGTCGTCGAGCACGGCTACCACGGCCGCACGAATCTCACGATGGGTATGACTGCGAAGAACATGCCATACAAGAACGGTTTCGGCCCGTTCGCCCCGGAAATCTACCGTGTGCCCACCTCCTACCCCTTCCGCGACGGCCCGCACGATGGCCCCGAGGTCGCCAAGTGGGCGATCAGCCGCATCGAGAAGGAAATCGGCGCCACGAACGTAGCCGCCATCATCATCGAACCCGTTCAGGGCGAGGGCGGCTTCATCGTCCCCGCCCCCGGCTACTTCGCGGCCATGGCGGCGTTTGCCAAGGAGAACGGGATCGTGTTCGTCGCAGACGAAATCCAGTCCGGCTTCTGCCGCACCGGTGACTGGTTCGCGAGCGAGCATGAGGGTGTTGTTCCGGACCTCATCACAACGGCCAAGGGCATTGCTGGCGGCATGCCGCTGGCTGCCGTCACCGGCCGCGCCGAGATTATGGACTCCGTGCACGCCGGCGGCCTTGGTGGCACCTACGGCGGCAACCCTGTTGCCTGCGCTGCGGCGCTCGGTGCGATCCGCTGGATGGAGGAGGAGGACGCACCCGGCAGAGCACGCGCAATCGAGGCTGTGATGATGCCGCGTCTGCGCTCAATGCAGGAGAATCACTCTGCTATCGGCGATGTTCGCGGACGCGGCGCCATGCTCGCCATCGAATTGATCAAGCCAGGCACCATGGATCCTGACCCGGAGCGCACCGCAGCACTTGCGCGCTTCTGTGTCGGCGAGGGGGTCATCGTCCTCACGACCGGCACCTACGGCAACGTCTTTCGGTTCCTACCGCCACTCACGATGCCCATGCACCTACTCGAGGAGGCAATGGGGATTATCGAGCGCGGGCTCGAGGCCACCGACTGACCCCTAGTCCCCCGGGATTCGGTCCGCCAGGAGGGGCTGCTTAGGGTCCCCCGTGGTCCCGTCGCGCTGGTCCTTGCGCCTGCGCGCAATTGCTGCTCCCCGTGAGGCGTCAGAGCAGGCCGAAGCCCGAATCAACGCCCGGCTCGTGAAACGAGTCGAGAATCCACGATTCGGGAACGGTGTTGCCGTGGCGGTGCTGGACGCAGCATCGGGGCGCGTGATCTTCTCTCGGAAAGCCAGTCAGCCGATGCTTCCGGCCTCGAATATGAAGATCATCACTGCGGTGACGACGGTCGCAGCGGTCGGCCCCGACCACGTGTTTCGTACAGCCGTGTTCCCGGGAGCCGCACCCGGTGAGATCGTTCTTCAGGGCGGTGGCGGCCCACTGCTCACCTCTGCAGACCTGCGTTCGCTCGCTTCCGACGTCGCGGCGTCCCTTGATCCTGCAGTCCCGATCACCGTGAGCACCGACCTCAACCTGTTTGCCGCGCCATCGCGCCCCCGGGTGGCCTCGTGACTACATCCCCTCCGTCGCCTCAGCTGTGACGCCACTGGCCCGCCTCGGCGACTACTCAAGGGATCCGACTGCCGGCGCACTCAAGATCTTTCGACAGCGGTTGGAGACCC
>CAMAWO010000027.1 GCA_945861925.1 Bifidobacterium breve | reverse complement strand
CAATCAATGACAAGGGAGCCCCACATTGTTGACCGAATTCGACCTGCCGGCCGTCGTCCCCGCGCACGAAACCGGGAACATGACCGACCATGTCCTGAAGAACGCCGCCGAGGTCCCTGACCAGGTCGTCATGTCCGTTGAGCGCGATGGCGCGTGGATCGGCGTCACCGCCGCTGAGTTCCTCGCCGACGTCGTCGCAGTCGCCAAGGGGATCGTCAGCAATGGGGTTCAGCCTGGCGAGCGGATCGCGATCATGTCCCGTAACCGGTACGAGTGGACCCTCGTCGATTACGCGATCTGGTTCGCCGGTGCCGTGAGCGTCCCGGTGTACGAGACCTCCTCGGCGGAGCAGGTCGAGTGGATCCTCACTGATTCGAACGCGGTTGCCGTGTTCCTCGAGAGCCACAAGAACAAGCAGGTGTTCGACGAGGTATCCGTCAACGTTCCGGAGTGCACGCGCGTCTGGGTCTTTGACGATTCGGTCATCGACGCCATCAAGGCCGATGGCGTTGACGTCACAGATGCTGCAATTGAGGAGCGCCGAGCGACGGTGACTCCTGATTCCCTTGCCACGATCATCTACACATCCGGTACGACGGGCCGACCCAAGGGCTGCGTCCTCACCCAACGGGCATTCATGTTCGAGGTCGACAACGTCGTCGAGGGTCTCGGTGATGTCTTCCTCGCTCCAGGTTCGTCTACGCTCCTCTTCTTGCCGGTGGCCCATGTCTTTGGCCGGATGGTCCAACTCGGCTGCGTACGCGCCCGCGCCCGCCTTGGGCACGCTGCCGACATCAAGGACTTGCTCCCGATGCTCGCCACCTTCCAGCCCACCTTCGTCCTCGCCGTCCCCCGCGTCTTCGAGAAGATCTACAACTCGTCGCAGCAGAAGGCGGTCGCGGCCGGCAAGGGACACATCTTCGATAAAGCCGCGAACATCGCCATCGAGTACAGCACCGCCCTTGAGGACGGTGGACCAGGTCTCGTTCTTCGACTCAAGCACGCGGTCTTCGATCGCCTCGTGTACGGCAAGCTTCGTGCGGCCCTGGGCGGACAGGTTCGCTGGGCGGTCTCCGGCGGCGCACCGCTCGGCGCACGTCTCGGCCACTTCTTCCGCGGCTCCGGCCTCACCATCCTTGAGGGCTACGGCCTCACCGAGACGAGCGCCGCCACAACTGTCAATCGCCCCTCTGCCATCAGAATAGGCACGGTGGGTCAGCCCATTCCAGGTGCGCGCGTGAAGGTAGCCCCCGATGGTGAACTCCTCCTCGGCGGTGCGCAGCTCTTCTCTGGCTACTGGAACAACGCGACCGCCACTGCTGAGGCCATCGAGCCCGATGGCTGGTTCCACTCAGGAGACATCGGCGAGATCGATGACCGCGGATTCGTCCGGATCACCGGCCGCAAGAAGGAGCTCATCGTCACTGCCGCGGGCAAGAATGTCGCCCCGGCCGTGCTCGAGGACCGCATTCGGGCAAACTGGCTCGTATCGCAGTGCCTCGTGGTCGGTGACGCCCGGCCGTTCATCGGCGCCCTCGTCACCATCGACGTCGATGCCTTCCCGGCTTGGCTGAAGCAGGCGGGAAAGCCCTCGAATGCCACGATTGCCGACTTGGCCACTGATCCGGATCTGATGGCCACAATTCAGTCCGCCATCGATGAGGGCAACAAGGCCGTCTCGCACGCGGAGGCCATCAAGAAGTTCGCCATCATGAAGACCGATTGGACTGAGGAGGGCGGCCAGATGACGCCATCTCTCAAGCTCAAGCGCGGCGTCGTTATGTCGGAGTGCGAGGCCGAGATCGAGGCGCTGTACGCCTAGGGCGGGGTCGCTAGTGTCGTGCCTGTGAGCATGCTGCGCGACCGTACGACACAACGGTCGATCGCGTTCCTGTTTCTCGCGTGGGCTGCGACCCGCATGCTTCTCGTCGGGGCGACCTTTCGGCTGGCTGAGTACTTACTCCCGGATGTGTACCTCTACTCAACGTGGACGATCCTGCTCAATGAACGCCAGTTCCCGGTGGGCGATGCCTTCTGGCAGTACCCGCCGGGAGCTGGCGTGCTGTTCGCGCTATCAGGAGTCGTTGGACCCGACCCGATCATCGGTTTCGTGGTGCTCGCAGTCCTCGCCGACGCCGCCATCCTCGGGCTCCTCATTGCCGCATCCCTACGAGTGCACCGAGACCGCTACAGCCCCGCATCGATGTGGGGGCCGTGGGCTTGGGTCATCGGCGGTGTGGCCATCGGGCCCATCATGCTTGCCCGCTTCGATCTGTTCCCCACCCTCTTCGCCGTGGCCGCTCTGGTCCTGCTCTCCAGACCCTGGCTCAGCGGTATTGCTGCCGGCATAGGCGGGCTCCTGAAGGTCTGGCCGGCCCTCATCCTCCTCGCCCTGCCCAGGCGCAACCTTTGGCGCGGCCTCATTGCGGCATTTGCAACTGCTGTCATCGGCACCCTGCTCATCGCTGCCTGGGCCAAGGGTGGCGTCTCCTTCCTCGGTGAACAGGGCGAGCGCGGACTTCAACTCGAGTCTGTCGGGGCACTGCCCTTCGTCATCGCTGGAGCACTCGGTCTGCCGCAACAGGTCGTGCTGCGCTACGGATCCTTCGAGATCGTCATGCCAGGTGCAACGACCATCGGCCTTGTCATCACGGCACTCGGGATCGGTCTCATCGGCGTCATCGCCCTGCAACGACTGCGCGGGCGACTCGAGGCGGTGGCTCCAGGGGATGTCGCCCTCGCGCTCGTGCTCGTGTCGATCGCCACGAGCAGGGTTTTCTCACCGCAGTACTCGGTGTGGATCGTCGGCGTGGCCGCCGCCGCAAGTGTCGACAAGCGGTCACGCCTGAGAAACGTCACGATCCTGCTGGTCCTGATGTCAGCGCTGACGTCAGTGCTCTTCCCGTGGCTCTACGGGTCACTTATCGAGACAACCTGGTATGCCGCAAGCGTTCAAGTGACGCGGATCGGACTGCTGTTGACCTGCTCCGTCGCGGCGGTCGCGGTCGTGCTCGCACCGCATGCTGTTGATCGCATGCCCCTTATCCGAGTACTCGTCCGACCCCGGTGAAGTAGCGGTTATACCAAGGACCGAGGACGTCGGTGATGACGACGCCCTCTTCCGGGTTGGCCGCATGCACCATCTTCCCATTGCCGATGTACATTCCAACGTGGTGCACGCTGCCGCCGAAGTAGAAGATGAGGTCCCCTGGCTGCGCCTGACTCAGCGGAATCTTTCGGCTCTTGCTGTACTGGCTATAGCTGTAGTGGGGGAGTGAGATTCCGGCCTGCCGCCAAGCGGTCATCGTCAAGCCCGAGCAATCGAATGTGTTGGGGCCGGCTGTGGCGGCGACGTATCGGTCGCCGACCTGTGACAGCGCGTACCGCACGGCCGTTGCCGCCCGTCCTCCGCCGGAGAAGCCCCCGCCTCCGGCGCTCGGACCCGACTGCTGGCCCTGACTTTGGTCGATCTGACGCACGGCTGCCGCGGCAGCCGCCTGAGCCGCCTGCCGCTCCGTGGCGGCGAGCTGGGAGATGCGCTCACGCTCCTGAGCCTCGAGACCTGCCAAGACCCCCTCTGCCTCCCGGAGCTTTTGATCCGCCGCCTCCTTCGCCTCCTTCATCTCACTGCGAACCGACTTCGCTGAGTCCTGCTTCTGCTGCAGTTCAGCCTCAGCCTGGGCGAGCCGAAGCCGTGCCGTCTGGGTCTTGCGCAACGATGCCGACTGGGAAAGTGCCACCTGATCGAGCGCCGCAGCCTGCGCGAGGAACTCATTGGGGTCATCGGCGAGGAGTACCTGCAGGGAGGCGTCGACTCCACCACTGGTATACGCGGACCGGGCGAGGCTATCGACCGAGGCCGAGATCTTGGTCAGCTCCCGCTTCTGGCGAACCACCTTGCGCTCAAGGGATGACAGCTCGGATTCGATATCGCGCAGACGCACCTGCGCCTCGTTGTAGCGCTCCGTGGCGCTCTCGGCTTGGGCATGAAGGTCTCGCATCTGAATGCGCACCTGCTGGAGGTCCCGAGGGGCAGCGTGGGCGGCCGGCGCAGTGACCGAGAGAACGAGCGCCCCGACACCCATGGCCAGGACCACACCGCGGATCGATGATCGGAACGTCAAGACTGCTTCTCCTTCGTCCACGGCGTGGCGCCTGGTTCGACGGAGCTGACGAGGAGGAGGTTCCCACATCAGCGATGAAATCCTTTCTAAGGTAACAGAAGGGTCTCGACGGTCGATCCTGTTTCGAGACGTTTGGCCCACGGCGAGGGGCCAAAGGACCCTGCCATGGCGAAAAACCGAACATTTCCGTCCCGTTGACCTGACGCAAGACACACTCTTCTTGCTCGGGTAGCGGGACCGCCAGGCGGTTCAGCTCGCCCGATGTCGCCCGGCCCTCAGGTCTGCCACGGGGGCCGACACCAATCGAAGGGGCGGGACCAACCCGGAGCCTGCTAACGCCTCGACGGCGGCGTAGTGCTCATCGGCGATCTCGGGATGCAGGGCTCCGCCGATCGGACCGAGAAGAACGGAGACGACGCAATCACTGCACGCATCGCCGGCAACCACGCAGGTACCACAGTCAATAACCATGGTCCAGACGCTAGAAGGGGGGTCTGACAATCCTCCTCTGCCGCCAATCTTCAGGGACCGCCGTCGCCCGCTTCCTCCTGAATGGGGCCGCCGAATTCGGGCCTCGGCACTAGTTCGACGCGGTCGGTGGCCGAGCACCACCGGCACCGCACCTGCTCGACCAACTCCTCGAGAACGACCGACTCCTCGATGGCCGGATCGCCGGACATCGCCAGATGCCAGAACTCACTCACCCTCGTGGTGCGAATCACGTCGAACCGGGTGAGGTTGCCGCAGTGGGCACAGCGAAAGCGCGAAGTAACGTCGGGAAGGGAGTTGGCCACGGCCGCGAGGATACCGGCCCACGCCGGTAGGTCGGCCGCAATGCGCCCAAACCTCGGTTCCGGGCCGCCGCGCCTGACCGCCGATGTCAGGCGCCTGCCCTAGCGTGCAGCCATGCACGAGCAACTATCCACCGACGCACTCGGGATGCCACTGTCGCTGGCGACCTTCGTCGTCGTCGATCTCGAGACCACGGGCGGCAGTCCCGCCGAGGCGGGCATCACCGAAATCGGCGCCGTTCGGATCTGCGGCGGCGAGGTGATCGGTGAGTACTCAACCCTCGTCAACCCCGGTATTCCAGTGCCTGCGTTCGTCGCAGCACTCACGGGTATCACCGATGCACTCCTCATGACAGCGCCACGGCTTGAGGCCGTCCTTCCATCATTTCTGGAGTTCATGCGCGGGAGCATTCTCATCGCTCACAACGCGCCATACGACGTCGGCTTCCTCAAGGGTGCCTGCCTAAAGCTCGGGTACCCCTGGCCCGGCCCGCAGGTGCTCGATACCGCCCGCATCGCACGCGTGACCCTGCAGCCGGGCGAGGTTCGCAACTGCAAACTCAGCACGCTCGCCACGTTCTTCCACGCCACCGTCACCCCAACCCACCGGGCCTTCGATGATGCGCGGGCCACCGCCGACGTCTTCCACGCTCTTGTCGCTAGGCTCGGCAATCTCGGCGTCCAGACAGTCGAAGACCTCCAGGCATTCACATCGAAAGTGTCTCCCACCCAACGGAGCAAGCGACATCTCGCCAACGGCCTGCCCGATGCCCCGGGCGTCTACGTGTTCAAGGATCAGACGGGCACCGCCCTGTACATCGGGACCTCAAAGAGCATCCGGACCCGAGTTCGCGGCTACTTCACCGCCTCTGAGACCCGTCGCCGCATGGCCGAGATGGTCGGTATCGCCCATGAGGTGACACCAATCGTCTGCGCAAGCATCCTTGAGGCACGTGTGCGCGAGTTGCGGCTCATCGCTGAGCATCAGCCGCGCTACAACCATCGCTCGAAGCGGCCAGAGAAGCAGGTCTGGCTCAAACTCACCGCCGAGCACGCACCTAGGCTCTCCGTTGTCCGCACGGTCCTCGACGACTCCGCAGAAGGTGCCCGCTACCTTGGTCCCTTTCCAAGCGCAGGCGCGGCCACCTTCGCCGCCGAGGCGATGGCTCTCGCCTTCCCGCTGCGCACGTGCACCGCCAAGATCTCGCGCCGACCACGCACTGAAACTCCCGGCTGTGTTCGCGCCGAGCTCGGCACCTGCCCGGCCCCCTGCACCTCGTCGGGCGATATATTGCGCTACGACACACTCGTGGCCGGGGTCCGATTGGCGATGGCCGGCGATACGCGCGCCGTCGTGGCTGCGTGCTTGGCACGCATGGCAGAGCTCTCGGAGGCTGGCCGATTCGAGGACGCCGCCGGCTGGCGTGACCGTCTCTCCGCGTTCCTGAACGCGAGTGTCCGCACCCAGCGTCTGGCGATGCTCGCGGCGAATCCCGAAATTATCGCCGCTCAGCAAACACCCGATGGCGGCTGGGAGATCCACTGCATCCGTTTCGGCTCCCTTGCCGGAGCGGTCACCATCGACCGCGGGGTCGATCCTGGGGCGGCACTTGATGCGCTGCGCTGCTCCGCCGAGCACATCACTTCGACCCTAACCCTCGCCACCTCAGGACTTGCCGAGGAAGCCGACGCAATCAACACCTGGCTTGAGGGCGCCCGACTCGTCGAGGCCGCGGTGCCGCTCTCGCTGCCGGTGGCCTGTGGCGGCGACCTCGCAGTCCGGCTCGCACAGGTTCAGCACGTCATGCGCGATTCCGCACCGGCCGCTGGCGACTATCAGTGGCACTCCCGGCATGTGCGGGCTGGGGAACAGCGACCAATTGGAGCACGCGGGCTTCCGGTGACACGAATCCGCACCGCCTTAGGCTTTGAAGGTGTCCAACCTTGATCGTCGCGCGTTCATCGCTGCAGCCGTGGCTGCTTCGGTCGGGATCGGCTCTGGGCTCGTTGCCGGCCGCCAGTGGGGCCGGGGCGCCAGAGGCGACATGGAGGCCATCGACCTCGGGCTCGCCGCGGCTACAGCGGGCGCCGTAGGTATCGGCACCGGGGTGCTAGCTGGACGCCGAACCAAAAGACCTGCCGAAGGCCAATCCATCGACATCGTCATCATTGGTGCAGGCGTGGCCGGTACCCTCGCCGCCTACCGACTCGCGGCCCGCTATCCGACCAAATCGATTGCGGTTTTCGAATCGCGATCGCGTATTGGCGGCAGGCTCTGGTCGGTCCCGGTGCCACCAGTCGAGAACGAACTGGCCGAACTGGGCGGCATGCGCACCCCCTTTCAGCATCGAGCAACCCTCGACCTCATCGAAGAACTGGGGTTGTCGACCCACCCGGCCCCTGCATCGGCGCCGAGCAACTTCGTCAGGCTACGAGGAACCCGAATGCGCCGATGCGAGGTGACTCACGCCGGCCAGTTTCCTTACCAAATGCGTGCAGACCTCGCAGCACTCCCTCCGGACTCATTTTTTACGCGCCTCGCCGCGTCGGTCGGCCTTCACGACCTCTCCACGGTCGGGGGTGATGAGACCGGTGATTGGCTCGACGGCCTGAGCCATCACGGCACGAAGCTATCCTTCATCACCGCTGGCGAGCTCCTTGAGGCTGAGTTCGGTGCGGAAGGCGCCGCCTTCGTCCAGGATTGGATCGGTTACGAACTCGCCGATCTGTCCGCCAGCAAGTGGCTCGGCACATTCTCGCGGTGTCCGATGCCGATTACATGGGTCTCGATGGCGGCATGCAGCGAATACCCCTCACTCTGGCAGATCGCGCCAGCGAGGCCGGTGTGGATATTCACCTCGGGTGGCAGGCCATCTCCATCATGGATGACCCGGATTCAGCAGGCGGGCTCACCGTTCACTTTGGCATCAGAACGGAATCCGGTACTCGCACTGTTCGCGCTGGCACCGTCATCCTCGCTCAGTCTGGCTCGTCCATGCGAAGGCTCTGGTTCAACAGTCCGATTCTCCAGCAATCCGCTGTGCTGAGTCGCGCCTTGAGCCACCTGATCGAAAACGACTCCATCAAGATCTATCTTGCCTATGACCACCCATGGTGGAGGGATCTCGGGCTCGAGCCCGGGAGGTCGGTGAGCGATGGACCACTTCGGCAGACCATCTACCTGCAGGAGGATCCAAGTGGCGCTTCGCTCATCATGGCGAGCTACTCCTTCGGGCGCCACGCATTTCACACGTTCCCCTCACTGGAGTCTTCGCCGACGGAGCAAGCGGCCGGGCAACTAGACGGCGCCATCATTCGTGAGGTCACCGATGCACTGAGTGACCTGCATGGCATCACGGTTCCTCTCCCCATCGACGGACGGGGGGTGCGATGGGGTGATACGACCGTCGGCAGTGACATTCCGTTGTGGGGGCCTGGCGTCGAACCGTGGAAGATGACCAGGGAACTCATCGCGCCCCTTGATCGGCGACGACTCTTCGTGTGTGGTGACGCATTGTCGCTCAACCAGGGCTGGGTATTGGGCGCGCTGCAAACCACTGCTCACGTCCTCGACCTCATCTGACGCGAACGAGGAATGGGTGGTACTTCGAGGGGTGATTCAGCAAGGTGTTCCTGTCGTGCTGCGTTGCGGCAGCGTTCGCATCGTTCTCATCTCGTCGCTGCAGTTGCGCCACCGCTCGGGGCGGGTCTCGGCTCCGGGATGAAATGACCAAAAACCGGCTGAAGTGACCATTAATTTGGTCATTTCAGCCGGAATCTGGATGAAATGACCGGGGGGGGTTAGATGAAATGACCCGGGGGGGGGGTTAGGAGGTTAGCTTGCCGCAGAGTTGGACCCAGTCGTTGAGTAAGTCCATCGAGGCCCCGGTCTCGATGATCTGCCGGGTACGAGGTAGCTGGGCGCCGATCCGATCTGCGAGGGTGCCTTCGGTGTGCCTGCCCATGGCCGACTCGTAGGCGACCAGCGCGGCAGCGGAATTAACGGCCACGACATCGCGGATCGCGGCGACTCGCTCGTGGTCTTCCCCAAGTGCTTGGCTAGCGCCGGACAGCGACTTGCGCAGCAGGTCGGCGTTGCGCACACGATCGCCGCCGACGAGCAGATGGGGAGCCACCGACGCGATGCCGAGGTCGCGGGGGTCGAAGGTCACCCGCCGGATCTGGGCCCCGGTTGCGTCCCAAACGGTCGTCGTCGTGACGGTCGAGATCTCGTCGAGGCCGTCATCGCCACGAACGACGAGGGCCTTGACGCCTCGACGATGGAGCACGTCTGCCATGACCGAGGCACGGGCTTCATCCGCGCATCCCACGAGAGCGGCCTCGGCAAGCCCGGGGTTCGCAAGGGGTCCGAGGATGTTGAACAGTGTGGGGACTCCGAGGTCGCGCCTCGCCTGAGCGGCGTACTTCATCGCCGGGTGATGCAAGGGTGCGAAGCAGAATCCAATGCCCACCTCGCGCGCGCATGCCGCGACCTGCGCCGGTTCAAGCCCGATCTGGACGCCGAGTTCCTCGAGGACATCAGCCGTTCCGGTGGACGATGATGCAGCCCGATTGCCGTGCTTGATGATCGGGGCTCCAGCGGCAGCGGCCACGAGGGCCGACATCGTTGAGATGTTTACGGAGTGGGAGGAGTCGCCGCCCGTGCCGACGACATCGAGCGCGATGAAGTCATGATCGACGCGCTTGGCGTGATCGAGCATGACCGTGACGAAAGACTCAACTTCCGCGGCAGATTCGCCCTTCGCACGCAGCGCCATGGCGAACCCGCCGATCTGCGCCTCAGTAGCGGTGCCCTCGAGGATGGAGTTCATGGCCCAGGTGGCCTCGTCAGCATCGAGGTCCACGCCCCTTGTTAGGGCGCGCAAAACCTGCGGCCAACTTGCCACGGTTACCGTGTCCTGACTACGAGGTCACGGCCACGCGCTGCCGGAGCAGGCTCGCGACCGTCTGGGCGAGGGACATTGGGTTCACCGGACGCGACGCCACGGCTTCGGCACGCGACCAGGTCGCGAGCCAGGCATCCTGCGGCCGGGCGATAAGGAGCAGAACCGGCGGGCAGTGGAAGATCTCGTCTTTGACCTGCCGGGCGATACCCATCCCACCTGCGGGGGAAGCCTCTGCGTCCAAGATAAGCAGGTCAAGCTTGCCGCGGTCGACCTCGGCGATGACCGCGGGTTCGGTGGCGCACTGGATATACGTGACATCGCCAAGTTCCGGTGCCGGCCGCCTGCCGAGGGCAAGCAGCACGGAGTCGCGTACCGACCTATCGTCGCTGTACACGAGCACTCGAATGGGTCGGCCCGGGCCATCCTGCGAGGCATGCGCATCATTCACGGGTGAAACTCTAGCCAGCCGCTAGCGCGGCGCTCGGTCGCCGCCACGTTTCAGGCGGCTCGTGCGGGGGGTCACAGCGCGTCAACCTCGCGGATCTGCCAGAATCAACCTGTGGCAACCGTGACAACAGCGCCCCCGGCGTACAACCATGCACCCGCGAACCGTCCGAACATGGTGGCGGTCGGCACCATCGTGTGGCTGTCGAGCGAACTCATGTTCTTCGCCGGACTCTTCGCGATGTACTTCACCCTTCGGGCGGTGAACCCGGGCCTGTGGGCCGAGGAGTCCAGCCTGCTGAACGTCACCTTCTCGAGCATCAACACAACCATCCTCGTGCTCTCCTCGGTGACCTGCCAACTCGGTGTGTTCGCCGCGGAGCGTGGCGACGTCAAGGGGCTGCGCCGCTGGTTCGTCATCACCTTCCTCATGGGCTCCTTCTTCATCGCTGGACAGGTCATGGAGTACACCGAGCTCGTGCGCGAGGGGCTCACGCTCTCCTCGAACGCCTACGGCTCGGTCTTCTACCTCACCACCGGATTCCACGGTATGCACGTCACCGGTGGCCTCATCGCCTTCCTGTTCGTGCTCGCGACCACCTACGTGGCCAAGCGCTTCACGCACGACCAGGCAACTCGCGCGATCGTCGTGTCGTACTACTGGCACTTCGTCGACGTCGTGTGGATCGCCCTGTTCTTCATGATCTACATCCTCAAATAACCGCCAACCCTCATCCGACGACTCCCCTGCAGGAAGGTTCGATCGAAGGTGAAGTTCCTCGCCGCACACCGAAGAAGCCCGCTGTTCGCCCCCTCGCTTCTCACCATCGCCTTAGTGTCGGTCGGAGGTGCCTATGCGGTCATCTCCAGCTCCCAAACCGCGCAGGCAGCCGATGTAGGACAGATAGCGATCGATGAGGGAAACAAGCTCTATCTGACCGGGTGCTCCTCCTGCCACGGTATGCAGGCCCAAGGGACGGCCAATGGGCCCACTCTACTTGGCGTCGGGGCGGCCTCAGTTCACTTTCAGGTCTTCACCGGGCGAATGCCGCTCGCCGCACCGGGCGCTCAGGCGACCGCCAAGGAGCCGCAGTACAGCGCCGATGAGACGGCGCAACTCGCCGCATACGTCGCCTCCCTCGCTCCGGGCCCGGCAATTCCGACCGCCGAGCAGTTGGACTACGAGGACGCCGACATCGCCGAGGGCGGAGTGCTGTTTCGGGTGAACTGCGCCCAGTGCCACCAGGCAGCAGGCCAGGGAGGCGCCCTGACCCAGGGGAAGTACGCCCCCAGCCTCATGGAGGCCACCCCCCAGGAGTTGTACGAGGCCATGGTCTCTGGTCCGCAGAGCATGCCGGTCTTCTCGAACGGCACGCTTCCGGTAGAGGACAAGAAGGCCATCATCGCCTACGTGAACGAGTTGCAGGTCGCTCCCAACCCGGGTGGGCTCTCACTTGGCCGCCTTGGACCCGTCACTGAGGGGTTGTTCCTGTGGACCGCCGTCTTCGCCGCTCTCCTCGGAGCGGCCGTCTGGATCGGAATCAAGGCACGATGAGCGATCTCACTCCCCACGACTCGCACGGCAACGCTCCGGAGCGCCTCGGCTACTCCCCCGTTGCCGATGTCCCCCATGCCCCGCGCATGGCTGATACTGACCCGAAGGCAGCACGTCGCGCCGAACGTCAAGTCGCTGCCATGTTCATGCTCTCCATGCTCCTCACCATCGCCTTCGTCGTTGGATACATGACGATCGACAAGACCTCCATCATCTACATCCCGGTATTCGGTGATGTGGGAACCAGCACGTTTGTCCTCGGGCTCACCCTCGGTGCTGCCATCTTCCTCATCGGAGCCGGGGCCATCCAGTGGGCGAAAAAACTCATGCCCGACGTCGAGGTTGTCCAGGATCGTCACGACCTGTCCTCACCGGCATCGGCTGACCAAGAGGCCCTCGCCAACTACGAGCGCGGCAAGTCCGAATCCGGCTTTGCCCGGTTCAAACTTATTAGGCGAACGCTCATCGGTTCCTTGGCGCTCTTTCCGATTGCGCTGCTCATTCCGCTGCGCGATCTGTGGACGGCGCCGGCAGGCAGCCCGAGCCCCGCAGACCTCCTGTCCGTCACCCTGTGGCACGACGGGCTGCGCATCGTCACCGACCCCAGCCTCATGCCCATTAAGCCCGAGGACCTCCCGATCGGCGGACTCGTCTCCGCCATTCCGGAGGATCTTGAGGAGGTCCAAGAACTCGAGGGCAACATGAATGCGCGCACGAAGGCCGCGATCATCCTCGTCCGCTTGGATCCAAGCGACATCAGGGCGCAACAGGGCGACGGTTGGGATTACCAGGGCATCGTTGCCTTCTCAAAAATCTGCACCCATGTCGGCTGCCCAACAGCGCTATATGAGCAGCGCACCCACCACCTCCTGTGCCCCTGCCACCAATCGACCTTTGACCTAGCCGATGCAGGCAATGTCGTGTTCGGTCCGGCTGCGCGACGCATGCCGCAGTTGCCGATTGGCGTAGATGAGGAAGGATTCCTTGTAGCAAGGTCCGATTTCGCTGAGCCCGTAGGGCCAAGTTTCTGGGAGCGTGGATGAGCGAGGCAAGCACGATAGAGAAGGCCGGAGGCGGAGTCGCCACCTACGTTGATCAGCGTGTCGGCAGTAACAAGTTCCTCGCGCGGAACCTCGGCAAGGTGTTCCCGGACCATTGGTCCTTCATGCTCGGGGAGATCGCCCTCTACAGCTTCATCGTCGTGCTCATCACCGGGACCTTCCTCACCTTCTTCTACAAGCCCTCGATGATCGAGGTCGTCTACGACGGTTCCTACGTGCCGCTCAAGGGCATTCTCATGTCCGAGGCGTACGCCTCGTCACTCGACATCTCCTTCGACATCCGGGGCGGCCTGCTCATCCGCCAGATGCACCACTGGGCCGCGCTCATCTTCATTGCGGCGATGGCGGTTCACATGTTCCGCGTGTTCTTTACCGGTGCGTTCCGCAAGCCCCGTGAGTTCAACTGGCTCATCGGCGTGGTCCTCGTCACCCTAGGGCTCATCGCCGGGTTCTCGGGCTACTCCCTGCCAGATGACCTGCTCTCCGGCACCGGGCTGCAGATCACCCGCGGCATCGCACAGGCAGTGCCTGTTATCGGCACTTGGGCCACCTTCCTACTCTTTGACGGGCAATTCCCCGGCAACGATTTCATCTCCCGGCTTTACTCAGTGCACATTCTTCTCGTCCCGGGCTTGATCCTCGCGCTCGTCACGGTGCATCTCATGCTCGTCTGGACCCAGAAGCACACCCAGTTCCCCGGGCCGGGTCGCACGAACGAGAACGTCGTTGGCTACCCGCTCATGCCTGTCTACATGGCCAAGGCGGGCGGCTTCTTCTTCATCGTGTTCGGAATCATCGCCCTCATCGGCGGACTCGTCACGATCAACCCGATCTGGATTTTCGGGCCATTCATGCCGGATCAAGTGAGTGCCGGGTCGCAGCCAGACTGGTACATGGGCTTCCTCGACGGTGCTCTCCGCATGATGCCGAACTGGGAGACCAACCTCTTCGACTGGTGGACCATCTCCTGGAACATCCTCATCCCAGCGGTCATCGTGCCCGGCATCCTCTTCACTGGACTCGCGCTCTACCCCTTTATCGAGGCGTGGGTGACCGGCGACAAGAAGGAGCACCATCTCCTCGATCGGCCTCGAAACAACCCGACGAGGACCGGCTTCGGTGTCATGGCCATCACGTTCTACGGTCTCCTGTGGATCGGCGGTGGCAACGACATCATCGCCACCAGCTTCGATCTGACGATCAACTCGATCACCTGGTTCCTACGGATCGCGATCTTTGTCATCCCGCCGATCATGTTCGTCGTGACGCGACGTATCTGCCTCGGTCTCCAACGCCGTGATCGCGACAAACTACTCCATGGCTACGAGTCGGGGCGCATCCTGCGCTTGCCACACGGCGAGTTCATCGAGGTCCATGAGCCGATCTCCATTAGGGACAAGGCCGTGATCATGAGCAAGACCGATATCACCCCGCTGCCGGCACCGGAGCGTCGTGATGCGGCCGGAGTCCGCAATAAGCGCTTCCATCTGCAAAACCTCCAGCACAAGCTCAGCGGCTTCTTCTACGCCGAGAACATCGCTAAGCCGACCGCCGCAGAAATCGAGGCGGCTGAGCATCACTTGGCCCACGAGGCGGCGCTTGAGGCCCCGCTCCACGCCTACGAGGATGCCGACGAGATCAACACATTCCACGGTGGTGTGCTTCACCACCCGGGTATGCCGCAGACGAACGCCGAACAAATGGCTGAGCGCACTCAGCACTGAGGGAGGCATCAGGAGCAAGTGAGGGTCGGAGGCACGTGGCTCCGACCCTCACTCATTGCCACGTAACATATTCGTCTGGTGCCCCGTGCCCGCCTGTGCTCCCCGCAATAACCGACGACTTACATAGCTGATGGAGTCGGCGGCCCTGACGGCGATAACGTAACGCTTGGAACGACGAGTCCTGGTACTCCTGGCACTACGGATCCTTGAGCACTCTGCAATGGGCTCGGCCGTTCTGGGGGCACAATGAACATGTCGGCGACGCCCCCCTGCTGCTCTGGCCTCAGGGTACCGGTAGCGACCGTGCTCACGCTCCCCGTAGCGGACCGCTCAAGCCAACTCGGCCAAGTCTCGTTCCAGACGGTGATGCCATTACCAAGGTTTTGCACGTTACCCGTGCCTGACACCTCAACGACATCGCCGACCAGCGTCTGGTCGTACAACCACTGAGCATTCGAGGTGCTCATCCCGATGCAGCCGTGGCTCACGTTCGCCCGGCCCTGCGACCCCACAGACCATGGGGCAGCGTGCACGAATTCGCCAGAGTAGGTCACTCGCATGGCGTACTCGACCTTGAGCCGGTAGTACTCCGGGTCACTTCGATCGGTACCGCCGGTCGCAGCATCCATGATCCTCGTGCGCTCCTTGCTCACAATGAGCTTGGTGCCGGACCTTGTCTCAAATCCCAGTTTCCCGGCGGTGATCGGAATCGTCCGGACCACTGCTCCGTCACGGAACACCTGCGCCTCATAGGTGAGGGCATTCACTTTCGTCACCATTGATGGCCCGATCCTGAATGATGACGCCAGACCACCCCTTCCGTACACCCCGTTATTCGATTCGACACCCTGAAAGTTCGCGTCAACCTCAACGGTAATGTTCCCCGGCCAGTAGGTCTTTGGGCGAAATTCGACAGTCGCTGCATCGCGCCAAGCCCATGCTCCCTCGATCGAGGTGGGCGTCCGTACGACGAGTGATTGCTCGACCTCGGCTCGATTCTTGATGGGTCGGTCGAAGGTAACCACCACCGGCATCCCGACGCCCACGAGCGCCCCTGCAGCCGGGCTCACGACTTCGCCGGTAAAGAATGCCGTGGGCGCAATCGTGCTGAACTCGCTCGTCTTGGTCGTGGCGACCCCCCGAGCATCAATCGCCGTGGCCTCAACCCGGTACGTGCTGTTGTAACGCAAGGAGCGCACATCCACCTGCCAACGGGTACCGTCATCCGACAACGTTCCCGGCAGCGGACCCTTCGGTCCGATCACATCGACACTGGACAAGTGGCCGTCAACCGCGGTTACGATGATTGGCTCACCGGGCTTCACCGGCGCTGGACCGCTCGGTCGCGCCGTGATAGAGGCAGCAGACGCAACCTCACCTGTTAACGTCTCCAGCGAAACACTTGGCACTTGGAGCGCAGTTCCGCACCCGCTGAGGAGCACCGGATAAACGATGAGCGACATCCCTCGTATGAGATACACAGCCCGGACGCTCACCCTTCTCCCTCCACCGACTAGTGAGCGAAGGCTCCACGGTAGTACTCGAACATCCACCCAATCAGGGCGATGAGCAGGATAAACGCTCCGAGCACGATAAGCCACACCGCAAAAATGAGCCCGAACACGATCACCATTGTGCTGAATCCGAGAACGAGCGGCCACCATGAGTTCGGACTGAAGAACCCATACTCCGGGTCAGCCTCGTCAACCTCCGCGTCGAGGCGATCCTCGGGGCGGGGGTAGACCCGCTTCGCGGTGTAGAGGGAGTAGAACGCGACCAGAAACGCCAGCGCTCCAGTCAGGGCAAGTGCAGTGGTGCCGACCACGTCACGGCTGAAGTACCAGTAGACGCCAGCAACAAAGGCGTAGAACACCGCCCCCATGGCAAAAAGCGCACCTTCAATCCTCACTGCTGTGAACCCCCCACGGCCGGACTATGAGCTGCTGCCGCGAGCTCCGGGTGATGCAGGTCAAACGCCGGCCGCTCAGACCGAATCCGAGGCAGCGTCACGAAGTTATGCCGTGGCGGCGGGCAGGAGGTCGCCCATTCAAGCGAGCCACCCCATCCCCAGGGGTCATCGACCGTGACCTTTGGTGCCGTGCGCTGGGTCTTGATGACGTTCCAGATGAAGAAGAGGGTCGAGATCCCCAGGATCGCAGCGCCCACCGTCGATATGGTGTTGAGCAGTTCGAAGCCGTCCGCCGGTAGGTAGTCGCCGTAGCGGCGGGGCATCCCCTGCACACCAAGCCAATGCTGGACAAGGAACGTCACTTGGAACCCGACGAAGAGCAGCCAAAAGTGGATCTTCCCTAGTCGCTCATTGAGCATCTTGCCGGTCATTTTCGGCCACCAGAAGTACAAGCCCGCGAAGAAGAGGAAAACGACGGTGCCAAACACTGTGTAGTGGAAGTGGGCAACCACGAAGTAGCTGTCCGAGACCGCGAAGTCCAGCGGTGGAGCAGACAGGATGATGCCGGTCAGACCACCAAAAAGGAACGTGATGAGGAAGCCCATCGTCCAGAGCATTGGCGTATCAAAACTCACCGAGCCTCGCCACATGGTCCCAATCCAGTTAAAGAATTTCACCCCGGTCGGAACGGCAATAAGCATCGTCATGAGCGCGAAGAACGGAAGGTAGACAGATCCAGTGACGTACATGTGGTGGGCCCACACCGCCACAGACAGGGCACCAATGCTCATTGTTGCGAACACAACCCCCTTGTACCCAAAGATTGGCTTGCGCGAGAACACCGGAATAATCTCACTCGCGATGCCGAAGAATGGTAAGGCGAGGATGTATACCTCCGGATGGCCGAAGAACCAGAAGAGGTGCTGCCACAGGATGGCTCCCCCATTCTCCGAGGCAAACACCACAGCCCCGTAGTGACGATCCACGAAGGCAACAATGAGTGCCGCAGCGAGGATCGGGAAGGCGATGAGCACAAGGAGCGCCGTAATGAAGATGGTCCACGTGAAAATCGGCATGCGGAACATGGTCATGCCGGGTGCGCGCATGCAGAAGATCGTCGTGATGAAGTTAACCGAGCCGAGGATGGTACCGAGGCCACCGATCGCGAGGCCAAGCAGCCACAGATCGCCGCCAACGCCGGGTGAGTTCACTGCGTTGCTGAGCGGCGCATAGGCGAACCATCCGAAGGAGGCGGCGCCTCCCGGGGTGAAGATGCCGGCCGCGACGGTGATGCCGCCGAAGAAGAACAGCCAGAATCCCAGCATGTTCAGTCGTGGGAACGCGACGTCAGGGGCACCGATCTGCAGGGGCATGATGACGTTCGCGTAGCCGACGTACAACGGGGTCGCGAAGAGGAACAGCATGATGGTTCCGTGCATCGTGAAGAGCTGGTTGTATTGCTCGAGCGAGACGAATTGCAAACCCGGGACTGCGAGTTCCGCACGAATCGCCAATGCCATAGCACCTGCAATGAAGAACCACAGGGTCGCGAGTATGAGGTACATGTAGCCGATGACCTTATGGTCCGTGGAGGTGATCCACGAGACGACCATTGCTCCCGGGCTCTTCTTCCGAACGACGGGCCTCGAGGGGCCGTCTGTCACTGGCGCCGTGACTCTGTCTTCCAGGATCGTCATAGCGTCCTCTCATCCGGTACTTGACCGGCATCCGTTGTGCGACCGGTGTCGAGCGTTCCTGTTTGTCCCTTGGCCTTCAGGTCAGCGATGTATGCGTCGAACTCCGGGCGCTCGACGATCTTCACCGCGAAGAGCATCCTCGAGTGGTCGACGCCACAAAGCTCCGCGCACTTGCCAGCGTAGGTGCCCACCTTGTCGGGCGTGAGCTCAAAGACGTTCGTCTTTCCTGGGATGACATCCATCTTGAAGAGAAAGGCGGGCACCCAGAAGGAGTGGATGACGTCGGGTGAGGTGAGTTCAAATCGAACCTTCTCGTTCACCGGAAGAACGAGCGTGGCCGGATCATTCGTGGTTCCTGCGCCGACCGGCAGACCGATTGTGTATACGCCCTCGTCGAGGTAATTGAAGCCCCACGCCCACCGGAAGCCCACCACATTCACCGTCTGCTGCTGATCATTCTCCAAGGAGAGCAGTTCGCTCTGGTCCCTCGCCGTGAACCAGAACAGGCCCAGAATCATCACAAGTGGCACGATCGTGTAGAGCATCTCGATCGGCAGGTTGTACTTCGTCTGCTCAGGCACCTCATCGCGGTGACGGCGCCGGTACGCGACGGCGGCCCACAGCATGAGTGCCCAGGTGAACGCCCCAACGGCCCATGCCGCAATCCACGACCCCTGCCACAGGTTCTGGGTGATGGTGGCCTCTTTGGTAGCCGGCGATGGGAGATCGAAGAAGAGTGACTCGTTCACGGTGCATCCACTCAGGACGACAACGGCCGCGATCACGCCCAACACGAGGAACAGACCCCGCGTTCGGCGGCGCCGGGCAACTGACGGCACAAACTCAGTGGAACCCACGTTTCGCCCTTCTAGTGGATCGATCGGTCGCGCCGGTGCTGCTGAAGCGCTCACCCTTACAGGTGCTGTCGTGATCACGAGACTAGCGCACGCCCCCCATGGTGGCATGGCGACCCCGATGTGATTTTGCCCTCCAGCGGACCTCTCGCGAGCCTGCGGCCACGAACCCAACCGGAGTCGGGTGAGGGCGTCCACCGATCTCGGCTATCTTGGCCAGCATGCGCGATGTTCCGCCGAGCCTGGAGGGCTACCTCGACGCCGTGGGCGGCCAACCTGTGCTCGACGCAGGCCGAGCCGCAGGTGCGGTCACTCAGGCTGAGGCCTGGGCCGATCCCACGCGACTGCACCATGTTGGGCGCAGGGCTGGCATCCTGCTCGATGCCGCGCGATCGAGCGTCGCAGCAAGCCTGTCCTCCATCGCCAATGAGCCCATCGCGGCCGATGAGGTCCATTTCGCCCCCTCGACCGCCGTCGCCGCCCGAGCAGCCGTCCATGGATACCGCGGTGGGCTCGTTGCTGGGCGAGTCGAAACCGCAATGCTCCTCGACCTCGCCGATGAGCGCCCCGGATCTGAGCTCATCAACGTCGACGGGTTAGGCCGCGTCGACGTCGAGTCGTGTGCAGCAGCGCTCCTGGGAACCGGCGGAATGCTCGGATGCCTGCAGGCAGCCAACGCCGAGGTGGGCACCACACAACCCGTAGCGGTGGTCGCGGATCTCACCGCACGCGGTGGCAGGGCCGGACTCCTCGTTGATGCCGGCCAGCTCATTGGCCGTGGCCCCCTTCCACGTGGATGGTCCGCACTCTTCGCCTCGGCCCGCGATTGGGCTGGTCCCGCGGGGGTTGCGATTCTCGTCGTCCGCCGCGGGGTTCGATGGCAGGCTCCAGATGAAGGCGGACGCGGCTGGATCGGCGGGTTCCCCGACATCCCGGCGGCCGTGGGCTGCGCAGCCACGCTCGAATTCGTCCTCCCACGGGCTGATGCCGAGGCCGATCGCGCGCGCGGCTTCATCGATCGCATTCGCGAGGCGGCCGCGGGGGTCCCAGATGTCGAGGTCCTCGGCGACCCCGTCCAGCGGCTGCCCCACATCGTCACGTTCTCAGTTCTCTACACGTCCGGCGAGGCGATCGTGACCGAGCTCGACAGGCGCGGCTTTGCCGTCGCGAGCGGCTCGGCGTGCGTGGCGGAGAGCCAGCGCCCCAGTCACGTCCTCGCAGCCATGGGTGCCTACACCGGGGGAAACGTCCGGGTCTCCCTCCCATTCGGATGCACGGAGGCGACCGTCGACGCCTTCATCCGGGAGCTTCCCCTTGTGGTCGCCTACGTGCGCGATGACCTCTGATGTCGCCTGTGGCCGTGGATGTCTGGATCGACGAGCGAGGGGAGCGCTGCCCGATTCCGGTCATCGCCCTCATGCGAGCGTCACTTACGTCTCCGCCCGGATGCGTCATCGCAGTGCTCTCAGACGATCCAGCCGCCGCCTATGACATCCCTGCCTGGTGCCGGCTCAAGGGATTCACCTTCATCGGGGCCCAGCCGCCTGCGGACGAAGGCTCCGGAGACGCATACATCGTTGCCTTGACGCCCCCCGCCTAGCTCGACAGGCAGGGATCCTCGCCGATCACGCCAGCGAGCACATCGAGGTAGTCATCCCGGGGGATCTCCACTGCACCGAGCGAGGTGAGGTGCTCCGTCGCCCACTGAACATCGAGCAGACGGCGCCCGCCACCATCGCGCAACCGCCCAACGAGAGCCATGAGGGCCACCTTCGAGGCATCTCGCTCACGATGAAACATCGATTCGCCGGCGAACAGCCCACCCGACTCAACCCCGTATAGACCTCCAACGAGAACACCCGCCCTGCGCACCTCGACCGAGTGCGCCCAGCCGAGTTTATGGAGTCGGATGAAGGCGGCTCGGATGTCGTCATTGATCCACCGCTCCCCCTCAGGACGGTCGCCACACGCCGCGATGACCTCGTCGAACGCTCCGTCGAATGTCACCTGGAACCGTCGAGCTGACTGCCGCATCGAACTCGTTACCCGCAGGCGATCGAGCGGGAGGATGCCGCGCGGGTCCGGAGACCACCAGCCAATCGCCCCGTCGTCAAGGTGCATCGGAAACAGGCCGCATCGATACGCAGCAAGCAGGGTCCCAGGCTCGAGGTCCGCACCGGCCCCCACGACATTCGCTCTAGGCTCGCAAACGCGAGGGTCCGGCAGCAGCCAGTTGCTCGGTGGCGGCTCGACCGGCATCACTCAGATCTCGAACGGCATAGGGCAGGCTACGGCCGAGGGCAGGAGACGTGCGGCTCAACGTCGGCCGCAGCATCGTCACCGTAGGCCTTGGCCATGCGCTCGAGAAAATGCAACTGGGCCAGCTCGTACTCCTGGGTGCCGATCGTCTCGATCACGTAGGTCGCTAGCAGCGCGCCGAGTTGCGCGGAGCGCTCATCGGAGAGCCCCCAAGCCTGCCCTGACAGGAAGCCGGCCCTGAATGCATCGCCAACACCGGTCGGGTCAGCACGCCGGTCCTCCTCTGCAACGAGGACGGACACTGCTGGCTCGCCACGCCGCTCGATGCGGGCGCCCTGCGGGCCGAGCGTTGTCACACGCGTCTCAACGATCGATGCGATGTCGCGCTCATTCCAACCGGTCTTTTGGTGGATGAGCGCGGACTCGTACTCGTTGGTGAACAGGAAGGTCGCGCCTTCGACAAGCGGCTTGATGTCGGGGCCTTCCATGCGAGCGAGTTGCTGCGATGGGTCGGCGGCGAAGGCATAGCCGCGGAACCTGCACTCCTGTGTGTGTCGAAGCATGGCCTCGGGATCATTCGCACCGATGAGGACGACCTCGACATCACCGACGAGGTCGACCACCGGCTTGAGTTCGATGTTTCGCGCCTCCGACATCGCACCCGGGTAGAACGAGGCGATCTGGTTTTGCTCCTCATCGGTCGTGCAGATGAACCGGGCGGTATGGCGGGATTCGGAGATATGAACCCCCCGTGTATCGACGCCGTGTCGCTGCAGCCACGACTCATAGTCGGCGAAGTCAGGGCCGACTGCCCCGACAAGCACCGGCTTCAAGCCGAGGCAACCCATGCCGAACGCAATATTTGGGGCCACCCCGCCGCGGCGAATCTCTAGTTCGTCAACAAGGAACGACAACGAGATCTTGTCGAGCTTCTCGGCGACGAAGGAGTCGGCGAACCGGCCTGGAAAGGTCATGAGATGGTCGGTTGCGATGGAACCAGTGATGAGGACAGCCACGTCGGCAGACCCTACCGGCTCATCCCCGGGCATTCATCGGGGCCTGGAGCGAATCGCTCCGAGCCCCGTGAACCTGAGGTACCGTGAACTAGCTGAAGGAGTCCCCGCAGGCGCATGAGCTGCCAGCATTGGGATTGTCGATGGTGAAACCCTGCTTCTCGATCGTGTCAACGAAGTCGATCGTCGCACCGCTCAAGTAGGGGGAGCTCATGCGATCCGTGACAACGCCCACGCCGCCAAAGTCGCGGACGACATCGCCGTCAAGACTCCGGTCGTCGAAGAAGAGTTGGTAGCGAAGGCCAGAGCAGCCGCCAGGCTGAACAGCTACGCGAAGTGCGAGGTCGTCGCGACCCTCGGCCTCAAGCAGGGTTTTGACCTTGATCGCTGCGGTATCGGTGAGCACGATGCCATCGGTGGTGATGACCTCGGTCTCGGTGGTTGTGTCAGCCGTCATTGGGATGTCCCTTTCCGGTGGAAGTCTTGACTTGAGTGTACGTGGATTCCAACCAATCGCCCACTTTGAACATTCCCCGCCGCCGTTCGCGTCCGTCAGACCTCCGGTAGACAATGTGCTTATGTCAGATTTGCTGCACGATCCAACCCCTACCCCCCTTGCCCTTCTGCTCATGGGTAAGGGCGCTGATCCAGCCAGTGAACGGGGTGTCGAATGTCCTGGCGACCTGCCCGCGGCCTCGGATCCCGGCCTCGTCGAACGTGCGCGAGCGGCGAGGGCGGCGCTCGCCGAGCGCGTCTTCATCCTCGGCCACCACTACCAGCGCGATGAAGTCATCGAGTTCGCCGACGTCACGGGCGACTCCTTCAAGCTGGCCCAGCAGGCAGCCGCTCACCCTGACGCCGAGTTCATCGTCTTCTGCGGCGTCCACTTCATGGCCGAGAGTGCCGACATCCTTACCTCCCCCAACCAGCAGGTCATCCTCCCGGACCTCGCAGCAGGATGCTCGATGGCCGACATGGCCGACATCGCCCAGGTCGAGGACTGCTGGGATGTCCTCACCGAGGCAGGCATCGCCGACGTCACGATTCCGATCACCTACATGAACTCGACGGCTGCCATCAAGGCATTTACCGGTCGCCATGGTGGCTCGGTCTGCACGTCGAGTAACGCGCAGCGCAGTTTGGAATGGGCCTTCGCCCGGGGTGAGAAGGTGCTGTTCATGCCGGATCAGCACCTAGGGCGCAACACGGCCGTCTTGGACCTCGGGCTCTCACTCGACGACTGCGTGGTCTTCAATCCGCTCAAACCGGGCGGCGGGCTGTCCGCCGATGAACTTCGTGCCGCGAAGGTGATTCTGTGGCGTGGGCATTGCTCTGTCCACGGTCGATTCACCGCCGATGAGGTCGACGAGGTGCGGGTTCGCGTGCCCGGGGTCAACGTCATCGTCCACCCGGAATGCACGAATGAGGTCGTCGTCAAGGCCGACTTCGTGGGATCGACGGAGGCAATCATCACGACGATCTCAGCGGCCGAACCCGGCACCGCTTGGGCCGTCGGAACCGAACTGAACCTCGTGAAGCGACTGGCGAAGGCCAACCCGGACAAGACCGTCGTCTACCTCGATCGCACCGTGTGCTTCTGCTCGACGATGAACCGGATCGACCTTCCCCACCTCGTCTGGGTGCTTGAGTCGCTCGTCGCAGACAAGGTCGTCAATCGCATCGAAGTCGACGCCGACACCAAGCACTGGGCCAAGGTCGCCCTCGATCGCATGCTGGCATTGCCCGGAGCAGCGGCCACAAGGGATTGATCCGCTACAGCCCTGGCGCTCCCCACACCGCGAACCAGCGCGAGACATCCGGCTCTACCGGAAGCTCGCGCGCGAGCATGTCGCGCACCCGAAGCTCCAGGATGTTGTCCCGGCGCTCCCCGGCCCCGCTCTCAGAGGCGAACGGATAGAACGTGCCCCGCTTGTAGAGGTAGACGAGTGCCAGCGGTCGATCGCTTGGATCATGGAATGAGACGAGCGAGCAGAGGAGTTGCGGGCCAAACCCCGCCGCGACGAGCGAGGAGTTCACGGCGTGCAGGTCGGTCACCACGGATGACAGATCGGCAGGATCGGTCGTCACGAGGATCCACGTGAAGCCGAACTCATCACTCGCAATCTCCACGGGCGGTCCCGAATCAGCGTCAAGCAATTGCTGAATCTCATCTTGGAGGTCGACGAAAGCCCGGCCCTCCGGCGCTCGGAAGGCGACGGAACCCCGCCCGGTCGGGGTCATGTCGAGGTCAACCTGCAGCGTGATGGCCGCCGAGGGAAGGGCGAACAGCGAATCGAGGTTCGGTTGGGCCGGCTTGCGTCGACCGAGGACCGTGTCCATGAATCCCATGCCAGCTCAGCGATCGCCGAGCTCGGCGGAGATCTTCGCGAGTTGCGCGAGCCGCTTGTCGAGTGGCGGGTGGGTGGCGAGGAGCCCCTCGAGGCTGAATCCGCGTCCCCCGCCGAGAGCCGGGAAGAAGGCAAAGGCACTCACCGGCTCCATGGCTCGCAGGTCCCGCGTCGGGATCTGCGCCATGTCGCCCGAAATCTTCTGGAGGGCGCGAGCAAGCGCCGACGGTCGTCCGGTGATGAGCGCTCCACCGCGATCGGCTCCCAGCTCGCGATATCGGGAGAGTGCGCGGATGAGGACAAAGGACACGGCATAGACGAGGAGGCTCACGAGGGTCACGACGATGAACACCACCGCAGCGTTCTGGTCACGCCGGTCACGACCCATCGATCCCCACATGGCCGTCCGTGCGATGAATCCGGCAAGGATCGCCGTAAAGGATGCCACTGTCATGACCGTGACGTCGCGATGCGCGACATGGGAGAGCTCATGGGCGAGCACGCCTTCGAGCTCCTCCTGATCGAGCCGGCGCAGGAGGCCGGTCGTCACGACGACGACCGACCTGTTCGCGCTGCGGCCCGTTGCGAAGGCATTCGGGACGTCGGTATCGGCTATGCCGACCCGCGGCTTCTCCATGTCGGCGAGCGCGCAGAGACGGTCGACGACGGCGTGGAGCTGGGGCGCCTGTTCGGGT
>CAMAWO010000026.1 GCA_945861925.1 Bifidobacterium breve | reverse complement strand
TTTACGGTGCCTTTTGCCATGGTGCTAAATCTCCTTAATGAGAGCCGTGAAAGACGACCTGTCTGTCACGCGGTGAAGCCGTATCGTGCCTTTGTCCTCATTGGGATTTAGCGCTGACATGCCTTACCTAGGCATAAGTGTTGCCTACTAAGGGTCAGAAACCTAGTGGTTGCCTACTAATGGCCGCTCTGACATAATACTGGAAACGATATCAGTAGATGTCGGTTAGGCATCACGGATTGGACGCGGAGGTATGCCTTGGCCAAGTTGAGATTTAGGCAAGCGATCGCCATCGCGCTGCGGGATGAAATGCGGGCAGACCCGTCCGTGGTGACTTTTGGCGAAGACGTCGCGGAGGCCGAAGGCCCGTTCAAGACCTCCGAGGGCCTCTTGGAAGAGTTTGGGCCGTTGCGTGTGCGCGACACGCCTATCTCGGAAATGGGGTTTCTCGGCGCAGCCGTTGGTGCCGCCGTGGCGGGACTTAAACCGGTTGCGGAGATCATGTTCATGGAGTTCATGGGCGTCGCCCTTGACATGGTGGTGACTGAGGCAGCGAAGTTCCATTACATGAGTGGCGGGCGTCTCACTGTGCCGATGGTCGTTCGCGCCTCCGTGGGAAGCGGCGCGGGCTTCGGTTTGCAACACAGTCAGACATTAGAGAACTGGGTGAGTGCGACACCAGGACTGATCGTCGTCACTCCGTCCGATCCGCAAGCCGCGTATGGGCTCATGCGCTCGGCGATTCGCGAGCCTGGCCCGGTGGTTGTCCTTGAACCGCGAGCTCTCTACCCCGAACGCGGCGAAGTTGTGACGGGAGAAGACGGACTGGTGCCCATCGGACGTGCACGAGTTCTGCGAACCGGCAGTGCCGTGACCATCGTCTCTCTAGGCCAGACGGTGGGGAAGGTGCTCGCTGCAGTCAACGAGGCAGAGATAGACGCAGAGGTGATCGACCTTGCCACTCTCTTTCCATGGGATCAGGGCACGGTTCACGCCTCGGTGGCTAAAACGGGACGGCTGGTAGTTGTTGAAGAAGCTCCGCTCAGCGGCGGTTGGGGGAGCGAGATTGTGGCAAGCATCGTTCGGACCTCTTACTCGCGATTGGCCGCAGCGCCCTTTCGCATCACCGCCCCGGACGCGCCGGTCCCGTACGGCAAGGAGCTGGAGGCGTTGTACTGCCCTTGGCCCGACTACATCCGTCGCCAACTCTCCTCCTACTTGGCGACCGGAGTGCCTCCCCTTCATTGGTGGGAAGACAATGCGACGAATGGGATCCGTGATGTTAACGTCAGTTGAGCGAAGGCAGCTCCTCTCCGACCCCGTGGAGCAATACCGCAGAATGCGGGAGATCAGGGAGCTCGAAGAGCGCATTGTCGGATTGTTTTCCGAGGGTCTCGTGCACGGCACGACACACACCTGCCAAGGACAGGAGGCTCTCGCTGTTGGCCTCGCGGCCTCGCTGAATCCCGACGACGCCGTGTCGTGCACCTACAGAGGACACGGCATCGCGCTCGCCCTCGGACTGACGCCTGACTCGGTGCTCGGAGAGATCATGGGTAGAACGACAGGCTGTATCGGCGGTATGGGCGGATCGATGCACTTGTCCGATCCCGACGTCGGCTTGATGCCTACGTTCGCCATAGTCGGCGCGGGCATTCCCATCGGTGCTGGCGCCGCACTCGCCTTCCAGACGCGCGGAGAGAGCAGAGTGTCGGTCGGCGTCTTCGGCGACGGGGCCACGAATATCGGGGCGTTTCACGAGGGCCTGAATCTCGCTGCCATCTGGAATCTCCCCGTCGTCTTCGTGTGCGACAACAACGTGTACGCGGAGTACAGCCGCATCGACCGCACGACCCGGGTAACGGATATCTCGACGCGTGCTGCGGGATACGGAATGCCAGCCGAAAGCATCGACGGCATGGAAATGGATGCCGTACTCGGGGCGATGGCCCGAGCCGTGGATCGCGCACGCGGGGGAGGAGGTCCTACCCTGATCGAAGCGCGCACCTACCGCTACGCAGGTCACTCCCGAGCTGACCTTGCAGAGTACCGACCCGCGGGAGAGCTTGATGCCTGGCTGGACCGCGATCCGGTGAAAGTGAGGCGCGAACAACTCATCTCCATGGGCCTGCTTTCAGCGGAGGGTGCGAGTGCACTAGACGGCGCCGTCGCTGCCGAGATCGACGCAAGTGTGGAACGGACCAGGTCGGCTCCACATCCGCCCGTGGCAGCAATGTTCGAAAATGTCTGGACGGGTCGGAACGCTCAAGGGAGCGAATGATGAAGTCGCGCATAAAGATGCCGAAGGTCGCGGACAGTGTCGACGAGGTGGTGGTGAGCGAGGTGGTTGCTCGCGTCGGCCAGGTAGTCAAGGCTGGAGATCCCCTGCTGCTAGTCGAGACCGACAAGACGCAGGTCGAGGTCCCGAGTCCTGTTGGCGGCGTCATCGTGGAGATACTTGTGTCAGTGGACCAAGATGTCTCGACCGGCAACTACATCGCGGAGATCGACGTCCAGTAGCCCCCGCTCCAGAGGTTGTCGGAGGGTTCGAGATTCGCCGTTCGATACCGGTTGCAGTTGACATGTATGACTATGGTGGTATCGTTTCTGGAAACGTTGTGCATGTGCGATGCGGAGGTTCTAGTGGCTGCGATTGAGCGGATTGAGACGATCCCGCTGCGGGTCCCACTAGAGCACATCTACAAGGGCAGCTATTACAAGATGCGGAACCGGTGCACGATCATCACGCGCATCCACACGTCGGACGGAATCGTCGGCCAGAGTTACAACGCTGACACGGATGAGGAGCAGGGTGAGGTTCTCGCGATCATCCATGGTGAGATTGCGAACCTCGTTAACGGTCTGGATGCATGCTGCCCGGAACGCGTGTGGCACGCGATGTTGCCTGTCACCCTGGATCAACTTCGCGACCGCGCAATCCCCATGCAGGCGATCGCATGCGTAGACAGCGCCGTATGGGACTGTTTCGGCAAGGCCGCGCAGATGCCGCTCTGGCAGGTGTGGGGCGGATATCGAGACCGTATCCCCGTCATTGCGATCGGCGGCTATTACGGCAGCAGCGAGGCCGACCTGGAGCGCGAACTGGCGTTCTTCTCCGGTGAGCACGGGCTCGTCGGTATGAAGTTCAAGATCGGCGCGCGGCCTCCGATTGAGGATGCCGCTCGACTACGCCACGCTAAGTCGCTGGTACCAGACGACTTCCTTTTTATCGTAGATGCAAATCAGGGCTATACGGTTCCTGAGGCTCTTGAGTTTCTCTCGCTAATCGAAGGCCATGTTCCGCTGCGCTGGTTTGAGGAGCCGACACGATGGCACGAGGACTGGCGCGGGCTTCGTGATGTCCGTTTCCGCGGGCGCGTGAATGTGGCTGCGGGGCAGAGTGAGATCAGCCGTGTGGGAATGCGGGAGATGATGCTCAACGGAGCGATCGACGTCTGCAACTTCGATGCGTCCTGGGGCGGGGGGCCGACAGAGTGGCGGCGGGTCGCAGCGCTTGCTGCAAGCTTCGGCATCGAACTGGGCCACCACGAGGAGGCTCAGGTCGCCGCTCCGCTTCTTGCCTCAGTTTCGAATGGAACCTACGCCGAGGTCTTTTCGCCAAACAGAGATCCGATCTTCTGGAATATCCTCGCCAATCGCGGAGCCTTTGAGGACGGCCATCTCGTCCTGCCCAAAGGCCCGGGATTCGGATGGGAACTGGACGATGATTTCATCGAGAGATACCGAGTCGACACATAGCCTCCCACTCGGTCCCGACCTCGATGCGCGGTGCGGTAACCTTTCCCGAATCGTAGATAGTGGATGGAATCGACATGGACGAAAACCCGAGTGGCGTCCCGTCGACGATCCGCGACGTTGCCAAACTCGCGGGCGTGGCCCTGTCGAGCGTGTCGCGCGTCCTGTCCGACCATCCAGATGTCTCGCCCAAGATGCGGAAAAAGGTAAAGGATGCTGCAAAGCAACTCGGCTATCAACCTGACCTCCTAGCACAGTCGCTTCGAAGTGGTTCCACACGAACCGTTGGATTCGTCCTCCGGGATATCTCGAATCCGCTGTTCGCTGTTATCGCTCGTCGTTGTGAGCAGGAGTTGCGATCGGTTGGATATTCCATGATCCTTGTCAATTCTGACGGCGATGAGGAAATCGAAGCGGAGAACCTGTCGCTGCTGCGCCGCCGGCGAGTTGATGGAATCATCGTGTCCCTGGAATCAGAGCGTGCAGCGACAACTCTTGAGACGCTCGCCAGATTCGGCGGGTCCGTCGTTCTACTCGATCGCGAAGTCAAGGGAATCGCGGTCGGCTCCGTACTTTGCGACCACTACAGCGGCGTGTTTGCGGCGGTCAGTGATCTCCTTGCACGGGGCCACCGAAAGATCAGCCTGATAACCGGATCGCTTGAGGTGAGGTCGTCCCGGGAGCGCTTACGCGGGATGCGCGCTGCATTCGCGGACTCGGGGGTCGATTTTGATGACCGTTTCCTATCGCTTGGGGACTTCAGCGACGATTTCAGCAAGTCCGAGGTGATTCGCCTGATGTCTCAACGTGCAGCTCCGACGGCAATACTTACGGGGGGAGTGCTGACTACTGCGGGGGCGATCCGAGGGCTTAACCGACTGGGGAAACAGCCGGGAATCGACGTCTCGCTCATCGCGCTGGACGAGTGGCCGATGTTCGACATATTCACCCCACGACTTGCATCGGTCGCGCGAGACGCCAGTGAGATTGGCACGACCGCAGCACGTCTGCTTCTCGACATGCTCTCCGGCTCGGAGCCAACGTCCGTGACCGTTCCGACCACGTATACGCCGGGGGAGAGCCTGACGAAGGTGCCGGGCCGCCGCCGAAAGGTGGCCGCCGCGAAGCCCGGTGCCTAACCTGCGGTCGCGCTACGGAGATGACTCCCAGTACCAAATCTCCTTGAGCGGAATCGCATCGACGATTCCGTCGTCGCGGTATTCCATCAGTGGCTGCATGACCTCGACTGCCCACCTTGCGTGGACCTCTGACTTCCACAGTCGCTCCCACGACTCCTCGTCCGAGATCTCTGAGTAAAGGAAGACCGTTGGGTGGTTCTCGAAGAGTGCCACCCGGGCTATGCCCTCGGAGCTAATCCGCTCCACCAGCTCTGGCCAGATGTTCTCGTGCCAGTAGATATAATCGGGTAGGCTGTTGGCACTGAGAGTTAACTGGTAAGCCTTGCGAACTAATCCGTTCGAACTCATCTGCGTGCCTCCTGTCGTCGTGTGCCGTCACGGTAGCCAAACTCTAGGAACTGTTCCACCGAATGCTCCAATCACCAATCGAGTATCCATTGTGGGCTTGTGTTAGAGTGCTGGAATCGTTGCCACTCGGCAAGGTTGATCCTATATGACTCGCGTGAGGAGACGTCAATGAAGGGCGGTATTAGTGGGTTCTTCCACGCGGGAATCACCGTGCGGAGTATGGACGAGAGCGTGAAATTCTATCGCGATGCACTTGACTTGGAAGTCGCCTACGACCGGATTCTGGACAAAGACTACCTCAGGGCCGTCCTGAACCTGCCGATGCCCTCGATCCGAAGCGTATATCTAAACATTCCCGGCGGCGGATTCCTTGAGTTACTCGAGTACCAGGGAATCGAGAGGATGTCGGCAGCGTCCAGGCCCTGCGACTACGGGGCCGGCCACGTCTGCTTCTACGTCGAGGACGTCGATGCCCTGTTTGATCGTGTAGTCGACCGCGGGTATCTGACCCGGTCGGATCACCCCGTCGACATCACTCACGGACCAAATGCCGGAGCGCGGTCGGCCTACCTGGTCGACCCGGACGGCTATCTAGTGGAGCGGTTCCAGCGCGCTCCAGCGGCGTAGGCGCGGCCGGCGTCCAAGAACGCCGAATACGAATGGACGAATTTAGCATCGCTAGACCATTGACAGCCCCAAGAACTAGCGATACAGTTCTGGAAACGGTTCCATAATTTCGATGCGGAGCGGCTCACTGCACTACTAAGTGGGTCGGATTGCTATGAAGGAACCGCCACACATTCATACCCAATGCGGATGACTCGAGGGGGTCGAAAGATGGGAAACATGAATTTGACGGGTGGCTTCAAGGATTTTGGGGTCTCACGAAGGACGGTTCTGAAGGGAGTGGGTGCGGCCGCTGCCTTGCCGGTACTAGCCGCGTGCGGTTCGCAGTCAGGTGCAGCACCCTCTGCTTCTGCGAGCGGCGCTGGGTCAGCAGCGCCCAGCGCAGCTGCATCGGTTGCTGGTGGAATCACGATTGACGAAAGCATGACCACTGCGCAGCTGGCGATCGCTCTGGCGAAGCAGTACGCGGGTTCGACCATCAACTGGCAGGTGGAGGCCGGCACGCAAGGTGCGCTGTGGAAGAGCATCAAGGACCAGTGGGAGAAAGAGACCGGAACGATCCTTAACGTCTTGGAGGTGCCGTACGCCGAGCAGTTCCAGCGCGCGCTTGCGGCCAATCAGGCCGGTGGTGGCATCGACGGTCTTTATGTCCAGTACAACTGGCTCCCCGACTTCGTAAACGGCGGGATCATCGCGCCGATCGATCCGTACTTGGACAAGTACTTCACTACTACGCTACTGAAGGAACAACTGGCGGACTTTGTACCAAGCATCATGGCGCTCCACACCCAGTGGGGTGGCGGACGGTACGGATATCCAATCGACGGCCCTGGGTTTACTCTCTACTACCGGAGAGACATCATTGAGGACGCCGACAAGGGGAAGGCGTTCCAGGGGCAGTACGGATACCCACTCGCGGTTCCGAAGACCTGGGAGCAATACCGCGACGTCGCATCGTTCATCACAGACACGATGGGCCCGAAGATGTACGGCGGCGCCATCACGAACGCTCCACAGTTCGACTGGATGCAGATCTGGAATGCCCCCGACTACGGCGACGTCAACTTCTTCGACGCGCAGATGAAACCGATGATCAACCAGGCGCCGGGTGTCAAGGCGCTCGAGACGCTCAAGTCGCTCATCCCGTCGGCCCCGGACGGAAGTCAGAGCTGGGGTCCGATAGAGACGTGGTCACTGTTCCTCAAAGGAGGACTGGGAATGACCGTCACATGGCCGCCCTTGGGCCGACTCTCCGAGGGGTTTGGTGCATATGACCCGTTGCTCAACTTCGTGCCACCGAGCACGGTGGTCGGGAAGGTCGGATCGGCCCTACCGCCTGGGGGCACTATGCAGGATGCCAGCGGATATGCGATTGGAATCGCGTCCACGAGTGAGGTCCAGGAACTCGTATTTGCCTTCATTACATGGGCAACCGCTCCCGATGTTTCGGTCGCGCTGTTGTCGAATCCTGCGAGTTTCTGTCGTCCGGTTCGCTACAGCAGTTTCTCCTCCCCGATTCTCGACAACCTGTTCCCAGGGGCAAAGGGCCAGTACGACGTGATGGAGGAGGGTGCCATGCATCTGACACCGGACCTCGTGTGTATCAACTCCCAGCAGTACCTGACCGCGTTGGGCGAAGGCGTCAGCTCCGCAGTGACCGGCACAGTAGAGCCGCAAGCGGCGCTCGATTCAGTGGCTGAGGCGTGGGAGCGCCTAACGGATCAGGTCGGACGAGAGGAGCAGGCGAAGGCCTATGCGGAGTTCCAGAAGAACGTCGAGGTTCTAAAGAGCACGTAGTTGAGAGTCTGGGACTTGCAGGGCGGTAATCCACTCAGTGTCGATTCCGCCCTGCAAGTCGTAGACAAACCGGTACAAGCCGCCATACGATCGAAGCCCAGGCGAGATAGCGATTGGCTGCGTCGAACTGAGGAAGGCGACCTGTGCGGATAGCAAGGCGTGCTCGCAGCGAACGTGAGTTGCGAGTAATGGTTCGCCCCGCGATCATTTTCGTGTTGTTGTTCAGTATTTTCCCGCTCATCTACTCGGTGTGGGTGAGCGTCCACAACTTCAATGCGGTCAGTCCAAACCGAAGCTTCGTAGGTTTGCGAAATTACACTGATGTCCTAACCGACCCACTCTTCATTCAATCAGCGAAGTTCACGCTCATTTTTGTGCTGGTCGTCGTTCCGATCCAGACAATGCTGGGGCTGGGCATCGCAATCCTGATCGAACGAGATCCACGGCTGAGACGGCTCGCGCTTCCGGTCTTTATGGTACCGCTTGTGATTCTACCGATCACTGTGGCATTCGTGTGGAAGCAGTTATGGAACGCTCCGTACGGGGTGGTCAATCAGTTCCTGAGCACGATCACCGGTCAGGCGATCGACATCGACTGGGTCGGCAGCCCGGGCACCGCATTCATCGCGATTGCGGTCACGGAGATATGGCAGTGGACGCCGTTCATGATTCTTGTGCTTCTTGCGGCGCTGGTCGGAATCCCGCGAGAACTGCGCGAGGCCGCGGAGATCGATGCTTCAAGCGCGTGGCTGCGATTCCGGTCGATCATCTTTCCTGCAATTCTTCCCGTACTGACGGTCGCGCTTGCGATTAGAATCATTGACTCGGCAAATCTTTTCAGCACAATTTACGGTGTCACTGCTGGCAGGCCGGGGAACACGACCTACTCGATCGTGTACTACATCCAGCAGTTGTCCTCCTTCGGCGATCAGGGCCGTGCTTCTGCCGCGGCCTTGCTGTTCCTCGTGGCCCTAGTGGTCTTGGTCATTCTCGGTACCCTTCGAGCAATCTCGCGCCAGAGCGCCATCAGTGAGAAGTCATGAAGTCGACCGAGTGGGCAGGGCAGCACCGAAACCTGCTGGTGACCGTCCTTCGCTGGGTTATCGTCGCAATTGCTGGAGTATTCTTTCTCGCACCTGCGGTGTGGATGGTAGGCGTGGCGTTCAAGCCGGCCTCCGAGTTTTTCACGGATCCGCCGACATGGTTCTCCTCCACCCCCACGCTCGAGCACTTCCAGGCGATCTTCGGGTGGGACAAGGGCGCACGGTCGCTGGTCAACAGCCTGATTGTGGCGAGCGCTGGAACGTTCTTCGCAATAGTGATCGGCACCCCAGCCGCGTACGCGTTGGCACGACTAAACAAGAAGGGCGATTCGACATCGATCTGGTTCCTGTCGCAGCGGCTGTTACCCCCAGTCGCAGTGGCAATCCCGATCTTTCTGATCATCGGCCAACTCGGAATGATAAATACGCTTCAGGGTCTCGCTCTGCCGTATATCGCGATCAGCATCCCTTACGTGGTGTGGATGATGCGGGGCTACATGATGGAGCTTCCCGAGGCGATCGAGGAGAGTGCCATGGTCGATGGTTGCTCCAGGTTCGAAACGTTCTACCGCGTGGTTCTTCCCGTTGTTCGTCCAGGACTGCTGAGTACCGCTGCGCTGGTCTACATATTCATCTGGAGCGAGTTTCTCCTCGCCCTTTTCATCACGCGCACTCCACAGTCCATTACCGCGCCGGTTCAAGTCGCCTTTTTCAAGGCTGCAACATCGACTTACTACGGACAGATCTCAGCGCTCTCGTTGCTTGCGGCTATCCCGTTGATCCTCATTGTCATCGCAATTCAGCGTTCGCTGGTCCGGGGACTGACCTTGGGTGCGGTCAAAGGATAGCCGAACGCAGCACGCGACTTCGATCAGATTCGACTAGGAAAGTGAGTAAGCAGTGAATGAGGGATCCGAACCGACAGCAATCACGATCATCGATGCGTGTAAGACCTACGCGGCAGGCGCGTCCGCTGTTCGGAGCGTCAGCCTGGAGGTTCACCCCGGCGAGTATTTTGTTCTCCTCGGTCCGTCTGGCAGCGGGAAGAGCACGCTGCTTCGCCTCGTCGCCGGTCTAGAGGTCCTTGACTCGGGAAAGGTATTGTTCGACAGTCAGGACGTTACGGACGCTGCTCCGCGTGATCGCGACGTCGCGATGGTCTTTCAAAACTATGCTCTCTACCCGCACATATCGGTGGCAGAAAACATCGCCTTCGGCCTTCGGAGACGGGGAACCGCCAAGGGTTTAAGGAAGGCTCGTGTCCAGGAAGTAGCAAGCAGCTTGGGCATCGCACACCTGCTTCAGAAGCGACCGAGTCAACTGTCGGGAGGAGAGAGACAGCGTGTGGCGTTGGGAAGGGCTATCGCGCGGCTGCCCCGCGCATTCCTAATGGATGAGCCTCTCTCCAACCTCGACGCGACGCTTCGCACCGAGATGCGTGGTCTTCTGGGTCAACTTCATCAGGACCTTGGGACAACCACCGTGTACGTCACGCATGACCAGACGGAAGCGATGACGCTTGGTACGCGCATTGGACTAATGCGAAACGGCGAACTGATCCAGATCGGGAGCCCAGAGGCTCTCTTCGAGCGGCCCCAGAACCTCTTTGTTGCGACCTTCATCGGAACGCCTCGGATAAACATCTTCCCGGGGGAGTTGCAGGCCGGACGAGTGCGGTTCGCCGACTGCAGTGTCGATGTGTTGAACCTTCCTTCAGATGTTAGTGCGGGCTCGAATCGGGTATACGTCGGCATTAGGCCGAGTGACCTCAACGTCGCTACTCCCGCGCACGACCCATCGCTGCCGAGGCTGACTGTCCAGGTGAAACTGAGGGAGTATCTCGGTACCAGCTACCTAGTCTACTTCGTGCCGAAGCCACTGAACAGATCGACGAGCTTGATGCCCGTCGATGTTTCGCACTCTGCTGAGGGCTACGACGAGTCTCTGCGCTTCTGCGCAGACGTTACGGCGACCGTATCGATCGAGTCCGGGGGTGAGTCCGATTTCGTTGTCGACCCTCATCGCCTCTACGTGTTTGACGAGAAGGGTGACCTGATCGCAGGGCCAGCGTCGAGCCATTCGCGAACCGCACTCGCCGGCGTTTCCGAGAGTTCGTCGTGACATCCGGCCCTCGCACCTACGGTCATCTCATAGACGGCACGTCGGTACCCGGAGACTCCCTGGACATCATCGAGCGGTTCAGCCCTACAAGCGATTCGTTGGTCGCCACCTTCGCGGAAGGCACAGATGCCGACATCGATCACGCGGTCGCGATTGCTCGTCAGGAGTTCGACCGGGGTGGCTGGCGCAACAGGCCGGCCGCTGAGCGCCAGGTGGTACTAAATCGTTGGGCCGATCTTGTCGAGCAGAACGCAGAGCGCATCGCTGTGCTTGAGGTTGAAGAGGTCGGCAAACCGATTGTTCAGGCCCGCGGTGGACTCGCGGCGAGCGTCGACCTCATCCGATATGCCGCATCGCTGACTCACAGCATCCTGGATGGGTCTGCTCACACCGACCACGGAAGGGAGTACTCAGCGTTCGTGCTGCGCGAGCCCGTGGGTGTCGTTGCCGCAATAGTTCCGTGGAACTTCCCGGCCCTGCTCTACTGCCAGAAGGTGCCGTTCGCCCTCGCCGCCGGCTGCTCGGTGATCGCGAAGCCATCTGAATACACCTCTAGTTCGGCGATTGAGCTGACACTGCTTGCCCACACGGCCGGCGTTCCGGTTGGCGCGTTGGGAGTCCTGACCGGCTACGGACGCTCCACCGGAGCACGACTGGCTGGTGCGAAGGGCGTCGACTTCGTCTCGTTCACGGGATCCACACTCTCGGGCAAGGCCGTGATGAATGCTGCGTCGACAAATCTCACTGACGTGTCTCTCGAACTCGGTGGCAAGGGTGCAAACATCCTGTTTCCCGATGCTGACATCGAGGCAGCAGTGGATGCGATCCTGGTCGCGGCCTACTTCAACCAGGGGCAATGCTGCTCCGCCGGCAGCCGCATCGTCGTTCACCGGGAGATCGCGGGTGAGGTCAAGGAACGACTGGTGGCGGAAAGCCTGCGCCTGGTGGTCGGTGACCCCTTCGATCCACGAACCGACATCGGGGCACTTATACACGGCGATCACCTGCGGTCGGTCATGGCGAGCGTCGACCAGGCCGAAAGCCAGGGTGCTAGGCGTCTGACCTCTGGCGGCCAGGTCTGGCCGCTTGGAGAGGCGACCGGGAACTTCTTCAGCCCTATCATCCTTGATCAGGTTAGTCCGGACATGGCTGTGTTCCAACGTGAGATCTTCGGCCCGGTTGTGTCCATAACGGAGTTCGACGGCGATCGCGACGCCGTCGACTTTGTGAACGACTCTGACTATGGGCTCGCGCATTCAATCTGGACCGCCGATCTCAGTCGTGCCATGTCTATGTGGAGGGACCTTCGATGCGGGACCGTCTGGGTGAACACGTCGATGGAGACTCGATCCAGCATTCCGTTCGGCGGGGTGGCCAGCAGCGGCTTCGGCTCGGAGATGGGCGCCGACGGCGGGCGCGAATTCACGGTGGCGAAGGTCCTGCACGTTAGAACGACGCCGTCCCCGGGGTTCTTTCAAGCCACTTAAGTAGAGAGAGTCGAATCGGGAGGTAGTAGATGGTGGATCAGGTAGAGGAGTTCGACTACGTCGTCATTGGTGCGGGCTCGGCGGGGTGCGCACTTGCGAGACGGTTGTCTGACCTCACTGGAGCCCGAATCCTTGTTCTCGAAGCGGGTGGTGCAGATGAGCGTCCAGACATCCACGACCCGACGGCGTACTACGGGCTCTGGGGCAGCGAGGTTGACTGGAAGTACGAAACCGTCCCGCAACCGGCGGCCGACGGCCGAGTGATCGCGGTGCCCCGAGGCCGGGTTCTCGGTGGCACGAGCAGCCTGAATGGGATGGTCTACATCCACGGTGACAGGCGCGACTTTGATACATGGGCGTACCTAGGTGCCCACGGCTGGAGTTTCGACGAAGTAGGTGCAGCCTTCAATGCGATGGAGGGGAGGGGCTCTTATCGGGATGCAGATGCTCCCGCTACCGGTCCACTCATGCCCGCTGTCGTGTCTAACCGGAGCGAAATCTCGCAGGTTTTCATTGATGCGTGCGTAGAGGTTGGCATCCCGTACAACTCAGACCTGAATTCCGGAGATCTGATGGGTGCGGCATGGAATGAATCAACTATTTTCCAAGGAATGCGTCAGAGTTCTTATCGCGCATTCCTCGCCGGCATCGCGGATCGACGCGAGCTCGTTGTCGAGACGCACGCACTTGTGCAGGGGCTGGATGTGAACCCGCAGGGTGAAATTCATCGTGTGGAGTACTTGAGCAATGGCCGACCCCGCGCCGTGCATGTGAGGCGTGAAGTCATCCTTGCCTCGGGAGCGATCGATACGCCGCGGACCCTGCTCCTTTCAGGCATCGGCTCTGCGTCGGAACTCGAGAGGGTGGGCGTCACTCCTTGCATCGACCTGCCGGAGGTGGGGCGAAACCTAGTCGACCACATGCTTTTGGGCGTGGCATTCGGGGCGACTCGGGAGATCGACAACAAGAATCCGAACATCACCGAATGCTGTGCATTCGTGAAGTCCAATGATGCGGTGCTGGGGAGCGACATCGAGATCTCTATGGGCAAGGAGAAGAACTTTGTTGCCGGCTACGACGCTCCTGAGCACTGCTTCACCTTGATTCCAGGTATCACACGACCGCAGAGTCGCGGAAGTCTAACCCTTATATCCAGCGATCCGACTGTCCATCCGCAGATCGACCCACGCCATCTGGCCGAGCCGGAAGATGTGCACGCCCTCGTCCGCGGCATCGAGATCTCTAGGGAGATCGCCAACTCAAGAGCATTCCGCCCGTGGAATGCGGGAGAGGTCGCGCCGGGCAACCATGTGACCAGTCGCGAACTGATCCAAGACTACGTCCGCTCGGTTGCGACCACGTGGTTCCACCCCGTGGGAACCTGCCGCATGGGCGTCGACTCGGGCGCTGTCGTTGATCAAAGGCTCCGTGTTCGCGGCACCAGCAATCTGCGGATCGCGGATGCGTCGATCATGCCGGAGATCGTCTCATGCAATACCAACGCAGCGTCCATGATGATCGGCTGGAGGGCGGGGGACATCATTGCGAGCGAGTTATAGGGCCGAAAATGAGGCAGAAGTGAGGTTCTCGTGGACCAGGTGATGACGGTCAATGGGCTGATCGAGGCAGACGATCTTGGTGTGACGATGATGCACGAGCATGTGTACATCGACCTGTGGAAGGAGATTCAGCGCGAGGGAATACTGGAGAACTCCTCCACCGCAGTACTGGAGCTCCAGCCGTTCAAGAGCCTTGGCGGTGCAACGATCGTCGACGTCTCCAACCAGGACATCGGACGTAACCCCCTCGGACTCCAGAAGGTCTCGCGCGAGAGCGGCCTAAACATCATCATGTCGACCGGACACTATCGAAGCCCCTTTCTCGATAAGGACTGGTTCGACAAGAACTCCGTTGCTGACGTAGCACGAGAGTTGATCCGTGACATTCAGGTTGGCGTGGGTGACACTGGGGTTCGTGCGGGAATGATTGCTGAGATCGGTTGTGAGCGACGGTGGATCGGAGCGGCGGAAGAGCGATCGTTCCGTGCAGCCGCGAAAGCGCAGGTGGTGACAGGGGTGCCGATTTCCACGCACGCAGCTGGCTGGCCATCCGGGATTGATCAACTTGACCTGCTCGAGTCCGAAGGCGCCAACCCCGCGAGGATTGTGATCGGTCATTGCGACACCGTTCCGGACACGAACTACCACCTGGCAATCGCCAAGAGAGGCGCGTGGGTGCAGTTCGACACGATCCGTGAAGCCAATGAACTGGAGATTTCCTCTCGCGTGCGCTACTTCGTGGAGTTGGCGAGCGCAGGGTACCTCTCTCAGATCCTGCTCTCCCAGGACATCTGCCTTCGGTCTCATCTTTCCTCGCGCGGCGGTGGCGGTTATGGCTTCCTCCTGCGGGAATTCGTACCGCGTCTGGTGGAGGCGGGTGTGAGCGAGAGCGATGTGAGAACGGTGCTCGTGGACAATCCACGGCGGGTTCTCGTACCTAACAAATAGCAGTCAGAACTTTTGCGTGGCAGCCGAAGGGAAGGCTGGAACTAGTTCTGCCACGGTGCGCCATCCCGGGCGGCTCAGAACAATCCGATCCACCGAGTTTGCGATCATGTTCTGTGAGCCTGCTTGTGCATCAATGCCGGGTTCCACCGTCACTCGACTGATCAGCTCGTTGGCGGACCGCAGCTCGATGACGTCAGCCGTGACTAATGGATCGGCTGCACTTCGCACCTCACCGCGGAAACTTGCCTTGAACCAGGAACCTTCGGCGGTTAGTGCCGTGTAAACCTGAGTGATGCCGCGGCTTTCCCCCGCAGCGATGTGGAGGCCCGAAGCGGAGACAACCGACTCAGAGGCGATGACCGGGATGAGGGACTTGTCGATTCTCCTGACGGTGATGCCGATTGCCTCCGCGACGAGCGTCATCGACTGTGGAAAGCCGGCGTGGCCGAGCACGCGGCCAGCTGCGACTCCAGCCGCGAAGTCGTCGGGAGTCAGACCGATGCCGATTCGCCGAAGGACCGTTGGACCGAACTTTGCCAGGTCGACTGTGCGGAATACCGAGATCTCTGCTCCGTCCGCCGTCGCACCGAGGAGGGTGAGTACCAAGGCGTCGTAGAGCAGTCCGGGATTGATGCCCACTCCCGCGACGGAGACGCCGTGTTTGACGGCCAGTAGGTCGATTCGCTCTGCAATCTCAGGGTCGATGGCTCGAGGGTTCGCCGCCTCCTCGGCAGAAACCAACACGTTCGATCGATGCTTTACGGCAGTCGCGATATCGTCGGCTACTTCACTAAGTCTAGTTGTCGTGGCGATCACGACGACGTCCGCTCCCGACTCGAGTGCGAACGACCGACTCTCGCGGTCGTATGGCCCGTGGACATCCACCGTTCCGCGTGCTCTGAGAATCCGTGCAACGCCTGATCCCAGCTGACCGCTCCCGAGAATTGCTACTGATTTCATTGCGCCTTCCTTGGCCCTTCACGGAGGAAACTGTCATGCTGGGCACGACAGCGATTCAATACATCAACTGCCCGCCCGTCACGTTGAGCGTCGCGCCCGTGATGTAACGCGACTCTTCGCCCACCAGAAAGGCCACTACATCCGCAATCTCCTCGGGTGCAGCCATCCGTCCGAGCGGAACCATGTCGATCGAGCTCTGCAACTGGGAATTCGACATCCCGGACCGCATCATCGGGGTGTCGACGAATCCTGGCGCGACGACATTCACCCGGATTAGATGAGGGGCCAGGGTTCGAGCAAGCCCGCGCGTCAAGGTGACGACGCCGCCCTTGCTCGCCGCGTAGACAAGAGAGCCGTTGAGCCCGCCGGTTAACCAACCCTGCGATGCGAAGTTCACGATGGATCCCGGATTTCCATTCGCGATCATCTGGCTTGCCACCGCCCGATTGAGGAAGAAGGTCGACTTGAGATTCGTATCAATCTGGCTGTCCCAGTCATCTTCAGAAATGCTGAAGATGTCGGATGCTCGCCGCAACTCGGCGGCGAGATGCACGAGTCCGGCAACGTGACCGGTTAGAGCCGCCAGGTCGGCCAGCCACGCGTGCCATGCTGCTCGGTCGCTGATGTCGATCTCATGATGAGCGTGCCCTTGCCCTGGGAGGGTCGCCGCGATGTCGGCGAGACCGGTCAACTTCTTGTCCATCGCGACGATGCGGTAGCCGTCCGAGGCGAGGCGCGTGCATACCTTGGATCCGATTCCGCCGGCTGCGCCGGTCACTACGACCGTGCGCTCGCCTGTAGCAAACGTCCCTGTCACTGGATCAACTCGTCGATTATGGAGAGCGACGGGCCAACTTCGCATACTTCGGTCGCGAGTGCGAGTACCCGGCTGGGATCCTGACCAAGTACTCGCGTCCACTTCTGATGAATGAGTCGGCGACTCTCGGTCGAGAGCGGTCGAAGCCCTGGCGGGTCAGTGGTCGCAGAGGAGACGATCGCGCCGTTCGATGTGACTGTCACGATCGACTGCCCTGGCCCGAGAGGCCCCGCAACCACATTCACCCGATCTACGAGGTGATCCAATTCGCTCGCGGTGGCTACTACGAAGGCGTCGCCGGCGCTCCACGCTCTCAACGCGGCCAGTCGCGAATCCCACCACGGCCCAGCTCGACCATCTGTCGCTCCGACCGCCGAATTCGGCAGCTGCACCTCCATCAGCTGAAACTCTGCGTTCCGGTCGTGTCGGAGACAGGCCGCAGCGATCGCAACGGATTGGGAATGGCCGTTGACAGGGAGGATCCGAAGTGACACGTTAGGGAGTCCGTAGGTCAGATCGGTCATGGCGGGAGGACGAACTGATGCCATCAATCCGAACAGGCCTCGGTCGCCGTCCAGCGGCCTGACGATTCGCGGCAGGCCCAAGCGGGCCGCCCGCGCCGCGAACAGCCCTGATGTCGCAGCTGCCGCACGATTGAATGCCGCCGCTCCTTTTCCCTCCGCGACGGCTTGACCGGTGCCTCCTGTTGCTGCTGCTGCATGAACTAGCGAATCACGGTGCAAAACAGTCGAGTAGCCGAGAAGGACACTCGCCGCGGAGGCCGCACCAAATGTGCCTGCCGTGGCAGTCGTGTGCCATCGCCGTGAATGGTCCGGACCCAGTGCCGCAGCCATTGTCATCGCGGACCGATATCCGGCGGCGACCGCTCGACCCAAGATCTCGTTTGTCGCCCCAACTTCCGTCCCTAGTGCGATGACAACTGGGAGGACTACGGCACCGACGTGCACCCCCAGATCCCAGCTGATGTCGTCGAGATCCCGACGACTGGCCCGCAGCGACAACAGGGCAACCGTCCCGGCCGTCCCGTCGGCGCGCATCATGCCGCCATCGGCCTCGGCGCCTGAGCCCAAACAGCATGCAAGGAAGTCCGAGATCAGTGCTTCCACAAGGGGAGCGTACGCAGGCGGTACGTGATCCTGCGCGGCCTCGGCGAGCGCCAAGAGCACATCGTCCACGTCTACCTCGTGTCTTCGGCGTAGGTCGTTGCCTACTGGCGGTACCGGTTGACAACCTCTTCGTTAATGTCGATCCCCAGGCCCGGTCGCTCGGTCGGAGGATAGACCCAGCCATCCTGGTGCTCGATCGGATTCGGGACAAGGTCGTGCTGCATCGGATTGCGCAGCGGCTTGAACTCGAACAATTTGCATGCTGGAGAGCTGAAACTGATCGCGAGACTCGCGGCGCTCACGATTGCCGAGGACCAAGCGTGGGCGTTCGCCTGCCGCCGATATGCCTCGACCCTGTCGGTTATCTTCTTGAAGCCCGTGATTCCCTCAGCGCGACCCGGGTCGACACCGAGCACATCGCAACTCCCGGTTGCCAGCACGCGCTCGAATCCCGGCAGAGTCCATTCCCGCTCGCCGTAGGCGATCAGCGTCTTCGTCTTTGCGCGAAGCGTCGCGTATCCCTCCGGGTCCCATGCCCCGAGCGGCTCTTCTATCCAGGTGAGGTTGTAATCATCAAAGCGCTGAACGCGCTTCACCGCGGTTGCGACATCCCACTTGATCGCGATTCCGCAATCAACCATGAGCATCTTGTCGGGGCCGATCGCCTCGCGCATTGCCCGTACGTACTCGACGTCGCGATCATGCTCGTAGCCCAACCGGGCGTCGCCGCGCTTGCCGAAGCCGACCTTGAAGCCCTGCAGTCCGGTCGATACCCATTCTCTCGCCTCTTCGGCCATGGCGGGAATCGAACTGTGGTGCGCGTGCGCGGATGCGATTGCTGGCAGTCTCTCGTGTACCGGTCCTCCAAGGAGGTCGACGACGCTCCTGTTGAGGGCCTTCCCCTTGAGGTCCCAAAGTGCAATGTCGATCGCGGATATCGCATAGGAGGCGATCCCGCCGCCATAGCCGTACCACCATGCGCGGTCCTTCATCTGACGCCAGAGAGCCTCCGTATGAATCGGATCCGCACCGATGATCACCTCAGCCATTCCGTTGATGATCGCGGCCGTCGCCGGATTCGCCTCGGGGAACTGGGTGATGGACTCTCCCCAACCAACGATGCCATCGTCGGTCGTGATCTTCACCAGGCACAGATACCGGGTCGCGTTGAAGTCGTTCGGCTCAGGATAGGCAACCGGAATTGCCTCGACGGTTGCGACCTTCATGGCATTGCCTCCAATGTGACTACGGTGCCAGTTTCCGTAGTCGAATCGACATCAGCGAAGTTGCTGGAACCGATTGCAGAATGCTACCACAGCGCCGTAGACTGCGTAAAGGAATCAGGGCCCGCTCGCCGTGCTGAGGAGAATGAATGTCATCACCTGCACGGACGCGTGTCGGAGTTATCGGAGCCGGCGCCTGGGCAGTGCAAAGTCACATACCGCAATTGGCGGCTCGCGAGGATGTGGAGTTGGTGTCAGTCTGTCGCAATGGAGCGTCCGAACTCGAGCGGATCCGAGCAGAGTTTGGCTTTGCCCATGCGTCTGAGGACTACCGCGATGTCGTTGCGTTGGAACTGGATGCGATAGTCGTCGCAAGTCCAGCGAGCCTGCATTTCGAGCATGCAAAGGCGGCGTTGGACTCTGGGGCACATGTGCTTGTCGAAAAGCCGTTCACCGTCACGTCCGTCGACGCATGGCGTCTGGTCGAGCTGGCGAATGAACGACTGCTGCACATCGTGGTCGCATTTGGGTACAACTGGCATCCCATCGTCGTGGAAGCTCGTCGCCTGCTCGCTGAGCGGAGCATCGGGGAGTTGAGAGCCACGTTCGTGCAGATGGCCTCCGGCGTCGGTGAACTTCTGGCAAAGGGGACCTACCCAAAGCACGTTGAGATTCCTAGCTTCCCAGCGGAACCTAGTACGTGGTCGGACCCGGCGCTCTCCGGGGGCGGTTACGCCCCCGGCCAGCTCAGCCACGCGCTCGGAGTGCTATTCGCACTTGTCGATGTACCGGTGACGGATGTCTTCGCCTTCACGACCAATGAGGAAACCCAGGTGGACATCGCGGATGCGATCTCGGTCCGGTACGCGAATGGAGCGGTCGGATCGATCGGCGGATCAGCCTGTCCGCAGGGCTGGGGCCGGGACCAGTTGGAGATCCGGCTGTATGGCACCGAAGGCCAACTGCTCATCGACTTTGACCGCGCGATGGTCTCCCGATTCCACGGCCTGGGCGAGGAGACACGGGGGCAATTCGATGTGGGAGATGGCGCCTACGAATGCGTGGGCCCTGCAGACACACTCGTGAATCTTGCGAGAGGGCTCGATGTGGAGAATCTAGCGCCGGGGTCGCTCGGTGCCCGCACGGTTGGGCCTGTCGAGGCGGGCTTGCTCAGTTCTTCGACAGGTGCACCCCTAAAAATCCGGTAGTAGCATTGCTGGAATCTATTCCAGAAGGAGGATCGTGAAGGCACCGATTGAGACGCTCGCCTCCGGGCTGGGACACCCGGAAGGCCCTGACCTGCTTCCGGATGGAAAAATCATTATGGTCGAGACCTACACCGGGAAGATTCTAGCTTGGTCCCCCGAGACAGGCATTCATGACTACGCGGTATGCGGCGGAGGTCCCAACGCATGCATGCTCGGCTCAGACGGCGCGGTGTACATAACGCAGAACGGCGGCACGGTCGGCGCTTGGCGCGCACCCGAGATGCTGACTCCATCGATCCAGCGCGCGTGGCCCGACGGATCTGTTGAGGTCGTCGTCGAGGTGGTCGCAGGCCACGCCCTTCAGGCGCCCAACGATCTGACGTTCGGCCCGGACGGACGTTTGTATTTCACGGACCCAGCCGATTATGCACCGGACGACCGTGGAATCGGCCGAATCTTCGCACTGAACAAGGACGGGACTGGGGAACTGCTCGAAGAGCGGCAGGGCATTTATCCCAACGGAATAGTCTCGGAGGCAGACGGATCCCTTGTATGGGTCGAGTCGTACGACCACGGCGTGTATCGCCTACGTCAGGGTGGGACGTCCGAATTGATCGCAGTTCTTGGCGAGGATCACATTCCTGATGGCTTGAAGGTCGACGTGAACGGGAACCTATGGATCACTTCGTTCCTCTCCGGCGGAGTGGATGTTCTAAGTCCGGATGGCCGAGTCATTGATTTCCTCGATACCGGAGGAGTCACGATGAATTGCATCTTCCAGGGAGAAAGCCTCGTCATCACTGACGCCGGTGACATCACCGCTGTCACGGCGGATGCCCCGATGGAGGGCAGGCTGTGGCGCGTGCCTGTCGGGGTGGCAGGCATGCCACTTTTCCGAGGGCAGGTTCGTTAGCCGCATCAGGCTCCGCAAATCAGTCTCCGAGGCCCGCGCCCGCGATGACTCCCGCTTGCTCGAGGCCTCGGATTCGGTCATCGGTATATCCGAGCAGGCTCAGTTCCGACGCGAATGGGAGATGCAACGTGCGTGATCTCACCCAAAGATGGATGGTCCAATCGAAACACGGATTGGCGCGCTACCACCTGCTCGTCTACTAGCGCTTCGGCAATCGTATTGACAGGAGCGCACGGCACGTCGGCGTCCTCTAGGATTCGAAGCCAGTGCGACGTCGGCTGCTTGCCGAATTCGCTGTCCATCAGTTCGGTCAGCGCGTCCCTGTTGATAAGGCGAGACTCGAACGTTGAGAAACGGGGATCGACAAGGAGATCGTGTCGGCCTAGCGACTGGGCCAGCCTCTCCCAGAACTTCGGCTTGGAACCACCGGCAACGATCCATCCGTCGGCCGTAGGGAAGTTGCCGAACGGTACCAACGTGGGGTGCGACGATCGCGGCATGCGCGAGGGCTCATAGCCGCGACTACCCGTCCAGGTCACGAGATAGTTGAGCATCGACAATGCAGTGTCCATCAAGGAGATATCGCAGTCAACCCCGATTCCGTCACGACGAGCGACGTGGACTCCCGCAAGCATTGCAAGGCTCGCGGCGAACCCTGAAGCGAAATCGACAGCCGAGAGTCCCGTCTTTGACGGCGGTCCATTTGGCTCGCCGGTTATGCTCATCGACCCTGCATAGCCCTGGACCATGTAGTCGAACCCCGGGAATGCGGCCCTCGGTCCAGTCATGCCGTAGCCCGAGAGCGAGCAGCACACAATTGTGGGGTTTATCGGCTCGAGGTCGGCGAACTTCAATCCGAGTTTCTCAGGCACGTCACCACAAAGGTTTGAGAAGACTGCGTCACTCACTCGAACCAAGTCCTGGAATACTGCAAGGCCAGCGGCAGGCGACACGTCCAAGCACACACTCCGCTTGCTCCTGTTCAACGACTGGAAGAACAGACTGTCGTTCTTAGTTTTGAAGGGGGGTGTCCCTATGTTGTTGTCAAGCGGCAATCGGGGTGGCGCTGGTGTATGGGCGTTGGTCTCTGATCATGGCGTAGAGGACATCGATCTTGCGCCTAGCCAAGCAGATTAATGCCGCGTTGTGTCGTTTTCCTTCGGCTCGTTTGCGGTCGTAGTAGGCGCGGCTGGTGGGGTCTGCTCGAAGTGATGCGAAGGCGGCCATGAACATGGCGTTCTTCAACCTCTTGTTGCCGCCACGGTTTACTCGCTCACCTCGAATGGACGTACCGGATCTACGAGTTACGGGGGAGATGCCCGCGTAGGCGGCTAGGTGCGCGGCGGTGGGGAACGCGGTTACGTCACCGCCGATCTCTGCCAGGAGTCTGGCTGCGATCTTGACGCCGACTCCTGGCATTGATGTCAAGATCTGGGCGAGAGGGTGCGCATCGAGGACTTCCTCAACGTCGCGTGCGATCTGTTTACGCTGGTCACCAAGTTGCAGGAGCAATGTGGCGATTGCGGGCAGGACTTTGTGCGCGGCTGCAGTCCCGGGAACTATCACGGTCTGCTCGTTCAATGCTGTCCAGATCTGCTCTGTTAGGCGTCCATGGATGCGGGGAGCATGTTTGCGAAGTTGGGTATCGATGCGGGTCTTGCCCATGGTCAGTAACCCCTGAGGTCCACCGGCTTTGACCAGCAGGTGGAGCACCGCAGTGTGAGCGATGTTCTCCCCCAACGCTTTCTCCAGACTCGGGTGGATCTGGACCAGCAGGCCACGCATCCGGTTGATGGCCGCGGTGACCTGGCCGGCGAGATCATCGTCGTATCCCAACAGCATTGACAAGTTCGCCTGCTCATCACTGGGTACCGTGATTCGGCGCAGCGTATGCGGGGCTGTCCATGCAGCATTGGCGATAATGAACGCGTCCCGCGCGTCGGTCTTCGCATTGCCTGGATACAGGTCCGCTAGGCGCCGCATAGACAGTCCCGGCAGGTACGCGACCTTGATCTCCATCGCCTGGGCGACCGTCACAGGTAGCGCCCCGATTGAATGGAGTTGGTCCACCACGACTAGGACCTCCCCGTGGCAGGTGGCCTGAATGAACAGCTCACGCAACTCCACCTCAGTGTTTGAGACCTCGCGGTCGATTAGTCGCTTGCCACCTGGGTCCAGACAGACCGCGTGATGCGTTGACTTGCCGACATCCAACCCGATCACAACGTCATACTCCATGGAGACCTCTCCTTTTTCCATCCACCTGGCTAGCATGGCATCAGTACTCGGCAGCCACGTTACAAACAGACCCACACGATCGTTGGTCATGTCCCTATCAGCGATCTACCGACACCACCAAGACCGGTGACAACACCCCCCGGATCATCAATGACAGGGGAAATTAGTCATGCCGGCCCCAGCAGCCAGAAGCCACCACCTAGTGGCCAGGAACAAGGTAACGTGGGGGGAGGGTACCCGCAGTTCAGCGATAGCGCAGCAGGTATCCCGTCATCCGCGCTTGGTGAAGGCCTCGATGAGCGAGATCGCCTCGTCCCTCGTCACCGCATGGGCGATGGAGTCCACCTCGGCCGCGGCACTCTGGGGTCGAGACACCTCAAAGGATGACCGGATGAGTCGCTTGGCATCACCGAGCGCTGCGACCGCCCCCGAGGCAACGCGGGCCACCAGATCATCGGCGGCCGCCCTGAGGTCATCAGCCTCGACCACCTTGGCGATGAGGCCCCACTCAAGAGCCTCATCAGCGGAGAGCACCCGGCCGGTCAGTGCGAGTTCAAGTGCCCGTTGCTGCCCGACCGCCCGTGGGAGGAGGTACGAGACGCCACAGTCGGGGGTGAGCCCGATGCCGGCGTACGCGGTCAGGAACTTCGTCGAGCGAGAGGCAACGACGACATCGGCATTGAGCACCACGGCAAGACCAGCCCCGGCAACCGCCCCCTGGACGGCCGCGATTACCGGAATCGGCAATTCCGACATGGCACGAAGCCCCGCCTCCAGGGTCTTGGCTAACTCACGCAGGTAGGCAGCCTTGTCGGCGGCGACGACCATAGACGCAACATCCCCGCCGGCGCAGAACCGTGGTCCGTTGCCGGCAAGAAGTACCGCTCGCGCCTCGCTGGCCGCAATGCGCTCGACCACCGAGGTGAACTCGCGAGCCGTATCGAGGTCGAATGCATTGGACTGGCCCGGCCTATTGAGGGTGACGCGCGCGATCGAATCGCGGACTTCGTACAGCACTGCCTCGTCGTTCATGATGCCCCTTCGCATATGTCGTTCTGGTCTGTGTCGCGGCTCGGACGGCCTGTGACATTCTGGCGGCATGACAATCCACGTTGACGATACGGGAGCCCAGGTTCGGCTCGCCACGGCACCACGGCGGATCGTTAGCCTTGTCCCCTCGCTCACCGAGGCAATCGCCGCCAGCGCACCCAAGACCCTAGCCGGCGTGACGGACTGGTGCAGCCATCCGATAGATCTTGATGCCGTGCGCGTCGGTGGAACAAAGAACCCTGATGTTGCAGCGATTATTCGCCTTGCCCCAGACCTCGTCATCGCCAATGCCGAGGAGAATCGGGCCGACGACGTAGACGCCCTGCGCTCAGCGGGGCAGCAGGTGTGGGTCACCGATATTCGCACCGTCGAGCAGGCCTTGACCTCCATGGCGCGACTGCTCGAGGCAATCGAGGCTCCCTCCTGCTCCTGGCTTGACGACGCTCGCTCCCGGTGGGACGGCCTGCCTGAACCCCCTGCCGCCGAGCGCCGCCGAGCCGTCATCACCATCTGGCGACGGCCCTGGATGCACGTCGGCAGCGATACCTACGCGGGTGATGTCCTGCGCCGCCTCGGTGTCGACAATGTTCTGGCCCACTCCCCTGAGCGGTACCCCCGCATGAGGCTCGAGGACTTGCCCCCATACGACCTCGTCGTCCTGCCCGACGAGCCCTACGCGTTCAACGCACACGACGGCCCGGAGTCGTTCGACCCCACTCCCTGCGCGCTCGTCGATGGGCGTTCGCTCACCTGGTACGGCCCAGCGATGGTTCAGGCACCGGCGATCCTGGTCAGCCAGCTCGCGTTGGCAATGCACGATAGCGATCGCGCAATCCGAGCTAGTCAAGACGCTCATCAAGACATTCCCGCTCTGACCAGGGAAAGCGTCACACAGAAAACTGGTGGTGCGCGAGGGGGGAGTTGAACCCCCACACCCTTTCGAGTACACGGACCTGAACCGTGCGCGTCTGCCTATTCCGCCACTCGCGCTCACGCCTTCCGGCGCTAGGTGAACGATACAGGCGCCTGCCTAGCCCCTGTATCCCGCGGGTAT
>CAMAWO010000025.1 GCA_945861925.1 Bifidobacterium breve | reverse complement strand
TCTGAAACAGCGACTCGCCTCATCAAGATCGGGTGCCCTCGGAGCACTACGCAGTGATCGTCATGAATGGTTGCTCGACGATCTCGTTGCAGCAGCGAGCGCGCCAGTGGTCGGGTATCGGGCCAGCGTGTCGTGCGTACTGGCCCTGCCTCCGCTCATTGACCGGGCTTGGCGAGCCCTCGAGGCCTCGGTCACCCGACTCACGCTCTACGGCGCAAGCGAGCCCTGGCATCGAGCAAGGATCAAGGCAAAGCAGGCTCGATATGCCGTCGAGGCGGTGGCCCCAACCTTCGGCAAGCAGGCGGGGCGTTTTGCGGACATGCTGGCAGACCTCACAGAGGTACTCGGGGAGCATCATGATGCGGTGGTCGCTCAGGAAATGATTCGAGAGCTTTCGGACGGGCCAGGGATCGAGTCTCGTCGCGTGTTCGCGCTTGGACGGCTCCATGCCTACGAGGCCGAGCGGGAACTCCAAGCACGCAGCGCGGTCTTCGCAAATTGGTCCACGGTCGCCTGGGAGGCCGGGCGATCCGGATTGGTCCGCCATGCCGGGCGATAACCGCATTCGTGCAGCGGGAGTCGTCCTCCTTCGACACACCGGACCATTCCCCGAGGTCCTAGTCGTCCACCGTCCCAAGTACTACGACTGGTCGCTGCCCAAGGGAAAACTCCTGCCGGGCGAACAGGCAATCCACGCGGCAATTCGCGAATGCGACGAGGAGACGGGATTCCAAGCGGTCCTAGGACCCCGGCTTCCATCACTGCACTATGACGTGGAGGGGGTCCCGAAAAGGGTGGATTTCTGGGCTGCTCACGTAAGTAGCGACGAGGGCTTCACTCCGGGAGCAAAGATCGACACTGTTCACTGGATTCCCGCCGACTCCGCCACCGGCACGCTCACCCACGCATCCGAGGCCAGCCTTGTCGCACGGGCCGCGGCCCTGCCACAGACCAGTCCACTCATCCTGCTCCGGCATACGGTGGCAGCCAAACGGTCGGATTACCGCGGAAAGGACGATGCTGAGCGTCCGCTTTCCGGGAAGGGCCGAAGCCAGGCGAAGGCTCTCATTCCCCTCCTCGACGCCTTCGGCATCACCGATGTTCATTCCTCCACTGCCGTGCGGTGCCAACACAGCGTCCGGAAGTTCGCCAAGTACCTTGAAACCGGGGTCCAGCACGAGCCTGCCATGAGCGAGGAGGGGTTCGAGGAGCGACCAGAACGAACAGCCCGACGGATGCGCAAGATGATCCTCGACCCCGCGCCCCTTGTCCTGTGCTCACATCGGCCACTGCTTCCGACACTGCTTGATGTCGCAGCCGAGGTCCTCGGAACCACTGAGATGACGAGTGAGAATCCAGCCAGCGACGCCGAGGACAGGGCAGCCCGATGGGACCCGAAGTTGCCACCGGGGGGCTTCATCGTCCTGCACCGCTCGCTTATCGAAGGGTCGGCGCCGAGACTCGTCGCCATCGAACGGCACGTCGCCGCCGACGAATAAGCACATCGCCGGTTACGGTGCCTGTCATAGAGATTTCACATCGAAGCGGAGCGGGTAAATGAACAGACATCTGATATTCCGGGGCCTAGCGACCGCATGCTTCGCCTCAACAGCCCTTGCAGCCTGCGCACCCGCTCCGGCCGCTGAACCGTCAACGACCGCCCCGCTCGTAACGACACCCCCACCGTCACTCTCGGCGTTACCGTCGCCCTCGCCGAGCCTTTCGACCTCGCCCTCGGCCACGGTTCTCACCTCTGCAGTGAGCGCAACCACGGCTCGCGGCACTGCCCGTTTGGCGATCACGGTGATGAGCACAGTCGAGGGATTCGACGATGAAATCCAAGGTGTGGGCCTCACCGTGCTCAACGCTGGGGATGCTGACCTCACCTGGAATTCGGTGGTCGGGCAAACCCATGAAATCCTCTTGGCTGACAACCTCTTCGTTCAACTCGAGCCTCCATCGGGCGCCTGGGTGACAGTGCCCGCCGAAGAGTGGACGCCCACTGCCGCCGCGGGTCGGCCCCTGCGTGGCCTCAGTGACGTCATGGACGTTCGTCTTGACGGGGTTGAGATCCTTGACGGGGTCGAGTCGACCAGGTACTCAGGGTTCTTGAACCTCGCCGGCAACGGCGACGGACTCGGCCTCAATTCTCGGGCCCTGCAACTTGCAACCGCCAGCCCGTCAGCGCGAATCGCGGCAACAGTCTGGATCGATAGCAGCGGCTTGATCGTTCAGGTCATGCGAACCCTCGTCGGAGCTACCGATATCGCTGCCTCAACCGTGACGAGGCTCACCGACTTCGGGATCGCCGCCGCCATCACCGCGCCTATTGAATAATGCCAACGCTTATTTAACGAGAACTACGGCCTGGGCCTTGGACTTACCTCGGCTCACCGTGACCGTGCAGAGCCCGGCTTTGATCATCAAGACCGAACTACCCGACATCTTGCACGGTCCACCCGATCCGGCCCCCGCCTTCACCGGTCCCGAGCCCTTGAGCCCGGACCACTTGGCTATCGTCGTTGCCGCGACACGGGCGCCCGGGGCAGCCACCCCGCTCACGACAACCGCGGGTGCAGTCGCTGCTGACGCCGCCCCGGTCCCTAGGGCATTGGACCCCTGCACGGTAAAGGATGCCTCCGAACCGAGCTTGAGGCCAGCGACCGCGCACTGCGTTCCAGAGGTCAGGCAGGTCTGACCACCCGGAGTCGCAGTGACGGTCCACACCGTAGAGGCACCGCCTACCTGAGAGGGGGGGATCCACGACACGACCGTTTTGCCCGCCGCCGATGACACGGCGATCCCTGTCGGCGTACCCGGGGCTGCCACCGGTAGTTCAGTCATTGACCGAAGCCACGACAGGTAGGTGGTCAGGCGCGTGTACACCCCGGGGGTCTGCGCCGACCCACACTCGCCGCCATTGCTCGTCAGGCCTGCAAGGACCGGCAGGCCATTCACCACGATGACGAGCGGGCCACCACTATCGCCCTGGCAGGTGTCGATGCCGCCTCCGGGGACGCCGGCGCAGATGCTGTTCGCAGGGGAGAAGGTCGACCCGTACTGACCACAGGTATCGACCGGCGAGCCGAGCACCTGTAGCTGTGCCCCCTGCAGCACATCAGATGGTGTACCGCCCTCTTTCACCGCACCCCAGCCACTGACGGCTGCGGCGGTCCCCGTCGGCGGCCAAGTTAGCGGGTCCTGTGCCAGCGGTAGCGCGATCAACCGTGCTGCTCCTGCTATATCAGCCGGAGCTGAGAGTTGGATGATCGCGATGTCATTGGCGCTTGTCACCGGGTCGTAACTGGGATGGTTTATGACGCTTGAGATTGCGAGCTTCGAGCCTTTGGCGCGGTCCTGGAGGTTCGTGACCCCGGTCCAAGCCTGAACTGAACCAGGTGAGACTCCCTCGAAGCAATGCGCCGCGGAAACCACTGTGGTCGCGGAGATGAGCGATCCGGAGCAGAGCGTGTTCTTGCCGATGAGGAGGAGCACCTGCCACGGGACCTTGGACGCGCTGATCGGACCGCCGCCAACGACCTGCGGCGCCTGCTGCCCGACACTCGCCATGGCCGCGTCCAGCGGCATGAATCCCAGCGACAGGGCTGCCCCGATAACACCGGTGATGAACAGTCGAAAACCTCGCGTGGTGTGCCTCATGGCAAGACCCTTCTCGATATCTCGCAAACCTTGAAAAACACTACGCGATCATCATGACAGGAGATTCAGATTCACGATTTCGCAGCGATGACCGCTACCGCGCTCTCTCCTCCGGTCTTGACTGATGCCCTGCAGATCCCCGCCTTGGTGATTGCAAGGCCCCCACGAATTACTCGGCAGCGTAGCGGGGTAAGCGACCGCATGGTGCTGATCGCGCGTAATGGGACGCCAGCCCAACGGAAAACCGTCGATTCCTTCACTGTCCTGCCAACCGAGGTGGTTCCGTCGACTGCGATGACAGGTGTGGTGGGGGTCGAGACCGCACTCGAACCGGCGGAGTTCGCGGCCTGAACGGTGAAGGTGTACGTCGTTCCCGGCATGAGTCCGCTCACGACGCAGGTGAGGTCGGTCGTCGCACAGGTAAAGCCACCGGAGTCCGCCGAGACGACAAAGGATGCCGCGGCGGGCGCGGTCCAGGCCACGACGGCCCTGCCTCCAGCAATGGCCGCGGCCGCGACTGCCTCAGGGGTCGCAGGGGGAGTGAGCGGAATGCCGGTCGTGTCGCGAATCCACGGGAGGTGCGACGTGACCCGCGTGTAGAGGCCTGGGTAGTTGGCGAGAGCGCACTGGTTGCCCGCGCTCGTCACGCCCGCGAGCACCGGGACACCACCGACATCGATCACGAGGGGCCCACCACTGTCTCCCTGACAGGTATCGAACCCCCCGGCATTTTCGCCCGCGCACAGGTGATTTCCGGGCCGGTAGCTGGGGCCGTACGAACCGCACGCTCCATCAGGAGCGGAGAGCACATGGACGGGTGCCCGGTTTAGCACGGTCGACGATGGGCCCTTGCTACCGAGGTAGCCCCATCCACTCACTGTTGCGGCGGTCCCGGCCGCTGGCCAAGTTGCCGGGTCCTGAGCGACCGGGAGGGCTATCACGCGCTGGCTAGCGCTCGGCACCCAAGGCGACGAGAGCTCGATGAGTGCCACGTCATTGGCGAGCGTGGCCGCGTCGTACTGCGGGTGGACGATGACGCGCGAGGCCGGCAACCGGTTCTGCTCCGTTCGCTCGCTCAGCGCGCTGATACCCGCCCACGCCTTCACTCCCGCGGCACTGGCGTCCTTCATGCAGTGCGCGGCGGTGATGATCCAGGTTCTCGAAATGAGTGATCCACCGCAGAGTGATCGATCGTTGATGAGGAGGAGAACCTGCCATGGGTTCTCGGTAGCGCCGCTCGGCACGCCGCCGATGATTCGGGGAGCAAGGTCTGGCGACTCGGCCAACGCGGGCAGCGCCTGACCTGCCGCCGGAACGGCAAAACACAGGGCAAGGATGCCCGATCTCATGGCTGCTGATCGCAGTGAGGAGCGCATAGTGAATTGTCACACGGCATCACTACAGCTCGGCCCGGACGCCCTTCCCAAGCACGACCACGCCGCCATCGCTCACCGTGTAGAGGCCCCGATCGCGCTCGAGGTCAACTCCGATCTGCGCACCATCGGGCACCACGACGTTCTTGTCGAGAATCGCCCGGCGAACGACCGCGTTCTTGCCGATACGGACCCCCGGCATGAGCACGCTGCCCTCCACATAGGCCCCCGCATCTATGGCAACACTCGAGGCGATTACTGAGGTCCGAACATGTGCGCCGGAGATGATTGTTCCAGCCCCAACCATCGACTCGTGCGCATTGCCGCCCTGGATGAACTTGGCAGGCGGCAATGGTGGCAGGTGGGTGAGGATCGGCCAGCGCCGGTTGTAGAGATTGAAGATCGGGTGGACGGAGACGAGGTCCATGTGCGAATCGTGGTAACTATCGAGGGTTCCGACATCGCGCCAGTACCCCTTGTCGCGCTCGGTGGCCCCAACCACGACGTTCTCCGCAAAGTCATAGACATTCGCGGCGCCCGAAGCAGTGAGCATGGGGATGATGTTCGTGCCCATATCGTGGATCGACGCAGGATCCGCTGCGTCGGCCTTGAGCGCTTCGAGGAGAACATCCTTTGTGAAGACGTAGTTCCCCATCGAGACGAAGCAGTGCTCGTCGTCGCCCGGGATGGTCGGCGGATCGGCCGGCTTCTCAAGGAAGTTCGTGATGCGAAGCCCGTCGGGGGCGGTCTGGATCACGCCGACATCACTCGCCATCGCCTTGGGCATTCGGATCCCGGCGACCGTGACCCCTGCTCCTGAATCAAGGTGTGCCCGGATCATCTGCATCGGATCCATCCGGTACACATGGTCGGCGCCGAAGACGATAACAACCTCAGGATCCTCGTCATAGACGAGGTTCAGGCTCTGGAAGATGGCATCGGCGCTTCCGGTGTACCAGCGGGGGCCGAGACGCTGCTGCGCCGGCACGGGTGTGACGTAGTCGCCGAGGAGGATCGGCATTCGCCAGGTCTGGGTCACGTGCCTGTCGAGGGAGTGCGACTTGTACTGGGTGAGGACGCACACCCGGCGCAACCCCGCATTGATGAGGTTTGACAGGACAAAGTCAATGAGGCGATACGAGCCTCCAAAGGGCACCGCCGGCTTGGCGCGATCAGCAGTGAGGGGCATGAGTCGCTTGCCCTCACCGCCAGCTAGGACCATCGCCAACACATGCGGATCTGTCGTCACATTGAAACCTTAGACCCGAAACCCCTCTCGACGCCGGAGCATTCATCGGCTCGTATTGCCTATGCTCGTCCAATGCGCATCGGACTCCTCACCCGCGAATGGCCACCGGATATCTACGGGGGCGCTGGTGTACACGTCGAGCAACTCGCCCTCGAACTGCGGCGGTTGACACCCGTCGAGGTCCACTGCTTTGGGGAGCCTCGCACCGACGCCACGGCGCACGCGGTCCCGGTCGAGTTGCACGACGCCAACAGTGCCATCCAGACCCTCGGCGTCGATCTTGGGATGGTCACGGCAACCGCGGATCTCGATCTCTTGCACTCTCACACCTGGTACGCCAACTTCGCCGGTCACGTTGGCTCGCTCCTCCACGGTGTGCCGCACGTCATCACCGCGCACTCCCTTGAGCCGATGCGCCCGTGGAAGGAGGAGCAACTCGGCGGTGGTTACCGCGTCTCGTCATGGGTTGAGCGCACCGCCTACAGCGACGCCAGCGCCGTCATCGCGGTGAGCCACGGCATGCGCGACGACGTCCTGCGCTCGTACCCAGCCGTCGATCCGAGCCGCGTTCACGTGGTGCATAACGGCATCGACACCACCGTCTATCGCAATGATCCGGACACCACGGCCCTCGTCGAGCACGGCATCGACCCAGATCGGCAATACGTGCTCTTTGTCGGGCGCATCACCCGGCAAAAGGGCCTGGTCAATCTCCTTCGCGCAGCGCAGCAGTTCAATGACGATCTTGTGCTCGTCATGTGCGCCTCGGCGCCAGATACCCCCGAGATCGAGGCCGAGACCGCGTCTGCAGTGCAGGCCCTGCGTGCAGTCCGCGGACATGACAGTGTTGTCTGGATCGAACAGCAGGTACCGAGGCCGACATTGATCCAGTTGTTCAGCCATGCGGTCGCGTTCCTCTGCCCGTCCGTCTACGAGCCGCTCGGCATTGTGAACCTCGAGGCCATGGCATGCGAGACCGCCGTCGTCGCAAGTGACGTCGGCGGCATTCCCGAGGTTGTCGCCGACGGAATAACCGGTGTACTCGTCCACTACGACGCCTCCGACCCTTCGGGGTTCGAGAACGACCTCGCCGCAGCAGTGAATTCGATAGCCAGCGACCCAGCCCGCGCAGAGCAGATGGGCCGCACCGGGCGCGAGCGGGCAGTCGCCCAATTTGGCTGGGGCGCAATAGCCGAGCAGACGATGGACGTCTACCGCACCGCGCTCGACCAGTGAGCGACCTCGCCGAGCCCCTTCCCGGCATCTCACTCAACCGCAGGGCGAGTCCCGCGAAGGGCTACCTGCTCTACCTCCTCGCGGCAACCTGTTTCGCGCTGAATGGGACGGTGTCAAAGGCGATCCTCACGAGCGGAATCGACTCTGCCCGACTGTCTCAACTACGAGTCACTGCCGCCTTCCTCATCCTCATCGCCTTCGTCGCGGTGAGCAGACCTGCAGCCCTTCGCATTCGACGAGCCGAGATCCCGATCCTCCTCGCCTACGGCATCCTCGGCGTTGCCATGACCCAGTGGCTCTACTTCGTAGCAATCGAGCGCCTTCCTGTCGGGGTCGCGCTCCTCATCGAGTTCACCGCACCGATCATGGTTGCCCTGTGGTTCCGGTTCGGCATGCGCCAGCCAACCCGCAAGCTGGTCTGGGCCGCCCTCGTGCTTGCCCTCGTCGGCCTCGCGATGGTCGCGCAGGTCTGGCAAGGCTTCAACCTCAATGCCCTCGGGGTGATCGCGGGGTTCGGCGCCGCTGCAGCCCTCGCCACCTTTTACGTTCTGGGCGATCGGCAGGTCCATCAGCCCGAGCCGCGTGATGCGATCTCGCTCACCATGTGGGGGTTTGGTGCCGCGAGCCTGTTCTGGGCCATCTTCCAGCCCTGGTGGTCCTTCCCCTGGAGTGCCCTCGGGGGATCGGGGTACCCGCTAGGGAGCCAGGGCGCGCCGATACCGCTGTGGATGCTGTGTACCTCCATGGTCGTGCTCGGCACTGTGGTCCCATTCTGGCTCGTCGTCGCGGCGCTCCACCACATCCGCGCCTCTCAGGCATCGGTTGTCGGGATGACCGAGCCGCTCCTCGCCATCTTCATCGCCTGGTTTGCCCTCGGCGAGTCGCTCACCGCCGTCCAGATCGCCGGTGCGGCTGTGGTGCTCACAGGGGTGCTACTCGCCGAGCGATCCCGCTAGGGGCGCAGGGCGTCCCACCAGGATTGACCCCCTCATAAGTTATGTACATGCTTATGTGCATGGCGAAGACCATTGCACTGGCACTCTTCCGGCAGGACCTATCTGGCATCGTCGAGGAGGTTGCAACGACACATGAACGCGTCGTCGTCACCCGACATGGTGAGCCGGCAGCGGTACTCATCGCTATCGATGACCTCGAAGCCCTCGAGGAAACTCTGGAAATCCTTGCGGATGTCGACTTGGTCACGGCAATCCACCGATCATTAAAGTCGACGAAGCGATACTCGATGACGCAGGTACGTGATCGGCTCGCTAAACGATCTCCCGCATGAAATATGAGGTCTCGTTCACCGGTGGTGCACTCCGTGATCTGGAAGCTCTTCCCGCGGCAATCGCGTGGGCCGTCATTGCCTTCTGCGATGGCCCGCTTGCCGAGGATCCCACGCGAGTGGGAAAGGCCCTGCGCAATCAACTTGCCGGCCTTCACTCAGCACGTCGCGGCGAATGCCGCATCATCTACCGGATCGACGAATTGGTGATTACCGTCGACGTAATTCGCATTCGACACCGATCCCGGGCCTACCGCGGCCAAGGGATGTGACGGACCGCACCGATCTCACCTGAGTCAGATGCACCCCGAATCCCGATGAGTAGTGCTCCCACGAGGGACTCGTCGGGATTCGGGGGCGCATCATCGAAGAAGTCGTTCCGCTCAAGTGCCGCCACAGCGTGACGTGCACCCGCAAATTGGTCTAGTGCCTGCTCGGGCCATTCCGGGACGAACTCGAAGTTGAAGCGCTCCTGCTCCTAAGGGTCGCCCGACTAGCCCATCGGAGTCGGACCAAGCCAATAGCCTGAGCCGCGTGAGTAGGCCGACGGCACACGTGTATGTGGACGGCTTTAATCTCTACCGTCGTGCCCTTGTGGACAGCCCGCACAAGTGGCTCGACCTCGAGACAATGGCTGGACTTCTTCTCCCCGAGCATGAGATCACCAGGGTGCGGTATTTCACGGCGCACATCAAGCACCAGCCTCACGATCCAAGAGCTCCTCAGCGGCAACAGGTCTACCTGCGCGCATTGAGGGCGAACCCTCTCATCGACATCCACTTGGGCTACTTCCGCAATGACCGCCGGGACATGCCCGTTCATCCGTTGCAGTACGACGCAACGGGCAAGCCGGTGATGGTTCGAGTGCGGAAGACCGAGGAGAAGGGGTCGGACGTCAACCTCGCTACCTACCTTCTCCTCGACGGGTTTCGCCAATCAGCAGACGCCTACATCGTTGTATCAAATGACTCAGATCTGACCGAGCCAATGAGGGTAATGATCCAGGAGTTCGGGCGCACGGTGGGATTGGTGGCGCCGTCCGGGCGGCCCTCCAATGCTTTGCTGGCAACTGGTCCGCAAATCATCCGCGAACTGCGTTCAGGGGTACTGGCGGCCTCACAACTGCCAAACTCCCTGAAGGACGCCAATGGGACGATGCACAAGCCCACAGAGTGGTGACAAAGCAGAAGCCCCGGACGGATCCGGGGCTTCGCACCCAGTAGCCGAAGCATCTGGGGGTGTCCTAGAACCATAGCACCGGGATGCGTCAAAGGTGCAAATCAGCAGCATTATCTGCAGGCGCCGCGACCGCCACGGGTTTCAGGACCTACCCATCTTCGCGCTCTCAGCATCAGTATCGAAACTACGTCGAATATCCCGGGGCTTCACGTATCGAGCCGGACCCAGAACCGTGGACACCAGGCGATTTCCCCTATCCCGGAGTGGGCTCGTAATGTACATACTTATGTGCATGGCGAGGAAGTTGTAACGGCACCTGACCGCGTCGTCGTCACCCGACATGGTGAGCCGGCAGCGGTACTCACTGACTCAGGTACGAGATCGTTTACGTAAGCGATCTTCCGGGTGAGATGCGAGGTCACCTTCACCGGGGTAGTGGCCGCGCATGTTGTTTCCGGGCATGCGTGGTGCGTCGAGCGAGCGCCGTTTCGGTCAAGTGAAACCCTTGGGGATAATGAGGGATAGGAACATCAGTACTTCCTATGGATTCTGGGGCGCGTCCTGGAAGAAGTCGAGCCTTTCAAGTGCTGCCACAGCGTGACGTGCACTTGCAAATAGGTGCTGCTCCATTGCCCGCTGCGCCCCCGCCGGATCGCGCCGGCGAAAGGCCTCGATGATGTCGGCGTGCTGGTGCAGTGCCTGCTCGGGCCATTCCGGGACGAACTCGAAATAGTGCATCGGCAGCGACCTGGTGAGCATCTTCAGCAGGCTTGAGATCCGCCGGCTCCCGCAGGCCGTATTGATGATGCGATGGAACTCGAAGTTGAGTCGCTCCTGCTCGTGCGGATTGTCCGAATGACTCATCTCGTTCTGGACGGCCTCGAGTCGGGCGAGGCCCTCGTCGTCGAGGCGCGCAACAGCCCGTGCCGCTGCGAGGCCAGCCACCGTCCCGAAGAGCTGATAGTGGTCGGCGATGTCCTCGCGCTGCACCCGTTCCACGTACGCGCCTCGGCGCGGGAGGGTGCGGATGAGGCCCTCCTGGTCGAGGGCGATGAGCGCCTCGCGCACCGGCAACCTGCTCACGCCCATGTCCTTGGCAATGGCGTCCTGGTCGATGCGCGTACCCGGACGAAGGCGCCCGGTGAGGATGGCATCGCGGATGTGATCGGCGACCTCGTCGGCGAGATTGCCTCGCCGGTTTGGGCTCACGCGAGCTCTATCCAGGTCGTCTTGATGTCGGTGAACTTGTCGAGTGCATGCAGGCTCTTGTCGCGGCCGAACCCCGACTGCTTGACCCCGCCGAACGGCACGGTGAGGTCGCCCTCCTCGTAGCAGTTGACCCACACAACGCCCACCCGAAGATCGCGACTCACTCGCACGGCCCGGTCGAGGTCGTGGGTCCAGACTGCGGAGGCGAGGCCGTACTGGGTGCCGTTCGCCAGTCGAACCGCCTCCGCCTCGTCAGCAAAGGTCGTCACGGCGAGCACCGGGCCGAAGACCTCCTCCTGCGCAAGGGATGACGCCGGGTCGACCTGATCAAATACCGTCGGGGGGTAGTAGCTCCCACCTGTCCCTTGGAGCACAGCCTCTCCCCCGGTAAGTAGGTCGCCGCTCTCCCCACGAGCCCGCTCGACCATGGCGTGGATCCTCGCGAGGTGGGCTGCACTCACGACCGTCCCCATCGGTGTGTCGGCGAGCAACGGATTGCCCGGTTGAGTCTCGGCAGCAACCCTCAGCACATGCTCCATGACCTCCTCGTGGATCGACTCGTGGACGAGCAGCCGGGATCCCGCCGTGCACATCTGACCCGCGTTATAGAAGATCGACCCTGCCGCCGTGCTGGCAGCCTTGGCGATGTCGGCATCGGGAAAGATCACGTTCGCCGACTTCCCACCGAGCTCAGGCCAGACCCGCTTGAGATTCGACTGCGCGGCGTACTCCATGAATTTGGCACCGACTGCGGTCGAGCCGGTGAAGGTCACGACGTCGACATCCATATGGCGCCCGAGGGCCTGGCCGGCAACCTGCCCGTGCCCGTTCACGACGTTGAGGACGCCATCAGGAATGCCTGCTTCCAGCGCCAGTTCGGCAAAGAGCAAGGCTGATAGAGGGGACGCCTCAGCGGGCTTGAGGACGACGGAGCAGCCGACCGCTAGCGCAGGTGCGACCTTCCAGACGGCCATCGTGAGCGGGAAGTTCCAAGGGACGATCGCCGCGACGACTCCGGCGGGCTCACGCTGGATCAGGGCGAGTGAGTTGCGCGCAGTGTTCGGGATCTCATCGAGGACCTTGTCGATGGCCTCGCCGAACCAGCGCAAGGTGCGGATCACGGCCCGGTTGTCGACCGACTGAGCCTCGCGAGCCGGTTTGCCCATCTCAAGTGCCTGGAGCACGGCAAGTTCGTCCGAATGCTCAGCGCAAAGCTCCGACCACCTGACGAGGATCTCCTTGCGCTCGAGCGGAGATTTGTGCGCCCAGCGTCCGTCATCGAAGGCACGTCGCGCCGAAGCGACGGCTCGATCGACGTCGGATTCCGAGGCGAAGGAGACCTCGGCGATCATTGCCCCGTCGATGGGACTGATGACCGAGTGGCGACCGCCCGTGCCCTCCACCCACGCGCCGTCAATGAGCAGGCCGGTCGGATGGGTCACGCGGGTGGCGAGGGCCTGCCAATCGATGACGGTCACAGGGACCCCTTCTTCATCAGGTTCGTCAGCACGAATCTTGGATAAATGATACAAACAGCATGTGCGGCTTTCATCGAATTCCGAATATGACGATCTCCGCGCAGCAGTCCGCGAGGTCTGCGACCGGTTCCCCGGCGAGTACTGGCGCGGCCTAGAGCCAGACCGGTATCCCGAGGAGTTCGTCGCGGCCCTCACCGATGCCGGGTACCTCGGCGCCCTCATCCCCGAGGAGTACGGCGGCGGGGGCGCCACCCTCACGGAGGCGTCGGTCATCCTGGAGGAGGTCGCGGCCTCTGGCGGTAACCCCTCCGCCTGTCATGCGCAGATGTACATCATGGGAACGTTGCTGCGCCACGGCTCCGAGCCCCAAAAGCAGCAATACCTACCCCAACTCGCCGACGGCAGCCTGCGACTCCAGGCGTTCGCGGTCACCGAACCCGGCGCCGGATCGGAGACGACACGAATCCGCACGAAGGCAGAGAAGGTTGACGGCGGCTGGCTAGTCAACGGGCAGAAGATCTGGACGTCACGCGCCCTCTACTCCGACCTCATGCTGCTCCTCGCCCGCACCACGCCCTACGACGACTGCGTGAAGAAGACCGACGGCCTCTCAACCTTCCTCATCGATATGCGCAAGGTCGATGGCATCACGATCAAGCCCATCGCCACGATGATCAACCACAACACCACCGAGGTGTTCTTCGACAATGTGGTGATCCCCGATGAAGCACTCATCGGGGAAGTTGGCAAGGGCTTTCGCTACATCCTCGATGGCATGAATGCCGAGCGGATCCTCATAGCGTCGGAGTGCCTCGGCGACGGCCGGTTCCTGCTCGAGCGGGCGGTGCAGTACGCGAACACCCGAGAAGTATTCGGCGGGCCGATCGGCGCGAACCAGGGAGTGCAGTTCCCCCTCGCCCGCGCCTACGCAGCGCTACGGGCCGCCGACCTCGTCCGCTTCGAGGCGGCGCGCTTGTACGACGCGAAGGAGAAATGCGCGGAGGAGGCGAACATGGCCAAACTCTTGGCCTCCGAGGCTTCGTGGGCTGCCGCGAATGCCTCGATGGACGCCCACGGCGGCTTCGGCTTCGCGGTCGAATACGACATCGAGCGCAAATTCCGCGAGACCCGGCTGTACCAAACTGCCCCGATCAACAACAACCTCGTGCTCGCCTACCTCGGCCAGCACGTCATGGGACTGCCGAAGTCGTATTAGGTCCGCCGGTGCAAATACGTGTGGGCTAGATGTCCGCGAGGAGATCCGCCGCCGAAATCAGGCGGATGTTCGAATCATCAGCCGCTTGGCGCTGGATCGCCCTTGAAAAGCCTGAGCGGGAGGTCAAAATTTTTTGGACATCAGTGGCTATCGAGAGGCCAGCCTGCTGAAGGGCAGGAAGCTTGTAGGCATCGAGGTCGGCGAGCACGTTCAACGCCATCGGCGCGTTTGTCCATTTGGCTTCAGCAACAACGACAACCGACTTCCCCCGAAGGGCCACTGCGTCGATCTCCTCGGTCTGCCGGGTTCCGGCACGCCGTTCCGCATGCAGGGAATTGCCCCACCACGGACCGCAAATGGCGGCCGAGGGAAACTCACGACGTATCCACCTGCGCAAGGCCTCTTCAAATGGCCCGGCCGTGTGATCCGCCAGATGGGGCACGATGTGGTGATTCACATGATGTCTCGCGTCGGCACCAGCCTCAAGGTCCGCCTGATAGGGCCTCACGAAGCGAAACCAGAATCGCATGAATTCGTCACGGCACTGCCACTGGCCTGATCGTGCATTCGTGGCCGCGCCGACCGGAAGCCGACGACGTATCAAGCCCATGCTGGCGAGCCGCTCGAGGTAGGGGGAGAGCGTTTTGGAATCCAGCCCAGTAGCGGCACTAATCGCTGCGGCATCTGCAGGATTCGCCGTCAACGCCCCGAGAATGCCCAAGTAGACCCCCGGCTCCCGCAATTCGGATTGAAGAACTGACATGGCCTCGTTGAAAAGCGGTGAATTGCTGTCAACTACTTCGGCCGCGAGAGCTTCGACGAGGTCCGTCTTTTGACATGCACGGAGGTAGCGTGGCATTCCGCCGGAGATGGAGTAGCGGGTGAATTGCTCGACGACATCGAGGGTGGGCGTGAACAGTCGCGCATCCGAGAACTCCATCGGTTCCAGCACAAACCTGTCAAAACGCCCGTGGAGAGGGCTCTTCAAGGACTGGAGTTGTTCCATCTGCCTCACGATCGATCCGCAGATGATCAACTTGGCCATGGAACCGTCTCGGTTCTGCTCGAGCGTGGCCTGGATGGACGTGAGGTTGTCGGAAACCTCGCCGCCGCTTGACCCCAGCAGGTAGGGAAACTCGTCGACAACAATCAGGATCCGCTCGGTGGATCCAAGCCGGTAGAGAATCTTGAACAGTTCTCCGATGTCTCGGATTTCCGGGCGCATGCCGAGAAGGGGCTCGAGTTCATCGGCCAACTTCGCTCGCTGCAGAGTGGCCGTTGTGCGCTCGGCGACCAGGATGATTGCTGGCTTTCCATGAGCGAACCTGCGAACAAGCCAGCTCTTGCCAACCCGCCTACGACCGTAGAGGCTGATCGGCTGCGCGTCGGGCTCGTCCCACCATGCCTCAAGGCGTGCCAACTCACGTTCGCGCCCGAGAAATCCCCCGCGCGCAGCCCAATTCGACGGTTGCACCAGCATGGATAGAGTCTAATCGTGATTAGCCTAATTAAAATGAGGCTAAGGTCAGGGGGATCGCCAGTCTAGATCCGTGAACCGAGCAAAGCCTTGATCGAACGAGACCCACGTCGCGTCGAGGGCGATTGCGCTCGCTGCCAGATGAACGTCCGTCACATCAGACCCCACCGGCCGATGTTGAGCGTGGAGGTCATCGAAGATTGTCCACGCCTCGGGTCCTGGATCCGCGATCGATATGTGTCGGTGGGCGGTCATCGTGTGGACAAACGAGGCGGCTTCGAGCGGCTGCAGCGGCGTTGACAGGACTCGCCGGTCCGTCGCAACCCGGAGGAATCCAATCGCCACCGCAGGGAACACGACAACAGGTTCAGTGTTCGACATCATCTCGAGCAGTGCACCGCGTGCCCGCACGTGGTGCACTGCACTTGAGTTGACGGCGTTCAGCAGGACGTTTACGTCAACGGACATCATGAAGGCTGGTCAACTCTCTCGCGATCGTCCGGCCTCGCGAGCGTGTCGAGCAGGGCCGATGTGTCAAGCGGGTCAATACCCGGCATAAAGGGACCGCAGTCGTAGGCCGGCAGGTCCAGCGGAGCATCACCCCGTGCGGCATGCTCTCTCAACTGGGCTCTCAAGGCCTGCTCTATGACGGAACCGACACTCATTCCCGCGATCGCTGCGTACGCCTTCGCCCTGCGGTAGAGGGCGTCATCAATCGTCACCGTAGTTCTCATGAACCAAACCTAGCATCAAGATGCGCATCTTGATGCGTCAGATGTCATCGCTTGATTTCCTCCGCCCGATAATCCCTTCGACGACTGCTGGGTCGTGCTCTCCGAGTGCAGGGATGCGGCGTCTACCAGGCGACCATTCGCTGATCCCGAAGGGCTCAGCAAGGAGTTCGAGCGGGCCGCCAGAGGTGTCGACCTCGACAAAGCGCCCGCGGGCCCGCAATTGCTCGTGCTGCCAGACATCGGCGAGGTCGTTCACTCGCGCTATGGCAATGCCCGCCTCGGCAAGTCGAGCCAACGCATCGTCGTCCGAGATTGAACGCAAACCCTCACTGACCACGGCCTCGGTTTCTTCGACGTGTGCAATGCGTGCCGCGTTGGTCGCGAATCGCTCATCGGTTGCCAAGCCGCTGTTCGCGAGGACGATCTCGGCCATCCGCTGCCACTCTCGGTCATTCTGGATGGCAATGAGGATCACCTTGCCGCTCGCGAGGGCGAAGGTCCCGTACGGGGCAATCGCATGGTGGCGCCGGCTCGTCCGCGGCGCCTGGCCCTTGCCGTGCACCGCGGCGTAGAGCGGCGCTGACATCCATTCGACGAGGGAATCGAGCATCGACACGGAGATCGCCGCTCCCTCACCGGTGCGCTCGCGGCGCACGAGTGCCGCGAGCACCCCGCTCATCGCGTACATGCCCGCCGAGATGTCAGCGACCGAGAACCCGACCTTCGACATGGTCTCGTCGCCGGTTACCGAGAAGGCCCCAGCCTCAGCTTGCACGGCCAGGTCATAGGCCTTGTCCGCGCTGCGCGGGCCGCCGGCGCCGTAGCCGGAGATCTCACAGGCGATGAGGCCGGGGAAGCGCGCATGCAGTTGCTCAGCGCCGATGCCCATCCGCTCGGCGGCATCGGGCGCAATGTTCTGGACGAAGACGTCAGCACCAGCGATGAGAGCGAAGAAGGTTTCGGAATCACCATCGTTTTTGATGTCGAGGACCACCGACTGCTTGCCCCTATTGGCCCACACGAAGAACGCTGACTCACCCTTGACATCAGCGTCGTAGTGACGGGCGAAGTCGCCGCCGGGACGCTCAATCTTGATGACGGTGGCGCCGAGATCAGCGAGCTGCCGAGTCGCAAAGGGCGCCGAGATCGCCTGTTCAAGGGAGACCACCACGATGCCTCCGAGCGGTGCCGTCACACCGGCGCCCCGGCCACGTCGGTGAAGAACCAGTCGATGACCTGCTCGCAGTTGCGTCGCAGCACCTCGGCCTGATCTGAGAGATCAGCGATCAACGCTGCGGCACTCGTACGCGCCGGGACGTGGTCAGGACCGATTTGCAACCACTGCGAGACGAGCTCGACATCAGCTTCCGGATGGAACTGCGTGCCGACCGCATTGCCCTTGCGGAAGAGCTGGACGGCATTGTCATTGCTCGCGAGCACCTCCACCCCCTCGGGTAGCAGAATCCGATCCTCGTGCCAGGTGAACCAGGGGCCGGTCGGGATCGGCAAGCCTGAGACGTCGCCGATCGTGACGATCCCAATCTCATCGTGGCCTTCGGGGGCCCGCTCGACCGAACCGCCGAGCGCCTCCGAGAGCAATTGGCCACCGAAGCACACGCCGAGATACGGCACGCTTAACTCCATCACCCTCGTGATGTAGTCGATTTCCGCCGCGACCCAGGGCCTCGAGTGCTCCGCATATGCGTTCGAGAAGGATCCGAAAGCGATGACGGCATCGAACTCGGTCGGCTCCGGAAAGTCGATACTTGGGTTCGCCGGATCGGCGAGGACGACGTGGGTGCGGACGTCGACGCCGCGCTCGCGCAACATCGCACCGATCATGCCGGGTGCTGCTTCGGGCTCATGGCTGATGAGGAGCACTGACCGGCGTTCACCCATCTAGATGACCCCCCGGTAGCGCTTGATCTCCCAATCGGTGATGTCCGGACTCGACTGATCGGCGTGCTGCCGGAACTCCTCGGCTTCGCGGGTCTGCATGATGATGAAGTTATCGGCAAAGATGTCACCGTACACATCGCGGGTAAATGCCGAATCGAAGTTCGCGATCGCTCCCTCGATGTCGACGGGGAGACGCTCCCACCGGTCATCGACATGGGGGTCACCAATGACCTGCTCCATGAGTGGGTAGTCGTGCTCGATGCCGTCCATGCCCGCGCCGAGCACGCCCGCGAGGACCAGGTAGGGATTCGCGTCGGCGGCTGCCCACCGTGATTCGAGCCGATTGCCCGCGCCGGCCCCGATGATCGATCGCACCCCGACAAGCCGGTGGTCAAGGCCCCAGGTGACCTGGGTCGGCGAGAACGAGTAGTCCTGCACTCGCTTGTAGCCGCTGATGGTCGGGGTCATGACGAGCTGAAGTTCCTTATTGTGAGCGAGGAGGCCGGTGAGGTACTTGCGCATGAGGCTGTTGCCGATGACCGACTCTTCATCACGTTCCGCGAAGACGTTCTCGCCATTGCGCGACAGTGATTGGTGCACGTGCATGCCGTTGCCCGCCTCCAGCAGGAACGGCTTCGCCATGAAGGTCGTGTTGATGCCGTGTCGCTTGGCGACCGTGCGAACGATGTACTTGAAGTAGACGGTTGCGTCGGCCATCTCCATGAGGGGGCCGTAACGCAGGTTGATCTCAGTCTGGCCTGGTCCATATTCGACGTTGCAGGCCTCGACCTCGATTCCGGTTTTGCGCAGTGCCTCTCGGATGTCGAGCATGAATGACTCCATCTCGGCGCCCCGCGCGATGGAGTAGCAGTTGATGTCGTCGTAGAGGGGTGACCAGTCTTCGTTGAAGAAGTGACATTCGAGTTCGGTCGCGGCATTGACATCGAACCCCATCGCCGCGAACCGGGCGATTTGGCGCTTGAGCATGTTGCGGGCGTCCATCTCGATCGGCTCGCCGGTCGAGACGTTCACGGTGTCGCACATGACGATCGCCACACCGGTTGTCCAGCCGGCGATCCGGAAGCTCGCGAGGTCTGGGACGGCGTGCATGTCGGGGAAGCCATCGGCCTCGTTCACCCAGGGTGTCGCGAAGATGAAGCAGGTCGGGTCCCACGTGTAGATGACGTTTGCGATCGCATAGCCCGCCGCGCGTAGGAACTGACGGGTCGGGATCCGCTTGCCCCTCGGGATGCCCCACGTGTCGAGCACCACGCATTCAACCGTGTGGACGTCATGATCACGGCAGAGCGCCGCAACCCGATCCCATTCCGCTCTGTCCATGACCTGGGCGCGCATGAATCCTCCAGAAACCGTGGCTTTAGATACTTGATAAATGTAGTCTGCGATGGCGGTTCAGGACGAGGCTTTCGCGGATCTGGCTGCCCGAACGGAAGGAGATCCCATGCGTGCCGTCGTCCTCACGAGTCCCGGCTCCCCCCTCGACGAACTCGAGGTCCCCGATCCGGTCGCGGCGCCGGGTGGCTCCGTCATCGACGTGCTGGCCTGCGGGATCTGCCACTCCGATCTCCATGCGGCCAATGGTGACTACCCAACGGTGCTTCCGGTGATCCTCGGGCACGAGGTCGCCGGCCTGCATCCCACGCTCGGCCCGGTTCTCGTCTACGCCTGCTGGGGCTGCCGCAAGCCCGACTGCTGGGCCTGCTCCTCCGGTCAGGAGATGATCTGCCCGAATGCGACCGAGGCCGGCCTGTTCAAGGACGGCGGCTATGCCGAGCGCATGGCGATCCCCGACGACAACTACCTTGTGCCACTCGGCGACCTCGACCCGGCCCATGCCGCGCCCCTCGCCTGCGGGGGGCTCACCGCCTATCGCGCGGTCGATCACACCCTCACCTACCTCGCCTCGGCCAGCAAGCCCCGCGCCCTTGTCCTGGGCGCAGGCGGCCTCGGGCAATACGGACTGCAGTTCCTGAAGATCCGCTCGGACGCTGAGGTTGTTGTCGTCGATTCCTCCGCCGAGAAGCGCGCCCTCGCGTTACAACTCGGCGCCGATCTCGCGGTCGCCCCAGGTGAAGCGGAGGGACTCTTCACCGCCGTCGTCGATTTCGTGGGCGCCGACGCCACCCTCGAGGCGGCTGCCACGCATGTGGCCCGTCAGGGCATCGCCGTCGTTGTGGGGCTCTACGGCGGCAGCATCCCGTTCGGCTTCGGCAAGGTCCCCCACGAGGCGCGATTCATGACCTCGATCTGGGGCACCAGGGCGCAGCTCGGCGAACTCGTCACCCTCGCCCAGGAGCACACCCTGCACTCAACAATCGAGGTCATCGGCCTCGCCGACGCGCAGCGAGCCCATGATCGGCTCCATTCCGGCGACGTCTCGGGTCGATTCGTCATCGTGCCCGGCAATGGGAGCTGACGTGTCCGCCGACATCACGGATCCCGATACCTACGAGCAAGGCATCCCGCACGCCACATTTGCGGCAATGCGGCGAACCGAGCCGGTTGCACTGCGAATGCATGAGGGCCGTCCGTACTGGGCCGTCACCCGCTACGAGGACCTCGTCACCGTCACCCGCGACCCCGATACCTTCTCCAGCGCAACCGGAATGACGAATCTCTGGGACCTCCCCCAGGAGGCCATGGACGCCCGCCGCTCAATCATCGACACCGACCCACCCGAGCATGTGCGCCTCCGCAAACTCGGCATCCCGGCGTTCACCGGCCGCAAGGTACGCAACTACGAGGAGGCTACCCGGGCTATCGCCGCCGAGCTGCTCGACGAGGCCATCACGGCCCGTGACGTCGACGTCGTCCAGGCCATCGCGGCCCCGCTCCCCATCCGGGTCATTGTCGATATCCTTGGCGTTCCCAAGGAGGACGCCGACTACATGGTCGAACTCAGTGACCACCTCGTCTCAGGCGGTGAGAATCTCTCGCCGAATGCCTACGGCAACACCACCCCCCTTGAGCTCCTGCCGTTCAACTCCCCCGCTGCCTTCGGTCTCTTCGAGTACGGCCGCAAGCTTGGCGAGGAGCGCCGCGTCGATCCCCACGACGACCTCGTCACCACCCTCATCCAGTCGGAGGTCGACGGCGACCACCTGAGCGACACCGAGTACGCAAACATGTTCCAGGTACTGGTCTTCGCCGGCAACGAGACCACCCGCACCGCCATCAGCAATGGCATCAACGCGTTCATCGAGAACCCCGATCAGCTCGAGTTGCTGCACTCCAGCCCCGGACTCGTCGAGCAGGCGGTCGAGGAGATCATCCGGTACGCGACACCCGTGCTTCATATGCGCCGCACCGCGACCAAGGACACCACGCTCGCCGGGGTCGAGATCAGCAAGGGCGACAAGATCGTCATCTGGTACGCCTCGGCCAACTTTGACGAGACGGTCTTCGAGAATCCCTTGAGCTTTGACATCACCCGGCCGGTGCGGCCGAAGATGGTCTCGTTCGGTGCACAGGGCCCCCATAACTGCCTCGGTGCACCGCTCGCCCGGCTCGAGATTCGGATCCTGCTCGAGGAGATCGTGCGGCGCGGGGTGCGATTCGAGTCGGCCGGCAGCATCGTCCGCACTCGCTCGAATTTCGTGAATGGCGTGGCGAGCCTGCCCGCCCGGCTCATCACCTGATCAATTGATCAGCCACCGTCGCTGGTGATCTCCTTGAGCCGGAAGCGTTGCAGTTTGCCGGTAGCCGTCTTCGGCAGTTCGTCGACGAATTCGATCTGCCTCGGGTACTTGTAGGGCGCGATGGTCGCCTTCACGTGATCCTGTAGTTCATGGGCCAATGACGGATCCGCAGTGAACCCGGACTGCAGTACGACGAACGCCTTCACGAGCATCCCTCGATCAATATCTGGGATGCCGACGACGGCTGTCTCGGCAACCGCCACGTGGGTGAGGAGCGCGCCCTCCACCTCCGGTGCAGCGATGTTATAGCCGCTCGAGACGATCATGTCGTCAGCGCGAGAGAGGTAGTGGAAGTACCCGGCCTCGTCGATTTCGTAGACGTCACCGGTGATATTCCAACCACCGCGGACGTACACGCGCTGCCGATCATCGGCAAGATACCTGCAGCCAACAGGCCCGCGCACTGCGAGAAGGCCCGGTGTTCCCGCCGGGAGAGCCATGAGGTGCTCGTCGACGACCTCCGCGATGAACCCGGGGACTGGCCGGCCGGTCGATCCCGGTCGAATGTCATCGTCGCTCGCTGAGATGAAGATGTGGAGGAGTTCGGTCGCACCGATCCCGTCAATCAGTTTGATTCCGGTCGCGTCGAACCACGCCTGCCAGGTAGCGGCCGGCAGCGTCTCCCCGGCAGAGATGCACCGTCGCAGGGACGAGAGATCGGCGACCGGCACCATCGGCAGCATGGCCCGGTACGCGGTCGGCGCTGTGAACAGGCAGGTAATGCCGTACTCAGGGATCGCCTCGAGAAGTGCAGGCGGGGACGCCGCTTCGAGCAGCACAGTCGAGGCACCGACTCGGAGCGGGAAGATGACGACCGCGCCAAGACCGAAGGTGAAGGCAATGGGTGGGCTTCCAGCGAACACATCGTCAGCGGTGGGCTTGACGATGTGAGCGCTGAAGGTGTCGGCGATGGCCAGCACATCGCGATGGAAGTGCATCGTGGCCTTCGGATTGCCGGTCGTGCCGGAGGTAAAGGCGAGGAGACACACATCGTCCGCTGAGGTATCCGCCGCCACGTTGACTGTAGATGCCACCCGGCATCGCGCCACGAGGTCATCGTCCGATGGCCCGCCGAACGGAATCGTCACCCCGTGGAATGACCAGGTCCCCTGCCACTCCTCGAGGTACCGGTGGTCAACGAGTGCGAACTGCACCCGGGCGATGTCGCTGATCTTTTCAAGTTCAACAGCGCGAAGCATCGGCATCGTCGTGACGACCACGCCGCCGACCCGGACGACCGCGAGCCACGCGATGGCAAGCCAAGGATTATTGGGGCCGCGAAGGAGCACCCGGTTGCCGGGGACGACGCCGGCATCGACGAGGACATTCGCGGCGCGCTGCACGACCGCAGCGAGTTCACCGTAGGTCCAGGATTGCTCGACACCGATGAGTGCGGGTCGGTCGCTGCCGTGTGCGGCCATCGTGGTGTCGATAAGTTCAACTGATGCATTGAGTCGCTCGGGATAGCCGAGGGAGTCGAGGCCGACGAGGACGGGCCAATCCTCGAAGGGGGGCAGGTTCTCGCGGGCGAACGTGTCGACATGCCCGGAGGGCGACAGCCGCTGGGTCGTCGGTTCACTCATTTCACTCCTCGAACCCATGAGGGGGGCAGGCGGCCTTGTGACCGCCTGCCCCCCTCGAGGTGGCTAGCTGACGAAGTTGCGCACGGAGTCGTAGTTCTCCCTGCCCTTGCGGATCAGACCCACGAGCAGGCCCACCACGAACACCGCGAAGGTGGAGAGCACGAGGATCCACCCGGTGGTGTTCATCTGCCAGGCCCCGCCATCGGGGGTCGATCCGGTTCCGGAGAACAGGTTGAAGTTACTCATGAGCATGTACTCGCCAACGACGAGCCCGATGATCGACAGGACCGGCGCGATAAGCGTGTTCCAGACCCTGGTGTCCTCCTTCGTGCGACGGAAGTACACGATCACCGAGATGCTCACGAGGATTTCCGTGAGCACGATGGCGATCACCGAGACCGCGCCGAACCAGTAGAACACTTCGACGATCGGATCCAAGGCGTAGAAGATCGAGATGCCCACCAGAACAAGGGCGAGCACCGACACGACCGAGGTCGCGACGATCGGTGCCTGGCGCCCATTGACCTTGTCAAGGGCCTTCGGCAGCACACCAGCGCGGCCCATCGAGAACAGGTAGCGCGAGGCACTGTTCTGGAAGGCAAGGGTCGCGGCGAAGAGCGATGTCAGGACGATGACAGCGAAGACCTCGGTGAGCCAGGAGCCCACAAAGCTCGTCGACAGGCTGAAGAGCACCGCAGACGGATCAGCGAGTGGAACGCCATCAATTGCCGTCACCTCGAAGACCTTGTCCGAGATTCCTTCAGCACCGAGCCCGCTCACGAGTGCGAGACCGACGATGCCAAAGAGCACCGTGATGAAGACAACCGACATGTAGGTCGCTCTCGGCACAGTGCGCTTCGGGTCCTTCGACTCCTCGCTGTAGATCGCTGTCGCCTCGAAGCCGATGAAGGAGGCAAGTGCGAAGGCGAAGGCAATGCCAGCGCCGCCCGAGAGGCCGCCCGCAAAGATGTTCGACGGGTTGAAGGACGCTCCGAAGTCGATACCCGAGGCACCACCCTGCGCCAGGATCGCTACCGCGAGGATGAGGAGCGCCACGACCTCGACGGTGAGGAAGACGCCGAGGACCTTGGCTCCGATATCGACGCTCAGCGCCGACAGCACCCAGACGATGAGGATCAGGACGATGGCATAGATCCACCAGTCGATGTCGATGCTGAACTTCGCCTGCATGTAGAAATCGAGCTGTCCCGAAAGGAAGCCGATGACCCCCCACTGCACGGTCAGGTAGGCGAGGGTCGAGACGAAGGCTGAGCCAACGCCGGGGACGATGCCCAGCCCACGACCGACATAGGCGAAGAATGCGCCCGTGTTCGTGACGTAGTGGCTCATCGTGGCGTAGCCCACTGAGAAGAGCAGGAGGACGATGCCGACAGCGACATACATGCCGGCAGCGCCCGCACCGTCGCCGATCCCGATGGCGACAGGGAAGGCACCAGTCATACCAGCGACAGGGGCGGCAGCCGCTACGACGAAGAAGATGATCCCGAACAGACCAAGGGTGCCCTTCTTTAGCGAGGTCCCCTTCGTCTCCGGGTCGCCTTCGGCGAGCGCCTGATCTGACTGTGGGAGATGTTCTCGTTGTGACATTGCTCCTCCAAGGGGCGTCCAATAATCGTGCGGAACCGAACGACTCCTGAATACTTGGGCAACATCGGGCGTAGTGCAACCACTTTGCCGACATTGACCCCCCGATCAGTTGTCGTAGAGGTAGGCCTTTCCGATCCGTTCGAGTGCCACCTCGGCACTCCAGGGGAGCATCGTCGAACCCAGCCTGGAATCCCGGTACATACGTTCGAGGGGCATGTGCTTGAGCATCGACTGGCCGCCGCACACCCGAACAGCAAGCGCTGCAACCGCGTTAGCATGCTCCATCACCGTGTAGACGGCAGCCCAGGCCGTGACCATCTGGTCCTCAGTCGGGTCAAGCGTGGCCGAGTCGACCACCCCGTAGAGCATCGAGCGGGACTGCTCGTACTTGATATTCATCTCGGCCCACCCGTACTGCTTGATCGGGTTGTCACGACGCCCGGTGCCCTTCGCTGCCCCGGCGACCTCACCACGAAGGTATGAGCGGGTGAAGTCCAAGATGCCCTTCGTGAGGCCTAGGTAGGACGGTGCGAGGGACATGAACAGGAATGGGTAGCGCTTCGCCGCCTGGTCGTACATGCCCCCCGGCAGGATCTCGTCATCGGCCGGGACGAAGGCGTCCTTAAGTAGGAGGGTGCGAGAGACAGTGCCGCGCATGCCCAGGGGATCCCAGTCGTCGACGATCTCGACGCCGTCGGAGATGGCACCTACGGATAGCAGTCGCAGGAACTCCTCGCCCTCGACCTGACAGGTGACGTTGTACCGGTCGGCAGCACCCGAAAGCGATGCAAAGATCTTGCGGCCGGTGACCAGATAACCGCCCTCGACAGGGACAGCGCGGGTCATGATGCCCGCGAGCGCACCGGGGTTTAGCCCCTCGCTGAAGGGCTGCGAGTGGATCTCGCCGTCTTCAACCACACCGCGGAACATCTCCGCGCGCCGGCGCTCATGAGTCTCGCGCTCCTCGCGACTCATATCGAGCAGGTCAGCGACCTGACCGGCCCACAGCATCGTGGCATTGTGCATATTGAAGGTCAGGCCAGTCGATCCACAGTGGCGTCCGATCTCCTCCGAGACCCGCATGTAGTCGGCGTAACTAGCGCCCATCCCCCCATACTCCTTCGGGACACACAGGGCCAGAAACCCCCGCTCACGAAGGTCGTTGAAGTTCCCCCACGGGAACTCGGCATTGAGATCGGTCACGACCGCACGCGCGTCGAACACAGGGCCGAGGTCTGCGATGACCTCGACCATGTTGTCGCGAGACAAGTCGGAGTCAGGCCGGCCGACCGGACCTGTTGGGCCCGCCGTTGAGCCGGTTGCGACTGATGAGCCCTCGTGCGGGGCGATGGTGATCGTTGGTGACATGGGTCGAGAATAGAGCGCCCTGAGCAAATGTCAACAGTGTTGACTAAATTTATTCGACGGGTTTACGCCATCTTCGTTGACCTTCACCACCTGGTAAAC
>CAMAWO010000024.1 GCA_945861925.1 Bifidobacterium breve | reverse complement strand
TTCGACCAGATCGACCCGCAGCGCATTTACACCGGTGAGGATCTCGCCTTCTTCAATGGCACGATCTATCGCACCCTGACCGCGTATAAGTTCTCGCCGGATGCAGCAGAGGGCACCTCGATCGTGCCCGATCTTGCAACTGACACCGGTACCGCCACAAACGGGGGCAAGACTTGGACCTTCACCATCGTTGATGGCGCAACCTTCCAGGACGGCTCGCCGATCACCTGTGCCGATGTGGCATACGGTGTGTCGCGCACCTTCGCGACCGACGTCATCACGGGTGGTCCGACCTACGCGATCTCCATGCTTGATATCCCGAGCGATGAGGACGGCTCCTCGTCTTACAAGGGCCCGTACGTGGGTACCGGACAGGAACTATTCGACAAGGCTGTTACCTGCTCGGCGGACAATAAGACGATCACGTTCAACCTGAGCCGACCCGTCCCCGACTTCAACTACACCACCACCCTGCTCGCATTCGCGCCCGTTCCCAAGGCTTCGGACACCGGCGAGAAGTATGGCGATGCACCCGTCTCGTCCGGCCCCTACATGATTCAGTCGAATCAGAACGGCAAGGGCGGCAGGATGATTATGGTTCGCAATCCCGAGTGGGATCCGGCGAGTGACACCTACCGCAAGGCCTATCCGGACAGCTGGCAGGTCGATTACGGCCTCGACGTCAAGGTCATCGACCAGCGCATGATCGCGAGTTCCGGCAACGACCAGACTGCACTTGCGAACGGCGTTGAGCCGGAGCAGCTGGCCGTCATCTACAAGAGCCCGACGGAGCCGCAGCCGGAGTACGCAGGCCGTGCCATCAGCGAACTGGATCCGTATGTTCGCTACTTCGCGATCAACACCAAGAAGGTGCCGAACCTGAAGATCCGTCAGGCAATCGCGGCAGCCCTCGACCGCGAGGCGCTCCGCAAGAACGCGGGCGGTGACTTCTCGGGTGACTACGCCGATGGCGTGATCAAGCCGAACATGGGCGTCGACTACGCGCCGACCGGCATGTGGGACACCCTCCTCGGGCAGAAGATCCCGGACACGGGTGATCCGGAGTACGCGAAGAAGCTCATCGCCGAGTCCGGCGAGCCAGCTCCGTCGCTGACCTTCGACTACCCGCAGTCGCCGACCGCCGACAAGGCTGCGGCAATCGTGGTGGCGTCGCTCGGCAAGGCCGGCATCACGGTCAAGGCGAACCCGATCGAGCCGGGGCAGTACTACGGCGTCGTCTTCGATCCTGAGAAGGCAAACGAGATCATCAACGCAGGTTGGGGCCCTGACTGGTCCAACGCCTCGACGATCATCCCGGAGTTGTTCACGCCCAAGGGTGGCTTCAACCTCTCGCAGTACGACAACGCCGAGTACAACGCGGCGTCGGATGCTGCGAAGACTGAGGCGGATCGTGCGAAGCAGGCCAAGATGTGGCAGGACCTCAACACGAAGGCCATGGCCGACGTGGCTGCGGTCCCGACTCGTTTCGGTCGCGAGCAGCGCATCACGGGCACGAAGATCGGACCGGTCTACCTGTGGCCGGCATACGGCTCATGGCCCTACGGGGACATGTACGCCGTCCAGTAGAGCATCAAGTGCTGTGGGGCAGATGGTTCGCCATCTGCCCCACAGCACGCTCGCATCATCGATAGACCGGCTGACAGGCACGAAAGGGGAGTGATCCGAAGGTTGAGTGCCTACGTCGTTCGCCGCGTCCTCAGCATGATCCTGCTCCTCGTTCTCCTATCCCTCGTTGTCTTCATCCTCTTCAGCCTTCTCCCGGCTGACCCGGCCAGGCTCACCTGCGGCAAGTCCTGCACCCCTACGATCATCGAGGCGAACCGTCATCGGCTCGGTCTGGACATGCCAGTCCTTGCCCAGTATTGGGAGTTCGTAAAGGGGATCTTCGTCGGCCGCACCTACGCCGCCAATTCCCCTGACCCAGTCCAATGCAGTGCGCCATGCCTTGGCTACTCCTTCAAGCGCGGCGAAGAGGTGTTCGTCCTCATCAAGGACCGCCTGCCGGCAACGATCTGGCTCGCCTTCGGTGCATTCGTCCTGTGGCTTGCCGCGGGCATCTCGCTCGGCATCTACTCCGCCCTGCGACGGGGGCGCTGGCAGGACCGCAGCGTCATGGGCTTCGCGCTCGTCGGCTACTCGCTGCCGTCGTTCTTCATCGGCCTCGTCGCCATCTTCTTCATCATCATCCGATGGCAGTTGCTGCCGTTCCCGTCCTACATTTCGCCCCTCGAGAACCCCGTGCAGTTCCTCCAGACGATGATCCTGCCGTGGATCATCCTCGCGACCCTGTACGCCGCGTTCTATATGCGCCTCACACGCAACCAGATGCTCGAGGTCCTCGGCGACGACTACATTCGAACGGCGCGAGCCAAGGGGCTGCCCGAGCGCGTCGTCATTCGCAAGCATGCCCTTCGTGCCGGGCTGACTCCCATCGTCACAGCGGCAGGGCTCGATCTCGCTGGACTACTCGGCGGCGCCATCATCACCGAAAGCATCTTCAGCCTTCCCGGTATCGGCAGCCTCGCGGTGAACTCAGTGAATGATGCAGATCTTCCACTTATCGTCGGCATCACCCTCGTCGCGGCAACCTTCATCATCTTCGCCAACCTCATCGTCGATCTGCTCTACGCCGTGATCGACCCCAGAGTGAGGCTGACATGACGAATCCAACGTCACCCTTTCTTGTCGTCCAGGACCTCTCGGTCACCTTCCCGACCGAGGATGGCAGCGTGCAGGCGGTCGATGGCGTCTCGTTCTCGGTCGAACGGGGCAAAACCCTCGCGATCGTCGGCGAATCCGGGTCCGGCAAGAGCGTCACCGCTCAAGCGATTATGGGCCTCCTTGACCGGCGACTGAGCTCGGTCACCGGGCATGCCTGGCTCGATGGTCGCAACCTCGTCGCCATGGACGACGACGAGGTACGCCATGAGCGGGGTAGTCGAATGGCCATGATCTTCCAGGATCCGATGTCGAGTCTCCACCCGTTCTACCGAATTGGGGCGCAGCTGTCCGAGGCCGTCCTTGTCCACCAGAAGGTGAGCAAGCAGGCGGCCCGCGAGCTGGCCCTCGAGATGCTCAACAGGGTCGGGATCCCCGATCCGAGGACCCGGATCGACAGTTACCCGCACCAACTCTCCGGTGGCATGCGGCAACGAGTGATGATTGCCATGGCCCTCATCAATTCGCCCGCGCTCCTTATCGCCGATGAGCCCACGACCGCGCTCGATGTCACTGTCCAGGCGCAGATCCTTGAGCTGATCGCCGACCTGCAGCAGGAGTTCGACACCGCAGTCATCATGATCACGCACGATCTCGGGATCGTTGCAGACATCGCAGATCAGGTGGCGGTGATGTACGGGGGGCGCATCGTCGAAGCCGCCGTGGTCGATGACATTTTCTATCGTCCGCAGATGCCCTACACGCTGGGCCTGCTGGCGTCCGTGCCCCGCCTCGATCAGGTGCGCACCGAGCGACTCGATCCGATCCCGGGGAACCCGCCGTCGCCCATTTCGTTGCCGCCTGGCTGCGTCTTCCAGCCGCGTTGCGCCTATAGCGATCGCGTCGCCGATCATGCGTGCGAGGGGATTCGCCCCGAACTCATTGACATCGGAGGGGGGCACGCCGTGCGGTGCCATCTTGACCGTGACGTGCGCCGGGCGATAGCCACGGACGTCCTTGACGCACTCGCGGGGAGCGGAGCATGACCGACACCCCAGCAATGGACGAGTCGGTGCTGCGGGTCACCGACCTTCGCACCCACTTCCCGGTTCGCTCGCGCGGGGTCTTTCCGAAGACGATTGGCCAGGTGAAGGCGGTCGATGGCGTGAGCCTGTCGGTTGCCCCCGGCGAGACCCTCGGCCTCGTGGGCGAGAGCGGCTGCGGCAAGTCGACGACGGGGCGGACAGTGCTCCGGCTTATCGCCCCGACAAGTGGCACGATTGAACTCGACGGAACCGACATCACGAACATGTCAGCAAAGCAGCTCGTTCCCCTGCGCCGCAAGGCCCAGATGATCTTCCAGGATCCCTACAACGCGCTCAATCCCCGTCACACCGTCGGCACCATCATCGGAGCGCCGTACGAGGTGCAGTCGGTATCACCGCCCGGCGGGGTACGGTCCGCGGTGCAGGAGCTCATGGAGCGGGTGGGACTGAACCCTGAGCACTACAACCGCTATGCGAGCGAGTTCTCCGGAGGCCAGCGCCAGCGGATCGGTATCGCCCGAGCGGTCGCCCTCCGGCCGAAGATCATCGTCTGCGATGAGCCCGTCTCGGCGCTCGATGTTTCGATTCAAGCCCAGATCATGAACCTGCTCAAGGATCTTCAGGAGGACTTCGGGGTGGCCTACCTCTTCGTGGCGCATGACCTGTCGGTCGTGCGGCAGATTTCGCACCGAGTAGCCGTGATGTACCTCGGGCACATCGTCGAGCTTGCGCCTCGTGACAGCCTCTATTCCAAGCCGCTGCACCCCTACACCCGCGCGCTGCTCTCCGCGGTTCCGCTGCCCGACCCGCGTGCGCAGGCCAATCGTGAGCAGATCAGGCTCAGTGGTGACCTGCCGAGCCCGATTAACCCACCGAGCGGCTGCGTGTTTCATACGCGCTGCTTTCGCGCTGAGGACCGGTGCAAGCAGGAGGTTCCCGAACTGCGGGAGCTCCTCCCGGGCCATACGGTCGCCTGCCACTTCCCGATGTTGGACGTTCAGGCGGTCCCGAGCTCATTGGAATCGTCAAAAATCTAACAATACCAAAGGATCTGGACGTAACTGGAGTTCGCCCACGTGGGTTCAGGGCAGGAAGGTAGAGGAGCAGGACACGGATCGGTGCTGTGGCGTCTTGAAATTCGTACAAGCGCTCCAGCCTTTCGAGAACCTCCTCCGGTGTCATCGACGACCCGCGTCGCCCGGATCGTCCGGCAATAGTCTCAACCGCTCTTGAGGTTGAGACTGGATCAACGTCCAGGGCATAGGCAGCAAACGCAGCTGGTTCCTAGATGTCGAGGCCCTTGGGCAGCAGGTGGCGGGGAAAGTCGCGGACGTTGAAGGTCACGATCGCACCAGCTCCAGCCATGTGCGGCCGCGACTACGCGTTCGTCGTCTGGATCGGGAAGAGCGGGGTCGAACCACCGACCTTCTGATGTTCAGACCGCCCCCGAGTGAGAACATCGCCGACGTTGTCGAGGCCGGTGGACTTGCGCGTGCGACGGGAGTCGATTGAGCGACAGGACTTGATGCGACAGGAGCGCAGGGGCGATCCGGCACACTGAGGTCCATGCGCCTTCGGTTTACCGTCGTGACGATTGCAAGCCTCGTCATCGTGAGCGGGTGTTCGTCGGGCGGCGACCCGAAGCCCACCGGAACCCTCGCCCCGGGATTCAACCGAGCGATCGACCATGTGGTGACCCCGGGGGGCCCTGACGGTGGAATTCTGCGCCTTGTGTCGACCCGCGGTTGCGGTGACTGGCTGCCGGAGCAGGCGATCAGCCCGTGGTGCGTGAACATGCAGCGGCTCGTGACTAGACAGCTCATGACCTATGGGCCGGATGCCGGACGCCTGGGGGCTGTCGTGGTCGCGGACCTCGCAGCGGGCGCTGGAAGACCAAACGAGGACCGCACTCGGTGGACCTACGAACTGCGGTCGGGGGTGCGTTGGGAGAACGGCGAGCCGATCACCCTCGAAGAGGTGGCCGAGGGGATCCGTGCGCTTGATGAGGCTCGGCGCGATGTTGCCGTCGTGGAGATCACACCTGAGTCCGCGACCTCGCTGTCGGTGACGCTTCGCGAGCCTGCAACCGACTTCGATGCACTGCTCGCCCTGCCGGTGTCAGCGCCGCGGCGCAGCGGTGATGGCCCCTATGCTTCTGGGCCGTTTCGTGTCGCCTCGCGCGGGACGACGACCGTGTTCGAGCGAAATACGCAGTGGGATGCAGAGACCGACGAGGTGCGCCGGCCAAAGGTCGATCGGGTCGAGTTCACCGTGGTGTCGAGTGATGATGAGATCGCTGACGCGCTCAGTTCCGGGAGGGCCGACCTCGCAGTGCAGGGCCGGATGGACTCGTCGCTGGCCCAGCGGGTGCTCGACGACCCGTCCTTCGCATCCGCGTCCGATAACCCCGGAACCGGTCGCACGGCGATGCTGGCGGTCCCGGCCTATTCGAGTGCAGCCTTGCTGGACGTCGATTGTCGACGCGCGGTCTATTCGGCGGTTGACAGACTGGGGGTGGTCTCTGCACTCGCCGGTGATGTAACGCCGGTTGAGTTTGCGGCGGCGCCGGCAACGTCACTGTCTCCGGCGACCATCCCCTCATTCGACTGGTCCTATCAACCGTTCGCTGTCGGTGACGGCAGTGGAGACCTCGCTGCAGCACGGGCTTCCCTTGAGCGTTGCGGATATGGCTCGGGGTTGGGTATCCGATTTGCATTCGCGCACACCGCAGTGAACGCCGCGATCGCTGCTTCGGTCAGCGCATCGCTCGCGAGGGTCGGAATCACCGTCGAGCGCATGCCGGTCGACCCCGTCGACTACGCGGTACTCACCGCCTCACCGGCTGCCATGAAAGCGGCTCGGGTTGATCTGGCCTTACTGGTGCGATCACCGGTTGTCTCAGGCACGTGGGGGTTTTGGTATCCGCTGGTGAGCGGGGCGCTCGTCGGGCCGGGGCCGAGCACCAATGTGGCGCAGTTACGCATCCCGAGCGTCGACATTCTTTTGAGGTCCTCGGAAATCACGTCGACGAGTCCGGGGATTCAGGAGAATGTGGGGCGCATGATCGACCGACTCGTCCTCGATACTTGCTCCTATATTCCGCTCGCGACCGTGCAGACCCTCCTGCATCGCCCGGCCAACCTTACGAACGTCACGACGAATGGTGCACTCGGCAACGAATACGACCTCGTCCAACTCGGCAAACTCACCCCACCCCCCCCCGTCGTTTCGACCGGAATCCGGCTGAACTGACTGGAAAAGTGGTCATGTGAGCATGTTTTTGGTCATCTCATCCCGCCGCGTCCACGTGAGGTTTCGACGATCTGCGTGAGTTACCGCACTCCACCGCTCGAATGACATCGACGGCGCTGGACGACCACTGGCCGGCCCCCGCTAGCGCGCAGTTCACCGGTTGAAATGACCACTTTGCCTGTCAAATGACCACTTCGATGGTCAGTTCAGCCGGATTCTGGTCGAAATGACCGGGGGGACGGGGGGAGGTTTTTGCGGAAGAAGTCGATCTCTAGCCGCAGCAGGTTCTCTGCGACGACCTCCTGCGGTGTCATGTGGGTGACCCCGCTGAGGGGCACTACCGAGTGGCTGCGCCCCGCGGCGAGGAGCGCGCTTGAGAGCTTCAGCGTATGCGCGGCGAGGACATTGTCGTCGGCGAGACCGTGGATGAGCAGGAGCGGCCGGGTGAGCTGGCCGGCCCGCTCGATGAGTGAGGAGCGCGTGTACGCCTCGGGTGACGTCTCGGGGTGGCCGAGGTACCGCTCGGTGTAAGCGGTGTCGTACAGCGCCCAGTCGGTGACGGGCGCCCCGGCGACAGCAGCATGGAAGACGTCGGGGCGATCGAGCACGGCGAGCGCGGCGAGGTAGCCACCGAAGGACCATCCGCGAATCCCGACCCGAGTCAGATCGAGGTCAGGCTGATCTGCCGCGAGCGCCTGCAGCGCATCGACCTGATCCTCGAGCACCCGCGACGCGAGATCGCCGAGAATGGCTCGATCCCATGCTGGGCCTCGACCGGGCGTGCCGCGACCATCGGCGATAACAACTGCGAATCCCTGGTCAGCGATCCACTGATCGGTCGCGTAGGCCCCAGCGGAGCGGACGACCCGTTGGGCATGCGGACCGCCGTAGGGCGAGACGATGACGGGCAGCGGCCCACTGCCGGGCAGGTGCCCGGCTGGCCACAGGATGCAGGTGCGGAAGTCGTGTTTCGCCACCGTCGAGTAGTGCGGCGCGACACGGATGAGTGGTCGCTCGGCGAAGGACTCGACCGGGATGCGCCGTTCTCCGTCAACGATCGTGAAGGTAGTGCCGGGCTCGGAAGGGTCCGTCACGATGTCGACGCGCAGACCATCGCCGGCGACCGCCGAGGCCCAGCAGCCGGGGGGCGTGAGTTCGACGGCCTCGCCGCTCGCGAGGTCAAGGCGATAGACCCCCTGCGACTCCGGCACGACCGACGCGGTGACGATGCAAGATTCGAGGTCGGCGCGTAGGAGATCCCTGATCTGCAGACCGGGGGGCGACACAGCAACGCCCGCTCGGGTGAGTCGATACGTGTCCGTGGCGACGTCGTTGATGATGTCGACGAGGACGCCCGACGAGTCCACGATGGGCACCCCACCCGCGACATCGACCCACGCATCGTCCGTCCGGGTGGCAAGAATCTCGAGGGTGCCGCGCTCGGGATCGATTCGCCCGATCTGAGCCGTCCGCTGATCACGCGACAGCAGCATGACGACACCGTCGTGGACCGATGCGAGATACGGAAACCGCTCCGCGTCCCAATCAAGGCGCGTTCGCGTGCCGTCAAGGGTGACGAACCACAGGCTCACCTGCGCATTGGCTGTCCCGGCAGCCGGGTACCGGTGGGCGACCGGTTCGATCTCCGGACGGGCCGGGTCGCCAATCCAGCGGATCGCGACGCCGCTATTGTCGTAATGCTCGACGAGGAGCCCGTCGGCGAGCCACCAGTGCCCGCGGAAACGGTCGAGTTCCTCGGCAGCGATGAAGTCGGCGAGCCCCCAAGCCTCGTCCGCATGGGCCGGCTCGCAGAGCGCGACCGCCGTGTCGGCGCCGAGGCTAACCACATAAAGGCCATTGCCGCTCACGAAGGCGACATGCGTGCCATCGGGGCTCATCCGCGGGTCGATCACCGGCCCGGGGGCGGGTAGTTCAGTAGTGGCACCGGAATCGACCTCGACCACATACGGAACCCCGGACACGACGAAGGCGGCAACGCTGCCTGCCTCGTCGAGGCTGAATGCTGTGATGCCGGAGGTCACCTCGCGCATGCGCTCGCGCCGCGCCCGCTCCTCGGCGGGCAGATCACCGCTGGAGAGGAGGTCTGGGGAGGAGACGAGAAGCCGCAGCGACCCATCTGAGACATCGACGCACCAAAGATTGCCCGCTGGGTCCTGGCCGCTCAAGCTGCGGATGAAGAACACCTTGGTGCCTGCAAGGGCAAAGCTCCGTGGACGACCGAGTTGAAATCCGCGGGTTCGAGCTTTCTGGCGGGGGAAGCTATCGGTGCTCGACATAGGCAGCATCGTGCCTCATACCGCGCGGCACGGTAGCGTCGGAGCGTGAATCGACGACTTCTCCTCGTGCATGCGCATCCCGACGACGAAACAATCGGCACCGGGGCGACCATGGCTAAATACGTGAGCGAGGGCGCGCAGGTCACGCTCGTGACGTGCACCCTCGGCGAGGAGGGTGAGGTACTTCTTGAGGAGTTCGCCCATCTCGCGGCGGATAAGCAGGACGCCCTGGGCGATCACCGGCAGACCGAGCTCGCGAGTGCGATGAGTGCCCTAGGCGTCACTGACTGGCGCCTGCTCGGCGGGGCCGGGAGGTTCCGTGACTCCGGGATGATCGGCACCCCGAGCAACGACAATGCCGGCTGCTTCTGGCGGGCAGACCTGCTCGAGGCTGCGCTGCCGCTCGTCGAGATCATCCGCGAGGTGCGCCCGCAGGTTGTCGTCACCTACGACGACTTCGGCGGATACGGGCACCCCGACCACAAACAGGTGCACCGGGTCTCGATCTATGCACTCGCATTGGCCGCGTCCCCGACATTCCGGGCCGACCTCGGCACACCGTGGACTGCGAGCAAGGTCTACTGGACCGCGTTTCCCAAGAGCGTCATGCGTGCTGGGATCGAGGCCATGAGGGAGCACGACGCCTCGAATGAGTTCGCGTCGATGGATCCCAACGACATCCCCTTCGCGTGCGACGACGAACTCGTCACGGCCGCAATTGACGGAAGCGCGTACCTGCCGGCGAAGATGGCCGCACTGCGTGCCCACGGAACTCAGGTGAGCGTCGATGGCGGCTTCTTCGCACTCGCCGACAATGTCGGGGCTGAGGCCTTCGGAACTGAGTACTACCGCCTCGCATCCGGCGCCAGCGGCGCTCCCGAAGGACAGCGCGAGGCGGATCTTTTCGCTGGCATCAGCGAGTGACGCGACGCGCACCTAGGCTGCTGACCCTCCTACGCATCATGGGGTTGGTCGTGGTCGGCCTTGGCGTTGGGATCATCGGATCCTTCCTGCAGGCGACCCGGGAAATCGTGACGATGCCGTGGGGGCAGGTGGTCGTTCCGTGGGGAATGATCGCCGTCGTGGTGACGGTCATCATCGTCATCCGGGGTGGCGCGTGGCTGGTCCGCTCGCGGGCGGGGGGATGGGCCGTATTCGCAGGCTGGCTCGTCGCAACGATCGTCATGTCCGCGGAGTCGCCCTCTGGGGATTTGGCCATTTCAGCAGGTGGACGTCAGATGACCTATCTGCTCGGTGGGGTGATTCTGGGCGCCGCAGCAGCCACCTTCCCGATCGCGGGGCGATCGTCGCATACCATCAGTCGAGAACGTATCCAACCTGTCGATCCCCAGACCTGACGACCAGCGTACCGAAGGAGCCCGCCCCGTGGCCGAGCATCGCCGCCTCCCGGCGCTGCCCGCCGTCGGAAGCAGGTCAAGGCTCATCGTTGGCGGGATCCTCGCCCTCCTCGCGCTCGTGTACGTCGCCCTCTTCCTGATGTCCGGCGGCGACGTCCGACCGGGCTCCGTCGTCCGCGGGGTGACGATCGGGGGGCTCAGCTCTGCCGAAGCCGTTGCCTCACTCGACGCAACCTTGGGGAAGGTCTCCACCAAGCCGTTCAAACTTGAGGCTGCCGGCAAGGAGTTCGTCGTCAAGCCCAAGGATGCCGGGCTTGAGTTCGACGCGACGGCGACGGTGCAAAGCGCCTCGGGACGCAGCTGGAATCCATTCGCACTCGCCGCCGACCTGCTCGGCCCGCGGGAGGTGGAGCCGGTCGTCGTCGTGGATGAGTTGGCGCTCACGAGCCAGCTCGACGGGATCGCACTTGCGATTGATCGCCCCGCGATTGAGCCGTCCATCACGATCAAGAAGCAAGAGGCGACGCTCAAGGCAGGGAAGAACGGTCGGGCGCTTGATGTTGAGGCAATGTCCGCCCTGCTCATCGAGGACCTGCTCAAGGCGAGGGAACCGATTTCGGCACCGATCGTCAAGGTACCGCCACTCATATCCGAGGAGTCGGCCGATGAGTCGATGGCTCTCGCGAAATCGGCGATGGCTCAACCGATCATCGTGAAGGCAGGGGATTCGTCGGCGAAACTGCGTCCGAAGGCGATCTCCCGGGCACTCACCTTCACCGCTGTCGGAGTCTGGCTCGAGCCACGGATCGACGGTCAGGTGCTCCAGCGGGCCCTCGATGGCAAGCTCGAGGGGGCCGAGATCCCCGGTCGAGATGCATCCTTCGAGATTGTCGACGGCAGGCCGGTGGTGGTGCCGTCCGTGGTCGGCAAGGGGGTATCGGACGTGGAGCTCGCGACCGCGGTGCTCGACGTCATCGATGAGGACTCTCCGGAGCGGAGCGTCTCGGTCTCGATGGCGCTGCGGGAGCCTACCGTCACGACCGAGCAGGCCCGTTCACTCGGGATTACCGAGAGGCTCTCGACCTTCACGCAGAAGTTCCCTTACGCGGCGTACCGTGTACAGAACATCGGTCAGGCCGCGCGAAATGTTAATGGCACACTCCTTCTGCCGGGTCAGACCTTCTCGATGAACGACGCCATGAAGGAGCGGACCGAGGCGAACGGCTACACGGTCGGCTTCGTTGTCGGGGCTGGCGGAGTCTTCGCCGAGGATCTCGGCGGCGGCGTGTCGGCGGCGACGACGACTGTGTGGACCGGAGCCTTTTTCGCCGGCATGGAGCGGGTATCGACCCAGGCCCACTCCATCTATATCTCGCGCTATCAACCCGGCCTCGAGGCAACCGTTGCCTGGGGATTGTTCGACATGAAGTTCAAGAACGACATGCCGACGGGGGTGTTCATCACGACCGCGATGACGAACACCTCGATGACGGTGACCTTCTGGGGAACCCGGATCTACGATGAAATCAAAGCGGAGTTTGGCCCGAAGCAGAATATCGTGCCGTTCACCACCATCTTCGACAAGTCCAAGACCTGTTTGGGTCAAGGTGGAATGGACGGCTTCACCATTGCCGTGGACCGGGTCTTCTACAACGGCGGCATCGAGGTCAAGCGAGAGACGATCACGACGAACTACCGCCCGGCACCCGAGGTGGTGTGCGGCAAGAAGCCGAAGCCGGGGGAGGAGCCGCTCGCCCCGTCGACCACTAGTCCCTCCGGTACGAATACCCCGAAGCCGACGACCGTTCCCGGCTCTGACACCGCGCCGGCTGCCGCTGCGACCCCGTCGCCGACCCCGCAATCGACGAAGAAGCCGAAGCCGACTCCACCTCCCGTGGAGGACGCCGCGCCGGCGCCCGGCCGCTAGACCAGCCTCTGCTACGCAACGACGTGCTGGCCCTCGGGGGTGTCCTTCACGACCACGCCCATAGCCGCCAGCACATCGCGTAGCTCGTCGCTCTGAGCCCAGTCCTTGGCTGCTCGGGCATTAGCCCGCCGATCGAGGAGGCCCTGGGCCTCGTCGGAGACCTCGGCCACACTTGGAGCGCGTCCGACATCGCGGACGAGAGCAAGGCCGAGGAGGGCATCGACCGCTGAGAAGGTCGCGAACTTTGCGCCGTCTGTGATGTCCGGATCCTTCTCCAACTGGCGAAGCGACATGATGGCCCGCGGGGTGTCGAGGTCGTCGGCGAAGGCCTCCACGATGGCATCGTGGTACTCAGGGTTTGGGGGACTCGACGGCGCTGACGCCCACTCGGCAACGCGGGTGCGCCAGCGAGAAAGTGCCGCGTCCGCGGCCTCGATCACCTCCCAGGTGAGGTTCATCTGCTGCCGGTATCGGTGCTGAAGGAATGCCAGCCGCAGGCTCAACGGGTCGAGTCCGCGCCCTGCGACGTCCGACACGAGAACCACGTTGCCAGTCGACTTGCTCATCTTGCGGCCCTCGAACAGCAGGTGCTCGGCATGGACCCAGTGCCGCACGACCTCCTTTCCGGTGGCGCAGTTGCTCTGCGCCCGTTCATCCTCGTGATGTGGGAACCGCAGGTCGATGCCACCGGTGTGGATGTCGATATCGTCGCCGAGCAGGGCGAGGCTCATGGCGCTGCACTCGGTATGCCAGCCTGGGAAGCCCGGGCCCCACGGGGTGTCCCACACCAGTTGGGTGCGTAATTCGCCTGCACGCTTCCACAGTGCCCAGTCGGCGTGGAATCGCTTAGCGCTCTCGCCGCTTGCGTCGAACTTGTGGCCGGCCTTGAGCTGGTCGAGCCGGTTGCCGGACAGCCGACCGTACTCGGGGAAGCTCTGGGCGTCGAAGTAGACGCAGCCATCGACGCCGAGGTATGCGTGGCCACCGTCGATCAGGGTTGAGATGAGGGCAATCATGTCGTCGATCGACTCACTCGCGCGCGGGTAGTTGTCGGCCGGCGTGATATCGAGGGCGGCGAGGTCGTCATGGAATCGCGCCTCGTAGTGCCGCGCCACGTCAAGGGCACCGCGGCCCTCGCTCTGGGCCTGCAGGAGGATGCGGTCCTCCGTATCGCCCTGCCCCTCGTCGACGTCGCCGAGCCCGAGACCGCCGAGCCCGGTGTCGTCGGCCATGTGACCGACGTCGGTGATGTTTTGGACGAGTTTCACTCGCAGCCCTGAGGCCTCGGCGCTCCGGCGGATGAGGTCGGTGAGGAGGAAGGTTCGCATATTCCCGACGTGGGCATCGCGGTACACCGTGGGTCCGCATGCGTAGATGCGCAGGGTCCCGGGCGTGGCTGGGACCACCTCGACCACCGAGCGAACTGCGGTGTCATAAAGGCGAAGGGGTGCGGCAGGCACGGGATCTCCTTCGATTGGGTGGTTTCGAGTCGCGCATGAGCAGCCTATGGCAGTTCATCATTGCCGCCAGATGGACCGGAAGTCCCCCTGAGGACGGAATCGCTGCCGACCGTTGTGTAGGTTAGGCATCGAAAAACCCCAGCAGACTTTCGGAGGCTCAGGTGACATACACCATCGCATTCCCGTGCGTGGATCTCAAGGACAAGGCATGTATCGAAGAGTGCCCGGTCGATTGCATCTACGAGGGCGGCCGGATGCTCTATATCCAGCCGGACGAGTGCGTTGACTGCGGTGCTTGCGAGCCGGTGTGCCCGGTCGAGGCGATCTTCTATGAGGATGACGTCCCGGAGGAGTGGAAGGACTACACGGCCGCGAACGCCGAGTTCTTCGTCGATCTCGGGTCCCCCGGTGGCGCCGCGAAGCTTGGCGCGCAGGATTTTGACGCCGCTCTGCTCGCCGCAGTGCCGCCGCAGGAGCACGAGCACTGAGCCTTCCCCTCGAAGACCGTCTCCCGGAGTTTCCGTGGGACGTCCTCGCGCCCTACTCAAGGCGGGCCTCCGAGCATCCACATGGCCTCGTGGACCTCTCCGTTGGTACGCCGGTTGACGCGACTCCGTTGGTCATCCAGCAGGCGCTCATCGCGGCGGCGGATGCGCCGGGGTATCCGACGACGGCCGGCACTCAGAGGCTTCGCGATTCGTGCGCAGGATGGATGCAGCGCCGGCTTGGGGTGACCGTGCCTTCATCGGCAATCCTCCCGTCGATCGGGTCCAAGGAACTCGTCGCGATTCTCCCGACCATCTTGGGTCTTGGGGCTGATTCTCATGTCGTGGTGCCCTCGGCGGCGTATCCCACCTATGCGGTCGGTGCGGGTGTGCTCGGTGCCCGCGTCACGGCAACGGATCGGCCCGAGGATGTCCCGGATGCCGACCTCATCTGGATCAACTCCCCGGGGAACCCGACCGGACGAGTGATGTCGGTGGACCAGATGCGGGCGATCGTCGCGCATGCCCGGAGCACAGGCGCGGTGGTCGCAAGTGATGAGTGCTATGTCGAACTCGGCTGGGACGCAACGCCATGCTCGGTCCTCCACCCGTCCGTTGTCGGTAATGATCATGCGGGCGTCCTGGCGCTGCATTCACTGTCGAAGCGCTCGAACTTCGCCGGATACCGGTTCGGGTTCGTGGCCGGTGATCCTGTAATCGTTGAGCGAATGCTGGGCATCCGCAAGCATCTCGGGATGATGGTGCCTTCGCCGGTTCAGGCCGCTGCTGCCGCAGCGTTTGACGATGATGATCACGTCGCGGTCCAGCGCGCACGCTATTTCGCGCGCCGAGAGATCCTGCGAACAGCGCTCCTAGGCAGTGGATTCACGATCGACCACAGCGAGGCGGGGCTGTACCTATGGGCAACCCGAGGCGAGCCGTGCTGGGAGTCCGTCGGCTGGTTCGCCGATCGCGGAATCCTCGTAACTCCCGGAGACTTCTACGGAGTCGCAGGCGCTCACCATGTTCGCGTGGCGCTCACCGCGACAGATGAGGCGGTCGCCGCATGTGCCGCCCGGCTGTCCGCCCGGTGAGTCCTGAATCACACCCAGAAGGCGGGCTCGTGGTTCAGCGCGCCGGCCAACGTCGGTACGCTCAGCCCGAAGGAGGACACCGTGTCTGACGTATCTTTGCGGTACCCCGGAGGGGAACTGCCGCTCGCCGAGGTTCCGTCCACCGTTGGGGAGAGTGGCCTGAATATTGGCCCACTCCTGAAGGAGACGGGCCGCATCACCCTTGACCACGGATTCCTCAACACCGCGGCCTGCTCGTCGGCCATCACCTATATCGACGGTGATGCGGGCATCCTGCGGTACCGCGGGTATCCAATCGAACAGCTCGCGGAGCAGTCGTCCTTCCTTGAGACGTCCTATCTGCTCATCTACGGCCAGCTCCCTTCACAGACGGAACTCGACGGCTTCAAGTCGAAGATCCGAATGCACACGATGCTGCATGAGGATCTACGCCGGTTCTTCGACGGGTTCCCGCGTGACGCCCATCCGATGCCCGTGCTGTCGTCGGCAGTCTCAGCGTTGTCGACCTTTTACCAGGATTCACTCGATCCGTTTGATCCGAAGCAGGTTGAGATCTCCACGATCCGGCTGCTGGCGAAAATGCCGACAATCGCGGCCTACGCCTACAAGAAGTCGGTAGGGCAGCCGTACCTCTACCCGGACAACTCCCTGGGGTTTGTCGACAACTTCCTGCGCATGACCTTTGGGGTTCCGGCGGAGCCATACGAGGTGAACCCGATCATCTCCAAGGCCCTCAACCAGTTGCTGCTCCTGCACGCAGATCATGAGCAGAATTGCTCGACCTCCACTGTTCGGCTGGTCGGCTCCTCGCACGCGAACCTGTTCGCTTCAGTCTCGGCGGGCATCAACGCACTCTTCGGACCGCTGCACGGGGGCGCGAACCAGGCGGTCATGGACATGCTGCAGAATATCCATGCGCAGGGCGGCGGGGTAAATACCTTCATCCGGCAGGTCAAGGATCGACAGGATGGCGTGAAGCTCATGGGCTTCGGGCACCGGGTCTACAAGAACTACGATCCGCGCGCGGCCATCGTCAAGGAGACCGCCTACCGCGTGTTCGAGCAGATGAACGTGAGCGATCCGCTCCTTGACATTGCGCTGCGACTCGAGGAGGTCGCCCTCGCCGATGACTTCTTCATCTCCCGGAAGCTGTACCCGAACGTCGACTTCTACACCGGTCTCATCTATAAGGCAATGGGCTTCCCGTCTCGGATGTTCACGGTGATGTTCGCGCTTGGCAGGCTGCCGGGCTGGATCGCCCAGTGGCGGGAGATGATCGAGGATCCGGAGACGAAGATCGGCCGGCCGCGTCAGGTCTACACCGGCGAGGTCCTGCGCGACTACAACCCAATCACGAACCGCTAGCCCCCCGCCGTTTGTCCCATTTCATGGGACAAACGGCTAACTTTAAGGGGAATTTGCTGGGATTCTGCACGTTGTCCCACCCTTGATCACGTTCCCGTCAGTGGTGCGGTTGCCGTCAGATTGCCCGGCGTGTCGCGAGCCGGCTGGCTCGCCAGACTTGGGCGGCGACCTCCTCGGAGTGTCGGATGATGTCGTCCCACGTCCACCTGACGACGATGAAGCCGAGCGCTCGAATACGGTCCTCTCGGCGCTTCTCCTGAATGAGAACCTCCCCGGACTGGTACTTCATCAGGCCATCACACTCGCCGATTACCCCGAGTTCTGGCCATCCCATGTCGGCGTAGCCAATGAGACCCCCGCGGTCGTAGAGCGGGTACTGAAGCCTGGGCTCGGGAAGTCCGGCCTTGGCGAGGCGCAGACGCGAGATCGACTCAAGCGGGGTCTGCGCCCCCGTCCGAACGAAGGGGAGCATCGATCGCACGGCGCCGATCCCGCGGAGCCTGGGCCAGTCGTCTGCGATCGCTGCAAGTCGCTCGATCGCCTCGGGCCGTTTCCAGGCGGCCGCGTCAAGAACTGAAAGAGCCCAATCGTTTGAATAAGTGGCGGCCGCCGAGATCGCGGCGAGGTCGCGGGAGACAGTGGGGATGCCACCGAGGGTGAGAAGGGTGTCACCCGAGAGGTCATGCGTCTTGATGCGGACGCCTGGAAGCCCCTCGGTTGACGTCACTCTTCCGAGGAGGGCCCGCTGATCGGTGGCAATTCCGCGCACGAGGTGCAAGTCAGTTAACTCGTTCCGTGGGGCGGGAAGACCGTGAAGCGCGGCGGCTGTCCGTCCGAACGCGTAGGTCTCGAGCGGAAGGGAGACGATCGCGGCGGCGCATTGAAGGAGATGGCGATCCGTCGGCTCACCCTCCGAAGCCGCCCACACATCGGCATCGGCATACACCCCGTGACGCAAGCGAATCCACCATTGCCGACCAACCATGGTGCGGACGATGCTCGGATCGACGCCGATGGACTCAAGTTGGCCCGGACGAAACACCCTTCCTTGCCCAGCGGCGAACGAGGTGACTCGCTCGCGAAACATCTCAAACTCAGTGGTGGCGCGGTAATGACGTGTCATCGGGCAACTCTCGGGCAAACGGGCCGATTCGCCAACCGGTTGTCCACAGGGACACATTGCACAATCCCCGACAATGTGACCGGTATTCCCCCGTTTGTCCCATTTCATGGGACAAACGGCTTTAGGTTGGAGTGTGGAGAGCGGCGTTCAGTCCGCCCCAGGTTCCTGATCGGGCGACGACCTCGATAGCTCCCGACTGAGAGTTGCGCCGGAAGAGCAGGTCGCTTGCCCCGGAGACCTCCTTTGCCTTTGCCACCGCGCCATCCGGAAGCGTCACCTTCGATCCAGCGGTGACGTAGAGGCCGGCTTCAACGACGCAGTTGTCACCGAGTGAGAGCCCCACCCCGGCATTGGCCCCGATGAGGCAGCCCTTACCCACCGTGATGACCTCGGTTCCCCCGCCGGAGAGCGTGCCCATGATGGAGGCGCCGCCGCCAACATCGGAACCGTCGCCGACAACGACCCCGGCAGAGATGCGACCCTCAACCATCGAGGCGCCAAGGGTGCCAGCATTGAAGTTCACGAACCCTTCGTGCATCACCGTGGTTCCGGGGGCCAGATAGGCACCGAGTCGAACGCGATCGGCGTCGGCTATGCGCACCCCGCTAGGGACGACGTAGTCGAGCATGCGGGGGAATCTGTCGACGCCGAACACGGTGACGTGATGGCCTCGGGAGCGTGCACGCAGACGAATGTCAGCGAGGTGATCGGTGGAAGCGGCGCCCAGGCTCGTCCAGGCGACGATGGGGAGGAGCCCGAAGATGCCGTCGAGATTGATCGTGCGCGGGCGGACGAGGCGGTGCGAGAGCAGGTGGAGCCGTAGGTAGGCATCGGCGCTGTCAACGGGTGGGGCCGAAAGATCCGAGACGACGGTGTGCACGGTGCGGACTTCCACACCTCTTAGCTCATCGTTTTGAATACCCGACGTGATTCCGGAGACATCCGTGACGCTGCTGCCGAGGCACGGTGCCGGGTACCACACGTCGAGAAGGATGTCACCGGAGAAGGTGGCGAGGCCGAGGCCGGCGGCAGGGCCAGCAACCGGGGCAAGAAGCGTGGATGGCTGGTCAGTGTGTTGGGTCACGGGGGCTACCGTATCCATGTGCCAGCCCTCGATCTATCGGCAGACGTCGTCACGCTCACCTCGGCCCTCGTAGACATACCGAGTGAATCCGGCCACGAGGAGCACCTTGCAGACCTTGTCGATCAGGCACTCAGGGCCTGCGCGCACCTCAAGGTCGAGCGCTCGGGCAACACCATCGTCGCGATGACGGAATTTGGCCGCCTAGAACGGGTGCTCATCGGGGGCCATCTCGACACGGTGCCATCAGCGGGTAACCTTCCGCATTCATTCGACGGGGATCTGTTGTACGGCCTCGGATCCTGCGACATGAAGGGCGGCGTGGCTGTTGCCCTGAAACTCGCCCACGGAATGACCCACCCGACCCGCGACGTCACCTTCGTGTTTTACGAGGGCGAGGAGGTGGCTTCGGAGTTCAACGGTCTACAGCATCTGGCGGATCGTCGTCCCGACCTACTCGAAGCAGATCTTGCGATCCTCATGGAGCCATCCGGGGCTGGGATCGAGGCCGGTTGCCAAGGCACGATTCGGGTCGACGTGCGGATCCCCGGCGTTCGCTCGCACAGCGCCCGGTCATGGATGGGCGTCAATGCGGTGCATGACGCGGCCGAGGTTCTGGGCCGGCTAGGCGCCTATGCGCCGACTCGTCCAGTGGTCGATGGCCTTGAGTACCGTGAGGGGCTCAATGCGGTGGGGATCCGCGGGGGCATCGCGGGCAATGTCATCCCGGACGAGTGCACCGTGACCGTCAACTATCGATTTGCCCCCGACAAGACGGTGATCGAGGCAATCGAGCACGTGCGGGAGGTTTTCAACGGCTTTGACGTGACAGTGGTCGACGAGGCGCCGGCCGCGCGCCCTGGCCTGCATCGGCCGGCCGCCATGGACTTTGTCGAGGCTGTCGGGGCTGATCCCCGGCCGAAATTCGGTTGGACTGATGTCGCGAGGTTCGCGGCGCTCGGTGTGCCCGCGCTGAACTTCGGCCCGGGGGATCCGAGCCTTGCTCACGCTACGAATGAGCATGTGCCCGTTGAGCAATTGCGGTCATGCCTCGCGCACCTTGAGGCGTGGCTCACCCGTTAGGTCAATGGTGGGGACGGGGTACCATCGACTTGGAATGTCAGCCCCCGCTGGCCCAGGTCAGGAAGGCCGAAAAGACGAAGCCTGCAGCGCCGATGATTCCGGCCCAGCCCTTGACGTTTCGCACTGCGATGGGGATCATCTCGTTGATGACAACCACCAAGAGGGCGCCGGCTGCAATCGACTGAATGATCGCTTGGGAGGAGTCCGAGGCCCCAACAAGGAGGGTGTACCCGATAGCAGAAAACACTCCACCAATGATGACGATGAACGAGAACCGCAGCAGGATCGACCCAAGGGCGATACCTCCCGCGAGGAGGGCAGCCGCAATACCGATCGCCTCTGGGATGGCGGCGATGAAGATCGACCCGACCAAGGCGCCGGAGACACCGATCGAAGCCGTATGGAGGGTGAGGCCCACCGCTATGGACTCCGGCACCCCGTCGATGACCATTCCAACAGTGAGGTTGCGCGCCTCTTTCTTGGTCGCCCCTTGGACATCGCCCGCTGCTTCGGTGACGGATGTCAACCCGCCTTCCTCCAGCAATTCGTGGGGCTGCTCTTCTTCACCCCGGCGTTCAAGCAACTTGATGATGGTGAAGTAGGCGCCGCAGCCGATGGCGATGCCTAGTGCCGTGGGCATCTCTCCCGCCTCTTCGTATGAGATGGAGACAAGATCGATGGACACTGCCGAGATCACTGCCCCGGCGCCGAACGCCATCAGTCCACCGACAATGGCGGGTTTCTTCAGTTGCGGAAACTTCCAGACCAACAGGGCACCGAGGACGAGAGCGGACTGCGCGATAGCTCCAAAGAGTGCGGCTTCAAGCATGGTGCAAACCTACACGCGGTGGTGTCGCAGCACCGCACTGCAAGACCAAGCCGGGGCGCCCCTCCTCGGGGTAGCCCTGGCTTGGTCTTGCAACGAAACGAACTACTGCTTGACGGCCTCGACATCGAGGACGAGCTTCACGGTATCGCTGACGAGCACGCCACCGGTCTCGAGTGCGGTGTTCCAGGTGAGACCGAACGCCTCGCGGCTGATGTCGGCGGTGCCTTCGAATCCGATCCGGTTGCCACCCCACGGGTCGGTGCTCGTTCCGGTGAGCTCGAATTCGACGGGGACACTCTGGGTGACGCCATGGATGGTGAGATCGCCGGTCACTGTGAACGTGCCTCCCTGCTGCACGGCGCCCGTTGAGACGAACGTGAGGGTCGGGAAGTTTTCGACATCGAGGAAATCGCCTGACTTCACGTGGTTATCGCGGTCCGCGTTTTCGGTGGTGAAGCTTCCTGCCTGAATTGTGATGCTGGCACTCGAGGCGCCAACGTTCGCGCTGTCAATGACGAAGGTGCCCTCGAATTCGGTGAAGCGACCACGAACCTTGGCGATCATGGCGTGGCGAATGCTGAAGCCAATGGTGGTGTGGGTGGGGTCAATTGCCCAGGTGCCGGTCGTGGCGGCTAGGTCGGTGCTGCCTGCGGGGTCAGTCATGGTTGCTCCTTTGTAGTTGAAAATTCAAATGATTTGTTGAACATACAACCAAGTGGTTACCGTCGTCAAACCCCTCGTCCACTGCGATCATTGCCACATGACAATTCTTTTCGTTCTCCTTGCGATGGCCGCAATCGCTTCAGTCGGTCTGGCGGCGGCGGGTCGACTCGCAGCCCCGACAGAAGCGGAGCCAGACCATCGGCCAGCGGGCCCGGCGGGCGATCCAATATTTGATGTCGTCTTGCGGGGCTATCGAATGGACGAGGTCGACGCCGTCATTGAGGACCTCCAGCGTCAGTTGAATGAGCGGCGGGACCAGACATGAGGAGGTCGGATGTCACGCCGCCGGAACGATACCGAAGGATCCCTGCCCCGCCTTCTAGCGGGCCCCTGCGGCCCGAGATAATGATCCCAACGCAAGGAAAGGGGAGGCAATGGCCGCGATGAAGCCGCGAACAGGTGATGGCCCGATGGAGGTCACCAAGGAAGGACGTGGCTATGTGATGCGCGTACCGCTCGAGGGTGGCGGACGACTTGTCGTTGAGCTGAACGGCGTCGAAGCCAAGGAGCTCGGCGAGCACCTTCTCGCTCACTTCTCCTAGATGAACCGCTTGAATGGGGTGTCGGCCTTAGGCCAGCACCCCATTCATTCATTTGCGCATTGATGCGACGAGCAGGCCTCGTCCTACCGTGAGGAGCGCGGGCATCCAGTGGTCCTCGTCGCGAAGCGCGCTGGCGACGTGTCGAAGGGCCGTCATATCGGTGTCGTGGCGAAGCGGATCTGCAATGCCGGAGTCTGCGAGCACCTGGTCGAAGATCACCAGTCCCCCGACCCGAAGGAGCCGACCAGCCTGGGCAAGGATCGCGGGGTATTCACCCTTGTCGCTGTCAGCAAACACAATGTCATAGGCGTGATCACTCAGGCGCGGCAACACCTCGAGCGCCCGACCGGTGATGAGGCGGGCGCGCACATGGTCGTAGCCGAGGGAGGCAAAGGTGTCGCGGGCAGATCGTTGGTGCTCGGCCTCAAGATCGATGGACGTCAGCACGCCATCCGGGGTCATGCCGCGAAGGAGCGCAGCGCCTGACACTCCCGTACCGGTGCCGACCTCGACGACTGCGCCGGCGCCGGCGAGTGTTGCGAACAGCGTGAGGAGTGAGGCGGTCGCGTGGCTGACGGGCGTGAGGCCGACCTCACCGGCGAGGTCTCGGGCCTCCTGCAACTGTTCACTATCGTCAGGCCAGGCCTCCGCGAAGGCCCATGCGGCGGGGCTGACTGGCCCGATCGACCGGAAGTCCAGTGATTCATTGCCGGCTGGGTAGTCAGACATGTCGACCTCCGTCCTTCGTGGTGCGTCGATTTCCATGTAACGTCAATGCAGCCTAGCCTGAGCGCTGTGAGTAACGATGATTCCTATGCCCTGCAGAGCGACGCGCCCATGAACGTTGCGAGCCCGCCGCAGGTCCTCCCGCCAGTCCAAGAACCGGCTCCGGCCCCGATGGCGCCTGCTGCCCGCCGACAGGGTCCCGGTGCCTTCGCCGTCGTACTCATCGCAGCCGTAACGGCACTCATCGTCGGTGGCGTCGCAGGCGTCGGCGGCTACGTGCTCGGCCGAGAGGTCGATTCGGTCGCCTCGGGCGGTCAATCCGAGGTTCAGGTACTCCCTCAGTCCAGCGCCGATTCACCGGTTCGCACACCGGACTCGATCGCCGGGATCGTCACCTCGGTTCTGCCATCCGTCGTGTCGATCCTTGCAGAGGGGCCGGCTGATTCCGGAAGCGGCTCCGGTTTCGTCCTTCGCTCAGACGGCTACATTCTCACGAACAACCACGTGGTCAACCTCGTCAAGGACGGTGGCGACATCACCGTTGTCTTCAGCAACGGTGACGAGGTCGCGGGCAAGGTCGTCGGAACGAATGTGTCGTACGACCTCGCTGTCGTGAAAGTTGATCGCCAGGGCCTGCCCGCCATCGCCCTCGGCAACTCGAAGGCCGCCCGGGTAGGCGACGCCGTCATTGCTATCGGAGCACCGCTCGGACTCGAAGGCACCGTGACCTCGGGGATAGTGAGCGCCGTCGATCGCGTGGTGACGGCCGGTGGCACCGATGATCTCGCCTACATCAATGCGATTCAGACGGATGCCGCAATCAACCCCGGCAACTCGGGAGGCCCGCTCCTCGATACTGCTGGACGGGTCATCGGGATCAACTCGGCGATTGCATCCTTAGCGACGATTGGCGAGCCGGGCAGTATCGGCTTGGGATTCGCGATCCCGGTCAACTCGGCGAAGCGGATCGCCGAGGAGCTCATTGCGACCGGCGTGTCGAAGACACCGGCCATCGGCGTCTCTCTCGACACGACCTACTCGGACCGTGGAGCCAAGGTGCGCGAGGTCACGGCTGGCGGACCATCGGAGAAGGCCGGGATCGAGGTCGGCGACATCATCACGCGGGTCGGCCAGCGACTCATCAAGGACGCCACCGAACTTGTCGTGGCAGTGAGAAGCTACGCGCCCGGTGAAGCGATCGACGTCGAATTTGAGCGCGACGGCAAGGGCACGACTGTGAAGATCACGCTAGGAGCCCTACCGAACAAGGAGTGACCCACGTGGCAGGTGACGTGGCCTGGCACGGCGGCGTACGCTGTCGATGTGTTTGACATCGGCATCGGCGAGATCATGATCCTTGCTGTCCTTGGCCTGCTCGTCTTCGGTCCGGAGCGGTTGCCGAAGGCGGCCGCCGATGCGGTGCGCATGCTCAAGCAGGTTCGGGGCATGGCGGCGAACGCCCGGCAGGATCTTGCTGACTCAGCTGGGCTCGACATGAGCGAGACAGTCGAAGCTGTGCGCAGCCTCGGTGACTTCCACCCACGCAAGCTGGCTGCAGGGCTCTTGTCCGATGACACTGATGCACCCGCAGGTCAGTCAGCGAAAGCGTCACCGGGGGGCGTCGCACCTACGACTGCATCGCAGCCCCCTCGGTCGGCGTTCGATCCGGACGCGACCTGATCTGAATATCGCGCGTAAGTCAGCGTCCCGCCGGGGTCAGGCCAAGCGACATTCCGGCGAGACCGCGAGGTCGAGCGCCGAGGGTGCGCGCGATTGCGGTCAGGGCGACCGCAGCAGGCTCCTGCGGGTGGCTGAGTACGAGTGGGCTGCCATTGTCACCGCCCTCGCGCAGTTTGACGTCGAATGGGATCTGGCCGAGCAGCGGAACATTCGTGCCGAGCGCCGAGGTGAGCTGTTCCGCGACCAGCGCCCCGCCGCCGAACCCGAAGAGGTCGATGGGCTCGCCGCAATGCGGGCACGGGAAGCTGCTCATGTTCTCGATGACCCCGGCCACCTTCTGGTGGGTCTGCTCGGCGAGGGTCCCGGCGCGGACTGCGACGTCAGCGGCAGCTGCCTGCGGGGTCGTCACAACGATGATCTCGGCATTTGGGAGCAACTGGGCGGTTGAGATTGCAATGTCGCCGGTGCCCGGTGGCAGGTCGAGGAGCAGAATGTCAAGGTCGCCCCACCAGACGTCGGCGAGGAACTGCTGAAGTGCCCGATGGAGCATCGGCCCACGGAAGGCGACCGGCTGGGTGACCCCGCCGGGCTTGAACGGCAGCATCGAGATGACACGAACACCAAAACCGGTCGGCGGCATGATCATCCCCTCGACCATGGTGGGCGGGGCGGTGGCGCCGAGCATCCTGGGGATGGAGTGGCCGTAGACGTCAGCGTCGACGAGCCCGACCGATAGGCCCATGGCCACCATTGCCACCGCGAGGTTTGCGGTGACCGAGGACTTGCCCACCCCGCCCTTGCCGGAGGCGATGGCGTAGACGCGAGTGAGGGAGCCGGGCTGCGCGAATGGGATCTCGCGCTCGTCGTGGCCGCGCAGCAGTTTCTTGAGCTCGGCTCGTTGCTCATCTCCCATGACGTCGAGTTCGACGACGACGGACGAAACCCCCGCGACGGCGCCAACGGCCGCGGTGACCCGCTCAGTGATGGTGTCACGCATCGGGCAGCCGGAGACGGTGAGGTAGACGCCGACGGTGACGGTGCCATCGTCGGCGATGTCAACACCCTTGAGCATGCCGATCTCGGTGATGGGCCGGTGGATTTCGGGATCTTCCACGGTGGCGAGGGCTGCCTGAACTGCGGCAGCGTCGATGGTCCTGGATTGGTCGGTGGGCATGATGCGATCGTAGGGCGTGCGTTGGGGTGTCAGGTCGGGCGGTCTTCGCCGCTCAACCGTCGCTGAGCCTCGATGGCGTCCATTCGGGCGGTGAGGTCCTCGACCAGATCGCGGAGTTCCCCGCGCATGTAGTCGCGGGTCGCGACCTCGCCGAGGGCGAGCCGGATGGAGGCAAGCTCACGGGCGAGGTAATCACTGTCGGCGAGCAGCCGTTCGGTGCGCTGGCGATCCTCCTGATACTGGATGCGTTCGCGGTCGGTCTGCCTGTTCTGGGCCAGGAGGATGAGCGGAGCAGCGTAGGAGGCCTGGAGGGAAAGGAGCAGGGTGAGGAAGATGAAGGGGAAGAAGTCGGGTCGCAGATCCTCTGGTCCGACCGTGTTCCAGAGAACCCAGGTGACCACCACCGCGGTCATCCATGCGATGAAGGACCACGATCCGATGTACCGGGCGACCTTCTCCGAGACCTGTCCAAATCGCTCGGGATTGTAGGCATCGCGGATCGAGACACCTCGCTTGCGCGGCTGATCGAGCCCGGATTGTCGTCGGCGTGGCGGGCTAACCACGGTCGTCCCCGTCGTGTTCTCTCCAGTCCTCGGGAAGCATGTGATCGACGACGTCGTCGACGGTGACAGCTCCGATGAGCCGGCCATTATCATCGACAACC
>CAMAWO010000023.1 GCA_945861925.1 Bifidobacterium breve | reverse complement strand
CGGTTCGCTATCCGTGAGGGTGGTCGTACGGTCGGCGCTGGTCGCGTCATCAAGATTCTCAAGTAGTTGGCAGCCGGGTGGCTGGCGACAGCCACCCGGCACCGCTCGCGGGTAACCGCAAGCACGAATTGAACGCATCGGCACACGAGAAGTAAGGACACCAGCCACCATGGCGGGACAGAAGATCCGCATCAGGCTCAAGGCCTATGACCACGAGGTCATCGATTCATCGGCGCGCAAGATCGTCGAGACGGTGATCCGTACCGGTGCCAAGGTGGCCGGGCCCGTGCCGCTGCCGACGGAGAAGAACGTGTACTGCGTCATTCGTTCGCCCCACAAGTACAAGGACAGCCGCGAGCACTTCGAGATGCGGACCCACAAGCGCCTCATTGACATCCTCGATCCCACGCCGAAGACCGTCGACTCGCTCATGCGACTCGATCTTCCGGCTGGTGTCGACATCGAGATCAAGCTGTAAGGACGAGCAGACAATGAGCACCAACGTTAAAGGCGTACTGGGCGAGAAGCTCGGCATGACGCAGGTCTGGGACGACAACAACAAGGTTGTCCCGGTCACCGTGGTCAAGGCTGGGCCGTGTGTCGTGACCCAGGTGCGCACCCCCGAGAACGACGGCTATTCGGCAGTGCAAATCGCGTTCGGAGCTATTGATCCTCGCAAGGTGAATAAGCCCGCGGCCGGTCACTTCGAGAAGGCTGGCGTCACCCCGCGACGTCATCTCGTCGAGATCCGCACGGATGATGCGTCCGAGTACGTCCTAGGACAAGAGCTCAGCGCTGACACCTTTGAGGTTGGCCAGATGGTCGACATCGTCGGGACGACCAAGGGCAAGGGATTCGCGGGCGTTATGAAGCGCCATGGATTCCACGGCCTTCGCGCGACGCACGGTGTGCAACGCAAGCACCGTTCCCCGGGTTCCATCGGTGGCTGCTCCACTCCGGGTCGAGTGTTCAAGGGTATGAAGATGGCCGGTCGCATGGGTGGGGAGCGCCAGACGACGCTGAACCTGAGGATTCAGGGTGTCGATCTTGAGCGTGGACTCATTCTTGTGAAGGGTGCGATTCCGGGCCCGAAGGGCGGCCTCGTGTTCGTCCGCAGCGCCGTGAAGGAGGCATGAGCATGACGTCAGTTGATGTCCGTACCCCAGCCGGAAAGCCGGCAGGCTCGGTTGAATTGCCCCCTGAGATCTTCGACGTTCAGGTGAACATCCCGTTGATCCATCAGGTCGTCGTTGCTCAGTTGGCGGCAGCCCGGCAGGGGACCCACTCCACAAAGACGCGTGCTGAGGTGAGCGGTGGTGGCCGCAAGCCCTACAAGCAGAAGGGCACCGGTCGCGCGCGTCAAGGATCGATTCGTGCTCCGCAGTTCACCGGCGGTGGCGTCGTCCATGGCCCGAAGCCGCGAGACTACTCGCAGCGGACCCCGAAGAAGATGAAGACGGGCGCCCTTCGTGGCGCACTGTCCGACCGGGCTCGCGATGGTCGAATCCATGTTGTGTCGGAACTTGTTTCGGGGGACGTGCCTTCCACGAAGAAGGCCCTAGCGGTGATCAACGCGCTGAATCTCGAAGGCAAGGTGCTGCTCGTTGTGTCGCGCGAGGAGACGACCTCCTGGCTTTCGCTCCGCAACGTGCCGAACACTCATGGGCTGAGGCCGGATCAGCTGAACACCTACGACGTCCTCGTGAGTGATCAGGTGCTGTTCACCAAGTCGGCGCTCGACATGTTCATGGCTGGAGCCCCAACGGGCAAGAGTGTTAAGGCAGTTGCCGCTGAGAGCGAGGTTGAGGCATGAGAATCGCAGATCCGCGTGACATCTTGGTCGCACCGGTGATCTCGGAGAAGAGCTACGGGCTCCTCGACGAGAACAAGTACACGTTCATCGTGTCGCCGGACGCGAACAAGACCCAGATCAAGATCGCAGTTGAGCAGGTGTTCGGCGTGAAGGTGACGTCGGTCAACACGGCCAATCGCGCAGGCAAGCGGGTTCGCACCCGGACTGGCTTCGGCCGCCGCGCAGCAACGAAGCGAGCAATCGTCTCCGTTGCTGCAGGTGACCGAATCGACATCTTCGGAGGCCCGGTTTCATAACCGGGACTTCAGACTGAAGAGGAACAGCTATGGGAATCCGCAAGTATAAGCCGACCACTCCGGGCCGTCGTGGTTCGAGCGTGGCCGACTTCGTCGAAATCACGCGTTCGACACCGGAGAAGTCGCTTGTTCGCCCGCTTCACAAAAAGGGTGGACGTAACAACTCCGGCAAGATCACGACCCGTCATCAAGGTGGTGGCCACAAGCGCGCTTACCGGGTCATCGATTTTCGCCGGGCTGACAAGGATGGCGTGCCGGCGAAGGTTGCTCACATTGAGTACGACCCGAACCGGACGGCGCGCATCGCCTTGCTGCACTTCGCGGACGGCGAAAAGCGCTACATTCTCGCGCCTCACAAGTTGAAGCAGGGCGATCCGATTGAGACAGGCCCAGCGGCTGATATCAAGCCTGGGAACAACCTGCCATTGCGGAATATCCCGGTGGGTAGCGTGATCCATGCGGTTGAGCTTCGACCTGCGGGTGGCGCAAAAATTGCGCGCTCTGCGGGTGCCTCGGTGCAGTTGGTTGCCAAGGACGGTCCGTATGCGCAGTTGCGTATGCCGTCCGGTGAGATCCGCAACGTTGACCTGCGCTGTCGCGCAACGATCGGCGAGGTTGGCAACGCCGAGCAGTCGAATATCAACTGGGGCAAAGCCGGTCGTATGCGCTGGAAGGGCAAGCGCCCAAGCGTCCGCGGCGTGGCAATGAACCCCGTCGATCACCCGCATGGTGGTGGTGAGGGCAAGACTTCTGGTGGCCGTCACCCCGTCAACCCGAACGGTAAGCCCGAGGGTCGCACCCGTCAGGCCAACAAGGCCAGCGACAAGTTCATCGTCCGCCGTCGCAAGACCGGCAAGAAGCGCTAAGGGAACCCGACATGCCTCGCAGTCTGAAGAAGGGCCCGTTCGTCGACGGCCATCTACTCAAGAAGGTCGACGTCCAAAACGAAGCCGGCACCAAGAACGTCATCAAGACCTGGTCGCGCCGCTCGATGATCATCCCGGCGATGCTGGGTCACACGATTGCGGTGCACGATGGTCGCAAGCACGTCCCGGTATTCGTGTCGGAGAACATGGTCGGGCACAAGCTCGGCGAGTTCGCCCCGACCCGGACGTTCCGCGGACATGTGAAGGACGACCGCAAGGCGAAGCGCCGGTAGTTGCGGGCGTGTGCTGACCGTGGTCGGCATAGAGGAATTTCGAGCAGGCACGAATAACGAGCATGTACCAACCAAAGAGCAAGGGGAAAGCGATGGAAGCCAGGGCCCAAGCGCGGTATGTCCGCGTCACGCCCATGAAGGCGCGCCGCGTCATCGACCTCATTCGAGGGATGAAGGCCGGCGACGCCCAAGCGGTGTTGACGTTTGCACCGCAGGCGGCAAGTGAGCCGATCGGCAAGGTGCTGGCCAGCGCGATCGCCAATGCGAAGAACAATTATGCGATGGACGAGCGGGCGCTTGTTGTGAGTGCCGCGTTTGTCGACGAGGGACCGACCCAGAAGCGGATCCGTCCGCGAGCACAGGGCCGGGCGTACCGCATCCGCAAGCGCAGCAGCCACATCACGGTGATCGTCTCTGATGGCCGCGAGGTGATCGAGGCTAGGCCGGTAGCGAAGAAGGTGCCGAAGGCACCAGCAGCACCGGTTGCGGCGCCTGAGAAGAAGCCTGCCGCTGCTAAGAAGGCGTCCGCAAAGTCGACACAGGCGCCGGCGGCGAAGACCACGAAGAAGGCGGCGGCAAAGGTGACTGAGAAGCCCGCCGCCGAGACGACCGAGACAAAGGACTGAGACCGTGGGCCAGAAAGTAAATCCGCACGGCTTCCGCCTCGGGATCACTACCGACTTCGCATCCCGTTGGTTTGCTGATTCGTCGAAGCTGGGCCAGCGTTATCGGGACTACGTCGATGAGGATGTGAAGATCCGTAAGCTCATGTCCAAGGGGATGGAGCGGGCCGGCATCTCCAAGGTGGAGATCGAGCGGACTCGTGACCGCGTGCGTGTCGATATTCATACAGCGCGACCAGGTATTGTCATTGGGCGTCGTGGAGCCGAGGCTGATCGGATCCGTGGCGATCTCGAGGTGCTCACCGGCAAGCAGGTGCAGTTGAACATCCTCGAGGTCAAGAACCCCGAAATCGATTCGCAGCTGGTGGCGCAGGGCATTGCTGAGCAACTAAGCAGCCGAGTTTCATTCAGGCGTGCAATGCGCAAGGGGATGCAGAGCACAATGAAGAGCGGTGCCCTTGGCATTCGCGTTCAGGTGTCTGGCCGCCTCGGCGGGGCTGAGATGTCGCGTACCGAGTTCTACCGCGAGGGTCGGGTCCCATTGCATACCCTGCGCGCCGACATTGATTACGGCTTCTATGAGGCCCGCACCACGTTTGGTCGTATCGGCGTCAAGGTTTGGATCTACAAGGGTCAGGCGCTCGGTACTCGCGCTGAGCGAGAGGCGGCTGCGGCTGCGGTTCGTCTCGGACAGCGTGGCACGGCTGCTCCGGCGCGGCCACGTCGTCCGCGCGAGGAGGCTGGTGCAGCTGAGGGCTCGGCGGCTCCTTCGGCCGCCGTCGTTGATGTCGTGGATGCTCCCTTGTCCGCCGAGGTCGTCGCTGAGGCAACCACTGCTACTGAAGGACAGGAGGCCTGATCCATGCTTATTCCGCGCAGGGTCAAGCATCGCAAGCAGCACCACCCGACGAGGCGCGGTGTCGCGAAGGGTGGTACAAAAGTAACGTTCGGGACCTTCGGGCTCCAGGCACTTGAGCCGGCTTACGTAACGAACCGGCAGATTGAGTCGGCGCGTATCGCGATTACTCGTCACGTGCGTCGCGGTGGCAAGGTCTGGATCAATATCTACCCGGACCGTCCGCTCACCAAGAAGCCGGCCGAGACCCGCATGGGTTCGGGCAAGGGCTCGCCGGAGTGGTGGATCGCGAACGTTAAGCCAGGTCGAGTGATGTTCGAGCTCTCTTATCCGGATGAGAAGGTTGCGCACGCCGCGCTCACCCGCGCCATGCACAAACTCCCGATGAAGTGCCGCATCGTTCGTCGTGAAGAAGCAGGTGAGGATTAAATGGCAGCAGGGACGCAGGTTGGCGAATTGCGCAACCTCGATAACGAGGAGTTGATCGCGAAGTTGCGCGAGGGGAAGGAAGAGCTGTTCAACCTTCGCTTCCAGGGCGCGACCGGTCAGCTTGAAAACCATGGCCGACTCCGTGCCGTGCGCAAGGACATCGCGCGGATCTACACGATCTTGCGTGAGCGTGAGCTGGGCATCACCCCGATCGAGGGTGGCGCAGCATGAGTGTGAATGAGGCAGGCGTGGAAGAGAAGCGCGGTTACCGCAAGACCCGCGAGGGGCTCGTGGTCAGCGACAAGATGCAAAAGACGGTGGTGGTGGCGGTCGAGGATCGCTTCAAGCACCCCATGTATGGCAAGGTTGTCCGTCGGACGAGCAAGTTGAAGGCGCACGACGAGGCTGGCACCGCCGGCATCGGCGATCGCGTCCTGCTTATGGAGACCCGCCCGTTGTCAGCGACCAAGCGCTGGCGCGTGGTCGAGATCCTCGAGAAGGCCAAGTAAGAAGTTCCGCCAGGCTCTTTCGCGAGAACCGGCAGACGATCAGGAGAATGAAGTGATTCAGCAGGAGTCGCGGCTTCGTATCGCCGACAACACAGGTGCCAAGGAAATCCTTTGCATCCGTGTGCTCGGCGGTTCAGGTCGACGCTACGCCGGTATTGGTGACATCATCGTTGCCACCGTCAAGGACGCGATCCCAGGTGGGGGTGTCAAGAAGGGCGAGGTCGTGAAAGCGGTCATCGTGCGTACCCGTAAGGAGCGCCGGCGCCCCGATGGCTCGTACATCCGGTTCGATGAGAACGCGGCCGTCATCCTCAAGGGTGATGGTGAGCCGCGTGGTACGCGCATCTTCGGCCCGGTGGGCCGAGAGCTTCGCGAAAAGAAGTTCATGAAGATCATCTCGCTCGCCCCGGAGGTGCTGTAGTCATGCCGAAGTTGAGAATCAAGAAGGGTGACCTGGTTCAGGTCATCTCTGGCAAGGATCGCGGCGTCAAGGGTAAGGTCATTGAGGTGGTCCCGGACGCTGGACGCATCATCGTCGAGGGCGTGAACCGGATCAAGAAGCACACGAAGATCGGGCAGAATGCACGTGGCGCCAAGACGGGTGGGATCATCACGACCGAGGCTCCGATTCATGTGTCGAACGTGATGATCATCGATCCCGAGGATGGACGACCGACCCGTATTGGCTACCGCAAGGAGCAGGTCGAGAAGCGGCGTCCGGACGGTTCCACATACGAGGCAGAGCGCAGCGTGCGCGTCTCCCGCCGCACCGGTAAGGACATCTGACATGGCGACAGCAACAACGGAACGCGAAGTGCCGCGTCTGAAGCAACGTTATCGGGCCGAAATGGTCCCTGCGTTGATGGGTGAGTTCTCGTTCGGGAACATCATGCAGGTGCCCGGCGTGACGAAGGTGGTCGTGAACATGGGTGTGGGCGAGGCAGCCCGCGATTCCAAGCTCATCGAAGGGGCGATAAGGGACCTGACGGAGATCACCGGCCAGAAGCCTCAGGTCACGAAGGCACGGAAGTCCATCGCACAGTTCAAGTTGCGCGAAGGTCAGCCCATCGGATGCCACGTGACCCTTCGAAACGATCGCATGTGGGAGTTTCTCGATCGGCTGCTGTCGATCGCACTGCCGCGTATCCGTGACTTCCGCGGCCTGTCGCCGAAGCAGTTCGACGGCAAGGGCAACTACACCTTCGGTCTCAACGAGCAGTCAATGTTCCACGAGATCGACCAGGACAAGATTGATCGTGTCCGGGGCATGGACATCACGATCGTGACGACTGCATCGAATGATGATGAAGGGCGCGCACTGCTTCGCCTTCTCGGATTCCCGTTCAAGGAGGCCTGAGTCAGATGGCAAAGAAAGCGCTCGTCCAAAAGCAGCAGAAGAAGCCGAAGTTCAAGGTTCGCGGCTACACGCGCTGCAACAAGTGCGGGCGTCCGCATGCGGTGTACCGGAAGTTCGGACTTTGCCGCATTTGCGTTCGTGAGATGGCACATGCCGGCGAACTGCCGGGTGTGACAAAGAGCAGTTGGTAACCAACGACGTTGCAGGTCCGGGCCGCAAGAGCGGTACGGAAACCACACCGAGGAAGGCCGTAGGCCACTAAATGACGATGACAGACCCGATTGCGGACATGCTTGCGCGATTGCGCAACGCGAACTCCGCGTATCACGACAGCGTGACCATGCCGCATTCGAAGATCAAGGTGAGCATTGCCGAGATCCTGCAGCGTGAAGGCTATATCGCGGGTTGGTCCGCCTCCGACGATGTTGTCGGAAAGACGTTGACCCTCAAGTTGAAGTACGGCCCCTCGCGTGAGCGTTCCATCGCGGGCCTTCGTCGCGTGTCGAAGCCGGGCCTTCGCGTGTACGCGAAGAGCACGACGATCCCGCGCGTCCTCGGAGGCCTCGGGGTTGCAATTCTGTCCACGTCGGGCGGTCTGCTCACAGACCGTCAGGCACATAGCAAGGGTGTAGGCGGAGAAGTCCTCGCCTACGTCTGGTAGTCGGAAAGGAGTTCGAGGATGTCACGTATTGGGCGTCTGCCGATCCCGGTTCCGGCTGGGGTCCAGACAACGATTGCTGGCCAGGACGTCGTCGTCACTGGCCCCAAGGGCTCGTTGAGCCTGACGGTCGCAGTACCAATTGAGGTGCGCGCCGAGGAGGGCAACCTCATCGTCGTGCGGCCCAACGATGAGCGGCAGTCACGTGCACTGCACGGTCTCACGCGCACGCTCGTCGCGAACATGGTCACTGGTGTCACCACCGGGTACGAGAAGACTCTGGAGATCGTTGGCACGGGTTACCGAGTGGCGGCGAAGGGCTCAGATCTGGAGTTCCAGCTTGGGTTCAGCCACTCTGTCCTCATCACAGCCCCGGAGGGCATCGCCTTCCAGGTCGATAGCCCGGTGAAGTTCAAGGTTCAGGGCATCGACAAGCAGCAGGTCGGCGAGGTCGCCGCCAATATCCGTAAATTGCGGAAGCCAGAGCCATACAAGGGCAAGGGCGTTCGCTACGAGGGTGAAGTCATCCGCCGCAAGGCTGGAAAGGCGGGTAAGAAGTGAGTTCCTTCGGAATTAAGTTGGGTTCGGGCAACAAGGTTGCGGTCGGACGAAAGCGCCGTCACATCCGAGTGCGCAAGAAGGTGTCGGGCACCCCGGTGCGGCCGCGTTTGGTTGTCACTCGGTCGGCTCGGCACGTGGTTGCGCAGATCGTCGACGATACTAAGGGGCACACGTTGGCTTCGGCGTCCACGATGGAGGTCGACCTTCGAGGCATGGTTGATGACAAGACCGCCAAGGCTCGCAAGGTTGGGCAGTTGGTCGCGGAACGTGCGAAGCAGGCCGGTGTCGGAAGCATCGTCTTCGATCGTGGCGGCAACAAGTACCACGGTCGCGTAGCGGCACTCGCGGATGGCGCCCGCGAGGGTGGCCTGGACTTCTAAGTCGTAACCGGTTTTCGAAAGAATTAGAGAGGTATTCCTATGTCAGCAACGCAGCGCCGCGGGAGCGGCGCAGGCGAGCGCAAGGATCGCAAGGAACGCAGTCCTCGCGAGGAGAAATCCGCATTCATCGAGCGTGTGGTCGCGATCAACCGCGTGTCGAAGGTCGTCAAGGGCGGCCGTCGGTTTAGCTTCACCGCCCTCGTCATCGTCGGCGACGGAGATGGTCAGGTGGGTGTAGGTTACGGCAAGGCCAAGGAGGTTCCGGCGGCGATTGCCAAGGGAGTTGAGGAGGCGAAGAAGAGTTTCTTCCGCGTCCCAAGGATCCAGGGCACGATTCCCCATCCGATCACGGGTGAGGCGTCAGCCGGGGTTGTCATGCTGCGTCCGGCCGCTCCGGGTACCGGCGTTATCGCGGGTGGTCCGGTGCGCGCTGTGTTGGAGTGCGCTGGCATTCACGACATCCTCAGCAAGTCGATGGGTTCCGATAATGCAATCAACGTCGTTCACGCGACCGTGAAGGCGCTGAAGATGCTCGAATCACCTGAGGCCGTTGCCGCTCGGCGGGGTCTCCCGCTGGAGGCCGTTGCTCCAGCGGCGCTGCTTCGTGCTCGTGCGGCGGGATTGAGTGCATCATGAGTCGTCTCAAGGTCACGCAGACGAAGTCGAAGATCGGTGGAACGGCGAATCAGCGCGATACGCTGCGGTCACTCGGTCTGAAGCGAATTGGTGACACTGTCATCAAGGACGACCGTCCAGAGTTTCGGGGCATGGTCAACATGGTGTCCCATCTAGTTGTCGTCGAGGAGGTCGACTAATGACGCTTAAGGTTCATCATCTGCGCCCGGCTCCGGGTGCGAAGACGGCGAAGACCCGCGTTGGACGCGGCGAGGCGTCCAAGGGTAAGACGGCTGGACGAGGTACCAAGGGCACGAAGGCTCGCTACCAGGTTCCCGCTCGGTTCGAGGGTGGGCAGATGCCTCTGCACATGCGGCTGCCAAAGCTCAAGGGTTTCAAGAATCCGAATCGAGTGGAGTTTCAGGTAGTAAACGTCGCGGCCTTGGAGAAGTTGTTCCCTGGCGGTGGCGAGGTCACGGTCGCAGATCTCGTGGCGAAGGGTGCCGTCCGCAAGGGCCAGAAGGTCAAGGTCCTCGGGCTCGGCGATATCGCCGTTGCGGTGACGGTGAGCGCTGACGCGTTTTCCGACAGTGCTCGTGAGAAGATTGTGGCCGCGGGCGGTTCGGCCAGCGAGATCTGATTCGAATCGTCCATTCATGCACACCGAAACCTGAGCGGGAGGCACAGTGCACATCAGTGCGTTCGGAGCCGCCCTGCGTACGCCGGACCTTCGCAAGAAGATCCTGTTCACACTGGGCCTACTAGCTTTATTCCGGTTAGGGTCGGTGTTGCCGACCCCGGGAGTCGACTATGCGGCTATTCAGCGGTGTATCGATGTTGTCGAGGGCAATTCGATCTATGCGCTGATCAACCTCTTCAGTGGTGGCGCTCTGCTTCAGTTGTCGGTGTTCGCGCTTGGGATCATGCCGTACATCACGGCGAGCATCATCCTGCAGCTGCTCACCGTGGTCATCCCGCGTCTTGAGACCCTCAAGAAGGATGGTCAGGCGGGTCAGGCGAAGATCACGCAGTACACGAGATTCCTGACGATCGGGCTGGCGATACTGCAGTCGACCGCGATCCTGTCGTTGGCCCGCACGCCAGGCGCGCTCTTCAGCGGCTGCAACGAGACGATCATCCCGGATCAGGGCGTGTGGATCATCCTCGTCATGGTCATAGTCATGACCGCCGGTACGGCAGTGATTATGTGGTTCGGGGAACTCATCACCGAACGCGGTATCGGTAACGGGATGTCGCTCCTCATCTTCACCTCGATCATCGCGAGCGTGCCCGCTCAGTTTGCGTCGATCTGGGGTAGTAAGGGTCCGCTCACCTTCGCGATGACACTGGCGGTTGGTCTCGTCGTGATCGCCCTCGTCGTCTTCGTCGAGCAGGCCCAGCGTCGAATCCCAGTTCAATACGCAAAGCGAATGGTCGGCAGGCGAATGTACGGGGGCACGTCTACCTACATCCCGCTCAAGGTGAATATGGCGGGAGTTATCCCGGTCATCTTCGCGTCCTCGCTGCTCTTCCTGCCCACCCTGTTCGTGCAGTTGACCGGCAGTACTGAGGCGTGGTCGGTCTGGATTCAGCAGAACTTCGGGACGGGTACGGGTAATTGGTACCTCGCCTTCTACTTCCTGCTCATCGTGTTCTTCTGCTACTTCTACGTGTCGATCACCTTCAACCCTGTTGAAGTTGCTGACAATATGAAGAAGTACGGGGGCTTTATCCCCGGTATCCGGGCGGGTAAGCCGACAGCCGACTACTTGGACTACGTGCTCACGCGCCTGACGGCACCGGGGTCGATTTACCTGGGACTGATCGCGGTCGTCCCCGTGTTCGCATTTGGATTCCTTGACGTTTCTGGGAACTTCATCTTCGGTGGTACCAGTCTGCTCATCATGGTGGGTGTTGGCCTCGACACGGTGAAGCAGATTGAGTCGCAGTTGCAGCAGCGCAACTACGAGGGCTTCCTCCGCTAAGGGGGTGCGATCGTGCGTCTGATCATCATGGGCCCACCGGGGGCGGGCAAGGGTACTCAGGCTGCGGTGCTCGCTGGCGCGATCGGCGTAACGCACATCTCCACGGGCGACATCTTCCGGCTAAACGTGTCGAACGCTACGCCTTTGGGAGTGCAGGCGAAGGCGTTCATGGATGCGGGGGAGTACGTCCCGGACGACCTCACGAATTCGATGGTGCGCGATCGTTTGTCGAAGTCGGACTGTGGCGCGGGGTTTCTCCTCGATGGTTACCCTCGAACCTTGGAGCAGGTCGGCGAGCTCGACTCGATGCTCGAGGGCGCCGGTGGGTGTGTTGACAAGGTCGTCGAGTTAATCGTTGATGTGGACGAGGTTGTGAACCGTCTCGTGAAGCGCTCCGCCGACCAGGGTCGATCGGATGATGGTGAGGGTGTGATCCGGCGCCGGCTCGAGGTGTACTTCGAGGCAACGGCTCCGCTGACTGAGCTGTACGAGAAGCGGGGCCTGCTGGTGCGGGTGAGCGGCATGGGTGCCGTTGAAGATGTGAGCGGCCGAGTGCTCGAGGCCCTCGGCGTCAACGCCTAACCTCAGAAAGGGCGCAGCGCCCAATGTTTCGCAAGCGCGAGTCAGTTGAAATTAAGTCCGTGGCGCAGATTGCCATGATGCGTCAGGCGGGTCTTGTCGTTGCGACAACCCTCCAACTCGTTGCCGAAGCGGTCCGCCCTGGGATCACCACCAAAGAACTCGACACCATCGCTCACGAGAACATCCTTTGCATGGGGGCGTCCCCATCCTTTCTCGGCTATCACGGTTTTCCTGCCGTGATCTGCACCTCGGTGAATGACGAGGTGGTGCACGGGATCCCAGGGCCGCGCATCCTTCACGATGGTGACCTCATCTCCGTGGATTGCGGAGCAATTGTTGACGGCTGGCATGGAGATGCCGCGATAAGTGTTCTCGTCGGTGACGTTGCACCTGAGGTAGCTGAGCTTTCCCGGGTGACTGAAGCGTCCATGTGGGCCGGACTTGCGCAGGCGCGAGCGGGAGGACGCCTGTCAGATATCGGCCACGCAGTCGAGGGGGTTATCAACGAGGCGGGCGCCTACGGAATCGTCGAGGAGTATGTCGGACACGGCATCGGGACGAGCATGCACATGCATCCGCCAGTGCCGAACTACGGCAAGGCCGGGCAGGGGCCGCATTTAAAGGTGGGAATGGCGCTTGCGATCGAGCCGATGGTGTGTCTGGGAAGTAGCGAGGTGGGCGTGCTCTCGGACGGGTGGACGGTCGTCACATCAGATCAGCGTTATGCCGCGCACTGGGAGCACACCGTGGCAATTACCGAGGATGGCCCCTGGGTGCTCACCGCGCTGGACGACGTCCGCCTGTAAATAAGTCAGGGGGGGCCCAGGATGAAGCGACCAAAAATTCGAACATTCCCCCAACTTCCCGTCATTTCAGCCGGATTCTGGTTCGAATGACCGGGGGAGTGGTCAGTTGGGTGTGTTCGGGGTCATTTCATCCATAATGGGGACCTGTTATCGGTCGTCAAATTCCGATTAACGGATGGACGGCCCCCAGATTATGAGGAACGGCCGCTGCCGCGTAGACTGCGGAGGCTGATGTGGGGCTTCCCCGTTCGTCCGCTCAACTTCCCCGGTACATCGGGTGTCTTTGCGCGATCAAACGTGGTGTGCCTGCGCTCTCGTGAGGGAGCCTCCACCTGGAGATCGGCTCAGGCGGACGGAAGCTGAGGGTATGGGCAAGAAGGACGGCGCGATCGAGCTCGAGGGCACGATCACCGAGTCATTGCCAAACGCAATGTTCCGCGTGGAGTTGGACAACGGGCACAAGGTTCTCGCGCACATCAGCGGGAAGATGCGGATGCACTACATCCGGATCCTTCCTGACGATCGTGTGGTCGTGGAACTCTCCCCGTATGACCTCACCCGCGGCCGAATCGTCTACCGCTACAAGTAGTCCGTCCCACCGCAGCCGCGTACTCGAGAAAGAGCCACGATGAAGGTCAACCCCAGTGTCAAGCCAATCTGCGACAAGTGCAAGGTCATCCGTCGTCATGGCGTCGTCATGGTCATCTGCGAGAACACTCGCCACAAGCAGCGTCAGGGCTAGTTAGTCTGACGAGCGAGCAGCGCATCAGCGCGTGCTCGCACCGTCGACCGGGGAGACAACCCGGGCTACGGAACCATAGGAGATCCCGACCCCTCGCAGGTAACCGAACACGCGAGGACGACACCTTCGGTCACGAGGCCGAAGACCAGCCTTGGCGGGCTGGACCGGATCCCCTTTCGAAACCTCGTGCTGAGAAAGAAGAGAGAACGCCACATGGCACGTCTTGTCGGTGTCGATCTGCCACGCGAAAAGCGCATGGCAATCGCCCTTACGTACATCTACGGCATCGGCCGCTCGCAGGCCGTGAAGGCCCTTGAGGCCACGGGCATCAGCCCGAACTTGAAGTCCAAGGACCTCACCGATGACCAGCTCCTCGCCCTGCGCGACTGGATCGATGCACACCTCAAGGTCGAAGGCGATCTTCGTCGCGAGGTTTCCGCCGACGTCCGGCGCAAGGTCGAGATTGGTTGCTACCAGGGAATCCGCCACCGTCGTGGCCTCCCGGTTCGTGGCCAGCGCACCCACACGAACGCGCGCACCCGCAAGGGCCCGCGCAAGACAGTGGCTGGCAAGAAGAAGGTCGGCAAGTAAGCCGACCGGCTCACTTCCTCAAACGAACCAGGAGATAACGAGTTATGGCACCAAAGGCTGGCTCCAAGGCCGCGGGCGCAAAGAAGGTCCGCCGCAAGGAAAAGAAGAACGTGGCCCACGGTCACGCTCACATCAAGAGCACGTTCAACAACACGATTGTCTCGATCACCGACCCCACGGGTGCGGTCATCGCTTGGGCCAGCGCCGGTCAGGTGGGGTTCAAGGGCAGCCGTAAGTCGACGCCCTTCGCAGCGCAGCTCGCAGCCGAGGCTGCCGCGCGTCGCGCGATGGAGCACGGCATGCGCAAGGTTGACGTGTTCGTTAAAGGTCCGGGCTCCGGCCGTGAGACCGCAATCCGTTCGCTGCAGGCAACTGGCCTCGAGGTCGGCTCCATCGCCGACGTCACGCCCGTTCCGCACAACGGCACCCGCCCGTCCAAGCGTCGTCGCGTCTGACCGCGCGCAGAATCACAGGAGATATTGACTTATGGCGCGTTACGTAGACGCCGACTGCAAGCGGTGCCGTCGCGAGAAGATGAAGTTGTTCCTCAAGGGCTCCAAGTGTGAGTCGCCGAAATGCCCCTTTGAGAAGCGTCCATACCCTCCCGGCCAGCATGGTCGCGGACGGACCAAGGAGAGTGAGTACCTGCTCCAGCTCCGCGAGAAGCAGAAGGCGACCCGGATGTACGGAGTGCTCGAGAAGCAGTTCTCGAACTACTTCAAGGAGGCACAGCGCCAGTCGGGCAAGACAGGAGAGAACCTGTTGCAGATCCTTGAGTCCCGTCTGGACAACGTCGTCTTCCGCGCAGGGTTCGCGAAGTCTCGCGACATGGCACGTCAGTTCGTCACGCATGGCCATCTCACCGTTAATGGCCACAAGGTGAACATCCCGTCCTACCGGGTGTCGCCCAATGACATCGTCGAGGTCCGGGTGGGTTCGCGCGAGATGACCCCGTTCGTCATTGCTCATGCGGAGATCGGTGAGCGGATCGTTCCGGCGTGGCTTGAGGTCATTCCCTCGAAGATGCGAATCCTCGTGCACTCGCTGCCGGGTCGTCAGGCCATCGACACACCTGTCAACGAGCAGCTGATCGTCGAGCTGTACTCCAAGTAGTCATGTGCCCGGGCCTCTTCAGGCCCGGGTTTCGTTCGCCAGCAAAATCGTGACGTCATATCGCGGTCGTCACGGGAAGGATGTAGATCGTGCTGATTAGCCAGCGCCCATTGCTCTCCGAGGAGCCCATCAGCGAGTTTCGTTCGCGCTTCGTGCTCGAGCCGCTTGAGCCAGGGTTCGGGTACACCCTCGGCAATTCGCTTCGCCGTACCCTGCTGTCCTCTATCCCGGGCGCAGCCGTGACAAGCATCCGGATCGACGGAGTGCTGCACGAGTTCACGACCGTACCGGGTGTCAAAGAGGACGTCACCGAGCTCATTTTGAATATCAAGCAACTCGTGGTGTCGTCGGAGCATGACGAGCCCGTCGTCATGTACCTGCGCAAGCAGGGTCCGGGCATGGTGGTCGCGGCCGATATCCAGCCGCCGGCGGGCGTCGAGGTGCACAACCCCGATTTGCACATCGCTGAACTGAATGGCAAGGGAAAGCTTGAGATTGAGCTCGTCGTTGAGCGTGGCCGGGGTTACGTGTCGGCGACGTTGAACAAGCAGGCGGGGCAGGAGATCGGGCGCATTCCTGTCGATTCAATCTACTCGCCGGTCCTAAAGGTCACCTATAAGGTCGAGGCAACGCGCGTCGAGCAGCGTACGGACTTCGACAGGCTCGTCGTTGATATCGAGACCAAGCAGTCCATGCGGCCGCGCGATGCTGTTGCGTCCGCTGGGAAGACCCTCGTCGAGCTCTTCGGACTCGCACGCGAGTTGAACCTTGAGGCGGAGGGTATTGACAGTGGTCCATCGCCGACCGATGCATTCGTGGCCGAGCAACTATCGACCCCGATCGAGCAGCTCGATATGACGGTGCGGTCGTACAACTGCCTCAAGCGAGAAGGCATCCACACGGTGGGCGAACTCATCACCCGCAGTGAGGCTGACCTGCTTGATATTCGCAACTTCGGGGCGAAGTCGATCGACGAGGTCAAGGTAAAGCTCGTGAGTTTGGGCCTCGCACTCAAGGACAGCCCGCCCGGCTTCGATCCGGGTGCCGCCGTCTACTACGACGACGATGACGATGCCGATCTTGCCTTTGCCGAGGACGAGCAACTCTAACCACCACCCCAACGACTGAACGACTCTCGACAGGAGAACGACAATGCTTACGCCAACGAAGGGTCCCCGCCTCGGCGGTGGTCCGGCCCACGAGCGGTTGATGCTGGCGAATCTCGCCACTGCGTTGTTCGAGCATGGCCGGATCACGACCACCGAGGCCAAGGCCAAGCGCCTTCGCCCGTTGGCCGAGCGTCTCATCACCTTCGCGAAGCGAGGTGACCTGCACGCTCGGCGCCGAGCGATGACGGTTGTCCGCGACAAGTCTGTGATCCACACGCTCTTCACGGAGATCGGCCCACGATTCGAAAACCGTCAGGGTGGCTACACCCGGATCACGAAGATCGGTCCGCGCAAGGGCGACAATGCTCCGATGGCGGTCATCGAGCTTTGCGAGCCGCTCGCCGAGCAGACTGTTGCTGAGGCAACTGCCGCGACCAAGCGGGCGGCGAAGGCGAAGTCGGCACCCGCGGTCGTCGAACAGACGGTGGCCTTGGAGCCAGCGGTTGATGAAGCCGTTGTCGACGAATCGGGCGCTGTTGAGTCGGATGGTGGCGACGTCGAGGCGGCGGCCGTCGAAGAGCCCACCACGGACGAGACGAACGAGAAGTCCTGACAGCACCGCACGTTGTCGAGCAGCCCGCCCCCGGATCATCAGGGGGCGGGCTGCTTCGCATGCGCCTTGACATCTCCTACGATGGCCGGGGATTCGCAGGCTGGGCCCGCCAAAAGGACCTGAGGACGGTTCAGGGTGACCTAGAACGGGTGTTCTCCCAGATCCTTCGCGCGTCATGCTCCATCACCTGCGCGGGCCGCACGGATGCGGGGGTCCATGCCCGCGGGCAGGTCGCCCACCTTGATGTTGCCCTCCCGCAATGGGACTGGTACTTCGATGCCGGGCGAATCAACCGGGCCCTGCCAGACGATATTCGAGTGTGGACGGTGACGGTGGCTCCGGAGGGCTTCGATGCCCGGTTCAGCGCCCTGTGGCGGCGCTACAGCTATCGAGTGAGCGATGACCCGTCCGGTCCCGATCCCCTCGTTCGGCATGTATCGATGCCTTGGTTTCGCCGACTGGATCTTGACCTCATGAATGAGGCGGGAGAGAGTCTCGTGGGCGAGCACGACTTCACCGCGTTCTGCAAATATCGGCAGCGGGCAACGTCAATTCGAGATGTCACGCATCTGCGTTGGGAGCGTGAGCCGAGCGGAACAGCGGTGCTGCATATTCAGGCCGATGCCTTCTGCAGGTCGATGGTCCGCAGCATCGTGGGTTCGCTCTTGCCCGTCGGTGATGGACGTAAGCCGATCGGGTGGCCCGCAGAGGTGCTCGCAGGACGTGCACGGACGCCCTGGGTTGCGGTGATGCCGGCCTACCCACTCGTCCTCGAAGAGGTCGGTTATCCGCCCGCCCATCAACTAGCCGCGCGGCAGGCCATCACGCGTACATTGCGGTCGCCGGTACCGCAGTCTTGAGCGACGAAGGGGCGAGCCATACGGTGTCCTCCGTGATCAGTTCTGTCGACGTAGGCGCCCTCGCCCTGGATCATTTCGCGCTCCCTCCCGAACTCACGGTCACTGATGGCGCCACAACTGGTGGTGTCCGCCTTCCGTCCTTCGACGGCATCGAGGTGGGTGTGTGGGAGCACTCAACGGGGATTTCTACTGACACTGAGGCCAGTGAGCTGTTCGTCGTCATCAGCGGTTGCGGACGGGTGACATGCGACCAAGGCGGGGTGATCGAACTGGCACCGGGAGTGATGGGGTTCCTGCGGGAGGGTGCGCGAACCCGCTGGGAGATCACTGAGCCCCTGCGGAAAGTGTGGATCACCCGTCGCCAAGACACCGCGCCGTGAGTCATATCGACGTCCAGCGCGTTTACTACTCCCTGTCGGATGGCCGGGTGCTTCTCGACGATGTGACGTTCCGGGTACCCGAGGGCGCAACGGCAGCGCTTGTTGGCGCGAATGGCGCAGGAAAGACCACCCTGATGCGGATGATTGCAGGCGACATTGAGCCGGAGCAGGGCTCCATCGTCGCAAGTGGCGGGCTCACCTTCATGCGCCAATTTATCGGGCAGATGACGGAGGGGACGGTGCGCGATCTCCTCGTTCAGATGAGCCCACTCAGGCTGCGAGAGGCCGCAGCCGCGCTTGATGCAGCCGAGGTCCTCATGATGGAGCGTGAGGATGAGGCAACGCAGATGGCGTACGCCCACGCCATAACCGATTTTGCCGACGCTGGCGGATACGACGCTGAAGTGCTCTGGGACGTCGTGACGGTCGCAGCGATCGGTGAGCCATTTGACCGGGTGCGCTGGCGTTCGGTGGGAACTCTCTCCGGTGGTGAGCAGAAGCGAATCGTCCTGGAATACCTTTTGCGCGGCAACGACGATGTGCTCCTCCTCGACGAGCCCGACAACTACCTGGATGTGCCAGGGAAGCTCTGGCTGGAGGAGCAGCTTCGGACCACATCCAAGACCGTGCTCCTCATCTCACATGATCGCGAACTCTTGAGCCAGGCCGCAAGCCACGTCATCGGGATCGAGCTTGGTGCTGCTGGCAACACCGCCTGGGTCCATGGCGCGGGCTTCGCGACCTTCCACGAGGCTCGCGCTGCACGCTTCTCGCGTCTGGAGGAACTGCACCGGCGATGGGACGAGGAGCACGTCAAGCTCAAGACACTCGTTCAAACGCTCAAGGTGAAGGCAAAGTTCAACGACGGGCTCGCGTCGCGATATCAGGCGGCGCAGACTCGACTGCGCAAGTTTGAGGAGGCGGGTCCGCCTTCCGGCATACCGCGTGAGCAGCAGGTGAGCATGCGCCTGCGCGGGGGCCGCACGGCCAAGCGGGCCATTGTCTGCGAGCAGGTTGAACTCTCGGGCCTGACAAAGCCGTTTGATGTCGAGGTCTGGTTTGGCGAGCGGGTCGCGATCCTCGGCGCGAATGGCTCAGGAAAATCGCACCTGCTGCGGCTGCTCGCTGGGGGCGGCTCGGATCCCGACACCGAACACCAGCCGGTGGGCGACGTCATCATCGATCCTGTCCGCCACACGGGAATGGCCCGACTCGGTGCCCGGGTGCGACCGGGCTGGTTTGCACAGACCCACGTCCGCCCCGACCTTGCTGGACGCACCCTGCTCGAGATCCTCCATCGTGGGGATGGTCGCCGATCCGGGATGCCGCGTGAGCAGGCTGCCCGAGCTCTCGATCGGTATGAGCTTGCTGAGGCCTCCGAACAGGTCTACGACACACTGTCCGGCGGGCAGCAGGCGCGGCTGCAGATCCTCCTCCTAGAGTTGTCGGGCGCGACCCTCCTCCTCCTCGACGAGCCGACCGACAACCTCGACCTTGCAAGCGCTGAGGCGCTAGAAGTTGGTCTGGATGCCTTCGATGGGACGGTCGTTGCAGTGACCCACGACCGCTGGTTCGCCGCGACGTTGGACAGATTCCTCGTATTCACGTCTGATGGTCGAGTCGTCGAGTCGGACGCTCCGGTGTGGTCCGGCTGGTAAATCTCGTCGCACCCCGGTCGCACCATTGCCGCACAGGGGGGTCATCATGTTGGCAGACGAGAGCCCTGTGGCATCGACGGACGGAGATCTGATGAGGCTCATGTGGCGAATGTGCGCCTGTGCGGTGGCGTTCTCAGGGCTCATCGTGGCGGCTCCACCGGCCCACGCGGAGGTGAGCGGTGTGAGCGCTTGGGTGATCAGCGGAGCAACGGGCGATCCGGATCCGTCGGCGGTGAGTGAGAATCAGATCCAGTTTGGCATCGGCTTTGCAGATAGTGGCGGGGGCTCTGACGTCCGATTTAATGGGTTGTCGTTCGGGTACAGCGTTACCGGAGGTGGACGCACTGTCGCCTCGGGGGGTTGGCCTGGGGGTTCCGGGGTCACGTATGTGTCCGGAGGCACGGCTCCGAGTCGCTACATTCAAGCCGTCGATCTGCGCGAGCTCAGCGCTGGCACCACATACACGATCAGCGTTTGGGCGATTGACCATGGAATGAACTTTTCGAACTCGCTGCAGGTTACGACCCTCACCAGGATCATGGCTCCCGGCGCGCCAACCGGCCTTGTTGCAGTGGGTGCTGACACGACGGCGACGCTGACGTGGTCTGCCCCCTCGTCGAATGGTGGCGCAGCGATAACGGGATACACGGCGACGGCGAGTCCGGGTGGCCTCACCTGCTCAAGTTCATCTACGGGTTGTTCGATCGCCTCGCTCGCACCCTCGAGCACGTACACCTTCACGGTCGTTGCTTCGAACTCAGCGGGCACTGGCACGCCCTCGGCTGCTTCGGCGCCCTTGACGATGCCGGCGCTGGCTGCGCAGTCGACGAAGCCGGCTGTCACGCTTGGTTCGTCCGCTGCCTCACCATCGACGAGTCCTTCAGGAACCCCGGTTGCGGTGCCCACCGAGCTCGGTGACGTGGACCCGAGTGTCGACACCGTCGATGGCGAACTCGTCATCACGAGATCCGAAGGCACGTATCGCCTTAGAGTTGATACGAACAGTCCGGAAACTCCGTTCACAGTCACGGCGCGAAGTCCGGGGGCGAAGGTGCTCAAGTGGAGTCTGGACACCAAGGCAACGGGTGCGGTTGCCTTCAGCACGAGGCGCGACCTTTCGGGCTACACGATCCGATTGCGGATGGAGGGGCAGACCCTCGATGTCGTAACGATTCCGGTTGATCGGACGTCGTGATTGTCAATGACGACTCGCTGGGTCGTGCCTACGAGCCGGCGATGACCCGAGACTGGGTGGGATGAACGAATTCACTCGATTCAGGGCCCATTTCCTTCATCTCGCCCGGATTCGGGGCCAGATGAAACGCGGGGGAGGTGACCGATATTCGGGCATTTCCGGGGGCGATTTGGCCCGGCACTCCCTGCGTGGGTATCCTTACGGGTCGCTGAGGTGCTTCCCCGAAAATCCCCGGTTTATCTTGAGCGATCGAGCATTTCAGGCGGTCGAGTACCACATTTGATACGCAACATAGTTGAGCAGTCCAGTCCCCAACGAGTAACGAAGGTGGCGTCCCGTGCGCACGTACAGCCCAAAGGCCGGTGAGATCACCCGCACCTGGCACGTCATTGATGCGACGGACGTTGTCCTCGGTCGTCTCGCGAGCAACGTCGCAAAGCTCCTTCGCGGCAAGCACAAGACCATATTCGCCCCGCATGTTGATACGGGCGACTTCGTCATCATCATCAATGCCGACAAGGTCGTCCTCACAGGCGACAAGAAGAAGCAGAAGATGGACTATCGCCACTCTGGCTTCCCGGGCGGCCTGCGCGCTACCTCGTACTCCGACCTTCTCGAGAGCAACCCGCGTCGCGTCGTTGAGAAGGCCGTGAAGGGGATGCTCCCCCACAACAAACTCGGCCGCCAGCAGATCACCAAGCTGAAGGTCTACAGCGGCTCCGAGCACCCGCACGCCGCTCAGTCCCCTGTGCCGTACGAGCTGTCCCAGGTCGCGCAGTAAGCGCGTTCTCCATCTTCACACCGTAATCAACGAGAGGACCGTGGCAGTGTCTGAGGCCACCATCGAATTAGACGACGTCGGCATTGACGTTGAGGACGAGGCGCCCTCGGAGTACACCTCCGAGACCCCGACTCGGCCCGTTATCACCCGTGAGATCGTCAAGGCGCCCGGTGCGGCGACCGGTCGCCGCAAGCAGGCTATTGCTCGAGTGCGACTCATTCCGGGCACGGGCAAGTGGACCATCAACGGCCGCGACCTCGATGAGTACTTTCCGAACAAGGTCCATCAGCAGCTCGTGAACGAGCCGTTCGTGACCCTTGGCGCTGAGGGTATGTTCGATGTCATCGCTCGCATTGGCGGGGGCGGTGTCTCTGGCCAGGCCGGTGCGCTGCGGCTCGGTGTGGCACGTTCGCTCAACGCCATCGACACCGAGGGCAATCGCCCGAGTCTGAAGAAGGCCGGCTTCCTCACCCGCGATCCCCGCGTGAAGGAGCGAAAGAAGTACGGGCTGAAGAAGGCCCGCAAGGCACCCCAGTACAGCAAGCGTTAGTCCCTTGGGCCGACTTTTCGGTACCGATGGGGTCCGTGGGCTCGCGAACCGCGAGCTCACGGCGGAACTTGCCCTTGACCTCGCGGTCGCTGCCGCTCATGTCCTCATGTCGGAGGGCACGCTCGATGGTCGGCGTCCGAGCGCGGTGGTCGGCCGCGACTCGCGAGCAAGCGGTGAATTCCTCGAGGCGGCAGTGGTCGCCGGGCTCGCCAGCGCCGGAGTCGATGTGCTCCTTGTCGGTGTGGTACCAACCCCGGCAGTTGCCTTCCTCACCGATCAACGAGGCGCCGATCTTGGGGTGATGCTCTCCGCCTCGCACAACCCGATGCCCGACAACGGAATCAAGTTCTTCGCCCGTGGTGGGCACAAACTCGATGATGCCATCGAGGATGCCATTGAGGCTCGACGTGGTGAGCCGTGGGACCGACCGATCGGGTCAGGAGTGGGACGAGTCCGCACCGACCTCGCAGCCGTGGCGAGGTACGAGGCACATTTGCTTGATTCGCTCCCTCACCCGCTCACCGGGGTCAAGGTGGTCGTCGACTGCGCGAACGGTGCCGCCTCCGTCATCTCGCCCCATGTCCTGAGGCGGGCTGGCGCAGAGGTCATCTCGATCCACGCCGAGCCCGACGGGCTCAATATCAACGCGGGCTGTGGCAGTACCCATATGGGCGACCTCGCTGAAGCGGTCGTCGAGCACGGCGCTGACCTAGGGATTGCGCATGACGGCGACGCCGACCGGTGCCTTGCCGTTGATGCGCTGGGGGCACTCGTTGACGGGGACCATATCCTCGCGATCCTCGCCATGGCCATGCGTGATGCCGACCAACTGAGCGGGAATACCGTCGTGGCTACCGTCATGGCGAATCTGGGTTTCAAGCACGCGATGCGAGTGGCCGGGATTGACGTCATTGAGACAGGCGTAGGCGATCGGTATGTCCTTGAGGCGATGAAGTCGGGTGGCTACGTGCTTGGCGGCGAGCAGAGCGGCCACGTCGTCATGACAGATTACGCAACGACTGGCGACGGGCTGCTCACCGCCCTGCATCTGATTGCGCGTTTGGCACAGACGGGGGCGTCGCTTGCAGATCTTGCGGGTGCAGTGACGAAGTTGCCGCAGGTGCTCGTGAATGTGAAGGGTGTCGATAGGTCGCGCGCGGAATCTGATCCGGTAGTGGCTGCAGCCGTCGCGAGGGCGACGCAAGATCTCGCAGACTCGGGACGGGTGCTCCTGCGGCCATCGGGGACCGAGCCTGTCATTCGAGTCATGGTCGAGGCTGCGACGGAGGACCAGGCACAACGAATCACGGATGAGATCGTGGCCGTAGTTCGCGCCGAACTCGCCTTGAACTGATCCTGGCCCAGACGATCTGCTGCAGGGCGAGGGTTGCCGAGCCGGCTAGCGCCATCCCGGTGATGTTGATTGCCAGCTGCGCGGTACTCCCGAGCACCTCACTCCACAGCCCGAAGATGAGAGCGAGGGCTATATTGCCCGATGCCGGAATCGTCGTGACAGAGATGAAGACGCCGACGAGCCCGTTGCCCTTAGCCGCGGTGAGCGATAGGACTCCGGCAGCGCCTGCGAGGACTGAAACGGTGAGCGACCACCAGTTGGGCGTGTAGATGAAGGCAGTGCCCGGCCTAGCGCTCTCGATCTGGGAGACGTCAACGATGCCTGTGACCCGAGCGAGCAGTGCGACGACGGCGACGACTGAGATCGACACGGCGAATCCGATGAGGAGCGTGCGTAGGGCTTGACGGACCAGGCCTCGTCGCCGGCGAACCATGCCCAGACCCAGCGCGGCAATGGGCACGAACTCTGGTCCGAGAACCATGGCGCCGATGATGAGGATGACGGAGTCGGTGACGATCGCGATCGCCGCGAGCAGGGTGGCGAGAATCATGAAGCTCACGTAGGTCCAGGTGAGTTCGGTTTCGGAGTAGGCGCGCTCGGTGACCTCAGCCCAGACAACGGAGTCGGGGCTCCGGCCGGGGGCCCGTCGCTCCGCCGTGAGGCCGGGACGAGAAATCCAGGTTCCGACGGGGGTGAGGGTCACTGTGCCCTCGTTCTGCACACCGATATCCATGAGACTGTCGACGAGGGCGTTAGCTGTCTCACGAGGGAGGTCGGCGAGAAAGACGTCGCCCGGCGGTGTCAGGCTCGCGTCGCGGTGCACCGTAAGGCTGCTGATCGTTGGCTCGGCGCGCAGGAGAGCCTCAACGGGTGCGCAGAGTGACGCGGGGCAACTGACGCGCAGGCTCAGCACGAACCAATTGTCTACCCCGCGGCGCGTAGGCTGCACACCATGTGCGGAATCGTTGGCTATGTCGGTGAGAAGCAGGCCCTCGAGGTCGTGGTGGCGGGACTTCGGCGGCTGGAATACCGCGGGTATGACTCGGCAGGCGTCGCGGTCATCGCTGATCAGCGCCTCGCCGTGCGCAAGAAGGCCGGCAAGCTGGTGAATCTCGAGACTCTGCTGGGGGAGGACCCCCTGCCGCAGTCGACGACGGGCATCGGACACACAAGGTGGGCGACGCACGGTGGTCCCACTGATCGCAATGCCCACCCGCATGTGAGCGAGGATGAACAGGTGGCGGTGATCCATAACGGGATCATCGAGAATTTCGCTGAGCTCCGAGACGAACTCCAGGCGGCCGGGGTGCGCCTCAGTTCGGAGACTGACACCGAGGTGGTGGCGCACCTGCTTTCGCAGGCGATCACGGCTGCGGGCCACGATCTCGTCGAGGCGATGCGCAGGGTGTGCCTCCGTCTCGAGGGGGCTTTTACGCTCCTCGCTATCGATCCCCGGCAACCCAATCTCGTGGTCGGCGCACGGCGCAATTCACCGCTCGTGGTCGGCCTTGGCCAAGGTGAGAACTTTCTCGCTTCGGACGTCGCGGCGTTCGTCGAGTACACCCGTGATGCCCTTGAACTCGGGCAGGACCAGATCGTTGCCCTCACCCCGGAGGGTGTCGTCGTCATCGACTTTGATGGCAATCCGGCGGAGGTGAGGCCTTTCAGCGTCGACTGGGACGCATCGGCGGCCGAGAAGGGCGGCCATGACCTCTTCATGCTCAAGGAGATCGCTGAGCAGCCCAAGGCGGTTGCCGACTCGCTACGCGGGCGCATCGGACAGGACGGCCATCTGCAGCTTGACGAGATGCGTCTCGCTGACGCCGACCTGCGGGCGGTGAGCAAGGTCGTCGTCATCGCATGCGGTACTGCCTCGCACGCAGGCATGGTCGCCAAGTACGCGGTCGAGCACTGGACTCGCATTCCAGTCGAGGTAGAGCTTGCGAGCGAGTTCCGCTACCGCGATCCGATCGTCGGCCCCGACACGCTCGTCATCGCCATCTCGCAGTCGGGCGAGACCATGGACACGCTCATGGCCCTGCGCCACGCCAAGGCACAGGGCGCCCGTACCCTTGCCATCTGCAACACCGTCGGTTCGACCATCCCGCGTGAGGCCGATGCGGTTGTCTATACCTACGCTGGCCCCGAGATCGCGGTCGCATCGACGAAGGCGTTCCTTACCCAGATCATCGCCTCGTATCTCGTGGGTCTTTACCTTGCGCAGGTCCGGGGCACGATGTTCGCCGATGAGATCCGAGCGATCATGGACGACCTCAATGGCATGCCGCAGAAGGTCGACCTCGTCCTTGATACCGTCGAGCCGGTGCGCGCCATTGCTAGGGAGTTCGCGAATGCCCCGTCCGTCCTGTTCATCGGACGGCACGTGGGCTTTCCAGTCGCACTCGAGGGCGCACTCAAGCTGAAGGAACTCGCCTACATGCACGCCGAGGGATTCGCGGCGGGCGAGCTCAAGCACGGTCCGATCGCGTTGATCGAGGATGGCGTGCCCGTGGTTGTTGTCATGCCGTCGCCGCGTGGGCGCGCGGTGCTCCACGACAAGATGATCTCGGCGATCCAAGAGGTGCGGGCGCGCGGCGCCGTCATCATCGCGATTGCCGAGGAGGGTGACGAGAAGATCGTTGCCTTTAGCGACCATGTCATCCGAGTGCCGGTCGTGCCGACACTGATGCAGCCACTCGTTTCGACAGTGCCGCTGCAGGTGTTCGCGTGCGAGATGGCGACCGCGAAGGGCCACGATGTCGATCAGCCGCGCAACCTGGCAAAGTCCGTCACCGTCGAGTAGGTGATGGAGCACCTGCCCACCTCGGTCGTCGGTATCGGGGTCGATATCGTCGATGTTGCGCGATTCGCCGCGGTCCTTGAGCGGACACCCACGTTTGTCGATCGAATCTTCACCACGACCGAGTCGCGAATCGGCGAGGGTAGCCGCCGAAGCGCTCAGTCGCTTGCCGCGCGGTTTGCGGCCAAGGAAGCGGTGGCCAAGGTGCTCGTGCGCACCCATGGTCTGCAGTGGCACCACTGCGAGGTCACGACCGATGAGCACGGCAATCCGAACCTGCGGATCACCGGAACTGTCGATGATGCGGCCCGGGCGCTCGGCATCAGCCGCTGGCACCTCTCACTCAGCCACGATGGCGGCCATGCAATCGCCTACGTCGTGGCGGAGGGGGTCGTATCGTGATCAATGCCTACCGGGTCGCGGAGGTTATCGCCGCGGAGCATGTTCACGCTGACGAACTTGAGTCGG
>CAMAWO010000022.1 GCA_945861925.1 Bifidobacterium breve | reverse complement strand
TCCCGAACGATTTCCATGTGGAGCAGGCCAAGGAACCCGCAGCGGAATCCAAACCCGAGCGCGAGGGAAGTCTCCGGCTCGTAGACGAGCGCTGCATCGTTGAGCTTGAGTTTGTCGAGGGAGTCACGCAGCTCGGGGTAATCGGAGCCGTCGATCGGGTACAGGCCTGAGAAGACCATGGGCATGGGGTCGCGGTAGCCGCCGAGCGCCTCGGTCGCCCCATGCTGCGACAGCGTGATGGTGTCGCCGACCCGTGATTGGCGGACATCCTTCACCCCGGTGATGAGGTAGCCCACCTCGCCAACGCCGATGCCCTTGGACGGCACCGGATCTGGCGAGATCACTCCGACCTCGAGGAGTTCGTGGACCTCGCCGGTCGCCATCATGCGGACTTTGTCGCGGGTCGCAATGCGGCCGTCAACGACGCGGACGTAGGTGACGACGCCGCGATAGGTGTCGTAGATCGAGTCGAAGATGAGCGCGCGTGCGGGGGCTTTCGGATCGCCGATCGGCGGCGGGATATCGCGAACGATTCGCTCGAGGAGATCGGGCACGCCCAGACCGGTTTTGGCGGAGATACGTAGGACCTCGTCGGGATCGCATCCGATGATGCGGGAGATCTCGGCGGCGTACTTATCGGGTTGCGCTGCCGGGAGGTCGATCTTGTTCAGGACCGGGATGACGGCGAGGTCGTTCTCGAGCGCGAGGTAGAGATTCGCGAGGGTTTGCGCCTCAATGCCCTGGGCGGCGTCGACGACGAGCACCGCACCCTCGCATGCAGCAAGCGACCGAGAGACCTCGTAGGTGAAGTCGACGTGGCCGGGGGTGTCGATCATGTTGAGGACGTAGTCGACGCCGTCGAGTCCGACGTATGGGAGCCGCACCGCCTGAGACTTGATGGTGATCCCGCGCTCGCGCTCGATATCCATGCGGTCGAGGTACTGCGCTCGCATCTGCCGGGGGTCGACAATGCCAGTCTGCTGGAGCATCCGGTCGGCAAGGGTCGACTTGCCGTGGTCGATGTGGGCGATGATGGAGAAGTTCCGGATCACCGACGGGTCGGTGGCACCGGGCTGCTCGACTGGCACGTGGATCCTCACGAGATGGCGCTCCTTGGCCCCTTGGAGAGGGCTGAGGGCGGGGCTGATTTGGGCTGAGGCCAGCCTACGGGTAATCTGGGGTGCTGCCTCACTCGGAGGCTCACCGTTGACCAGACTTACAGAAGGTTGTCCCGTGGCGAACATCAAGTCGCAGATCAAGCGTAACCGGACCAATGAGAAGGCCCGCATGCGCAACAAGGCCGTGAAGTCCTCGCTGAAGACGGCTGTGCGCAAGTTCCGCGAGGCAGCAGAGGCCGGCTCTGCCGATGCGATTGCGCTGGGCCGCGAGGCGAACCGGGCACTCGACAAGGCCGCGAGCAAGGGCGTCATCCACGCCAATCAGGCCGCGAACCGCAAGTCGTCGATCAACAAGCGCGCCGCAGCCATCTAAGTTTCAGCGAAAGCCCCGTCCCCTGCGGACGGGGCTTTCGTGTTTGTCCTCCGTTTGTCCCCGAAGGATTAACCAAGGACGCGGCTCGGACTGGCGCAGTCCCCGCTTCCACAGACGGGGCCCGCCGAAGATCCTGCCCGCGGCCGACTGGTTCAGTTTCGGGCGGTGATCGCGCTGACGAGGCCGCCATGGACGAACTCAAGGACGGTGGCGATCTCGTGGTCGGTATCGCACTCCCCCGACTCGATCCGGGCAATCGACACCTCAACGATGCCCCACACGTAGCGCGCGAGTTGGCCGGGATCGACATCTCCCATGGCGGCTAGGGCCTCATGCAACGGTGCGATGAGGCTGCGGTGCATTGACTGAACCTCGGCACGATGTGCGGGTGGCAGGTCAATGGCGCCGGCGGCCCGCACCAGCGCATGGCGCCCGGCCGCGGCATAGTGCAGGACTGCTGTCGTCCAAGCGGTCACTCGTGCCGCAGGATCGTCCACCGTGGACGTCACCCGCTCAAGGGAGCTGGCCCACTCCGCGAGTTCGTCGACAAGAACATCGGCGATCAGGTCGGCGGCGCTGCTGTAGTACTCGTACACCGCTGATCTCGAAAGACCCACTTCAGCGGCGACCTGGGCGACGGTGAAGGTGGAGTCTCGGACGATGAGGACGGCGGCGGCCTCGAGGAGTTGGGCCCGTCGCTGCTCGCTATTCTCCGCCACTGTGGCGGCGCTGATCTTGGGCATGATCTTCATTGTGCCCTGATACGAGAACTTCCGCCTGCCGCGTCGGCACCAAGTCGACGAGGCCCTCCGTCTGGAGGGCCTCGTCGTCATTTCCATCGGCGCCCGGAGGCTACTTCGTGAGTCGGAATACCTGGGTGGTGACGAGCGGCTTGGTGTTCGCCCCGCCTGTCGACACGATGCGCACCGTGCAAATTCCGGACGGCTTCAGCGCAGCGAACTGGATCTGTGTCGTCGACAGCGCAGCGATCATCGTCGGCGACAGCACGGAGCAGTTGTCCGAGGTGAGGGTTGGCTTGAGACCTGAGCTCAAGGTCACCTCCATCGCAACCGAGGCCGCCGCCGACACCTTGGGGGTTGACCCCTTGGCTACGACCCTGCTCACGAGTTTGATCGTCGCCACATCAGTGGCTCGGTCTGCCTTCACCGGTGAGAACACCGTCGGGAAGATCCTCATGTAAGCGGGGTTTGCGCTATCCCGGCCGGCTCCTAGGACGTAGACCGCGCAGGTCGTCGACCGCGGATTGCCTGTGTCGACGCGGCAGTCGACCGACTCGCCCACGGATGCGCCTGCGGTTGGATTCGGGTCGGTTCCGAAGAACTCACCGTTTAACTTGAACGGGATGCCCACTGTCGCACGGGCGTCCGGCGTGGCGGTGAGGTAAGCGAGGCTGTCGATCGACGAGTCGCAGAGCGTCGGGGCGGACCGCGGATCGGCGGGCACCTTGCAGTGCAGCGCGTAGAGGCCGACATTTGCCGGCAGGTTTACGACATCGACCCGCTGCATTGACGACGGCGCCAGGTTCACGAGCGACGTGTAGTTGCGCTGCCCGGCAATCGTTGCGTTGTAGACGGCGTCCGCAGCGAGGGCTGGGAAGTCAGGGCGCCCAGTGCGAGAACGCCAATGGCGACGGCGCCAGCTGCGGCACTGAGCGTTCCAAGACCAGTGTGGGTGCGTCGGGACATGAATGGATCTCCTTCGATGGTTGGTGTGTTGACCGGTCAGTTGGGTCGAGCGTCATCCCTGTCCAAACGTCACGGGCACGAAAACGTCAAAGCGTTGGTCCCCTGAATGGAGGTGGTCGGCGCGCGTGACGATCGAGCACGACACGGTCCGGCAGTCGACGGTCCCGATGGTTGAGGACACCGAGATACCAACCTTGAATCGGCCGCCCTTGGCGAAGGGGGTCGCAAGTTTCTGGCCGTAGGGGGGCGGATTCGACGAGATCCAGGCGGAGGCGGCGTTGGCCCCGGTCATGTTCACTCCGCCACCGCAGGGTGACGGCTGCTGCCTGACCTGCGGCGTCACGCACAGGGCCACATAGATCCCGACGGTCCGGTCGTAGCCTCGGCCAGTCACGGTGACCGTCGCTCCTGCGGGATCAAGCGCGGTCGTTGGCGTGACGGTGAGAACAAGACCCGTCGGGGTCTTTACCGTCTCGGCTGACGCAATCGCGTGGGCAGGCTGCGACATTGCCACAACGGTCAGCGAGGCTAGGAGCCCAAGCGATGCAGCGCAGACTCGGGAACCGAAGCGTCTCGTCGTCGTGGGCATGATGTGACGTTAGAGCGGGTCCGCTCAATTCCGCCCGACACAGTGTCGGGGTCATGCCGACGCCGTATCGGCAACAGTCCCCGATAGTGGTGATTTTCCTGAGAAGATGGGCTTACGGGCACTTGAGTTTTCCCTTGCTCGCGCCATTGTGGCCATCGTTCACGCCCTTCTCTAGATTGGCGGAAACAGCGAACTCGGGTCCGAGACGCTGCGACTCCGCCACTGGCCGTAGGGAACCCGGCCACCGACCTGCGTCGCTCTGTGACTCCCGGGCCACCAAGCCAGTTCACTCGTGGCGGGTGGGCTGATCGCCGCGAGTGCGGACTTGGCTTCAATGCCGTCGGCGCCTTGATCATGTGCGCGTTGGGCGATTCGTTGGCAGGTGGCATGCGGGATCACATGGCCGGTCGCATCGCGCGGAAAGGTCGCTGGCAGGTTGGCACCAGCCACCCCTTCAGCGGAGACGATGTCGACGACGTCAGTGACACGCGCGGCGGGCAGGGTGACAGCTATCAGGTCATATGCGTCATCGGCGAGGTCATCTGGGGCCACGGGACTGCGCTCAAGTAGCCGAGCGATCTGTGCCCGGGCCGTGTCAAGATCGCGGCTGAGGTACAACGTTGCCCACGAGTTGGCGGGATTCCAGCGCCCGCCAACGCGCTGCGCGAATGACGTGTCGAGCGGATCCAGCCAGTCCCGTTGGGCCACCCGCAGCCAACGAAGTCCAAGCGGGTTCAGCGGCCCGCGGCACAGCGTCAGGGCTGAACTCGACGCAGATCGAACATCTCGATAACTGCATTGTGCGCCTTGCTCGGATGGTGCCCAGCGATGGCCAACAGGCTCTCACCGCCCAGGGAGTCTGCTGGTCGCCGGACCACGGCCGGGATACGGTCGACCTTCACGTAGGTGAGCAGGATCGATGTTGCCGAATCCATGTCGGCGACGTCCGTGTGGCGATCAGCTGGTACGCCCGCGGTTCGCCACTTGGCGTAGGCCTGTCGGGAAACACCGAACAGTGCTGCCGCCTGGGAGGCGGAAAGATCCCACACCCGCTCAAGGCGGTTCAGTGGCTCACTCAATAGCCGTCGCTCAATTGCCTGCACTAGGGCCCGAGAGGCCTGCTTGTCAGCGGCCAGCAAGAGGACTGCGGCGGCATCTGCATCGGCAAGGACGTCGTTGACGAAGTCCTGAGTCGTCATCATTGCGCCTCCACCTCGTGGCTCCTCGCGCAACCGTATGTCAGGTGCAACCATTCGTCAACCACGACATCGGTTCAACGTCATGCCGGCGCCGTATCGGAACGCTCCCCCTCCCGCTTGACGATAATCGCTTCATGCCACGGTGGACGGTGACGATGACGCTCGCCGCGGCCTTGGCGTCACTGCTTGCAGCCTGCGGAGGGACGACTGCCCAGGAGCCCGCGTCATCTCCGGGCGCCACCGACACCGCATCACGCGGGAGTGTTCGCACAATCACCTCAGCTGACGTCGCGATGCCCACGAGCAGCGCCACACGGGGGCCATCAGCCGCCGGTGCGCTGCGGATCGTCTCGCTAGCAACCGGGGTCGGGGAGACGCTCGCGGCACTCGGCGCCAGCGAGCAGGTCGTGGGTCGCGATGAGACAAGCGATGTCCCGTCCATCCGCGGTGCACCCATCGTCACGAAGGCTCACGCGGTGAGTGCTGAGCGGGTGCTGGCGCTCGAGCCAGACCTCGTGCTCGTTGATGCGTCGACCTCGCCCCCCGAGGCCCTCGACCAGATCCGGGCAGCCGGGGTGCGGGTCGTGGAGGTGCCTGAGGCATGGACGTCGCCGACATCGGCCCGCGGACCGCCGCCGTCGCCGCTGCAATCGGCGCATCAACCGCCGACGCCGACAAGGTCGCCGCCGAGGCCACCGGGCGCTCCTTCGCAACCCCGAATGGGCCGAGGGGTGCCTTCCGCTAACTGCGCGGCACTTCAGCCGTCTATCTCATCGGCGGCAAGGGCTCGGGAGCCGATGCGCTCATCGAGGCTGCGGGCCTAGACCCATTCGTTCCCCTCACTCCCGAGGCCTTCGCAACCCTGCAGCCCGACGTCGTTCTCGTCATGACGAAGGGGCTCGAATCCGTCGGCGGTGTCGATGGTCTGGTGTCCCTGCCCGGCGTGGCCCAGACACCAGCGGGTGCGAACCGGCGCGTGATCGCGGTTGATGACACGCTCCTGCTCTCCTTCGGCCCGCGCACCGGCAGGCTCGTCGAGGCACTGCATTCAGCCCTGGCCGACGCCGGGTGAGTCTTCGCTGGCAGTGGGTGGCCCTTGCCCTCGCACTGGCACTCGGTATCGCTGCAGGCGCCGCGCATCGCTATGGCCGTCATCGTCGGAGGGGGGCTGGCGGTCGCCGGGGCACTCATGCAGGGGTCACTCGGCAATCCGCTCGCCGACCCAGCCCTCGTCGGCGTATCCGGGGGTGCCGCGCTGGGTACGGTGGCGGTGGCCATCGTCGTGGGAGTGTCCGTCCGCGATTCGCGTCCCGAGGTCGTCACCCTCCTCCTTGCCGGCGTGGCGGTCACCGCATTCACGACAGCGGCACTCGCAGTCCTCGTGTCAATGAGTGACGTCGCCGGTGCGCGCTCGGTGACCTTCTGGACCACCGGAAGTCTGGCGCTGTCGACCTGGGGCGGGGTGCTCTCCGTGGCCCCGTTCGCCGTCATCGGCCTTGCCCTCGCCGCAACAACCCCCCGCTCACTTGACGCGCTGTCCCTCGGCGATCGCGCGGCGCAGGCGGTAGGAGTTGACGTTGCGGGCGCACGGTACCGAGCCCTCGCGGCAGTCGTGCTCCTCGTCGCGGCCGGAGTGGCGACCGTCGGGATCATTGCGTTCGTCGGGCTGCTCATTCCGCACGCGATGCGCGCCATCGTCGGACCCGCCCATGGACGGCTCCTCATTGTGAGCGGGCTCGCGGGGGCGCTCCTCGTTCTGGCCGCCGATACCCTCGCGAGGGTTGTAGCGAACCCAATCGAGATCCCGATCGGTGCCGTGACCGCCCTCATCGGCGCGCCAGCATTCTTCGTGCTCCTGCGGCGCACCCGGGCTCAGCAGGGTGGCTGGGCGTGAACATCTCGGGCGAGTCGGCGCCCCTCGAGTTGCGCGGAGCTGGCCTCGGTAGAGGCAGCGAGGTCCGTCTGCGTCCCACCGACCTGTTGTTCGAGCCCGGAACCGTCACCTCGATCATCGGCCCGAATGGCTCGGGCAAGTCGACCCTCCTTGGACTCATGTCGGGCGATACCCGACCGACTTCGGGCCTGGTGCTCATGAACGGGATCCAAAGCGCCACCCTGAGCACGACGATGCTGGCGCGTCATCGGTCGCTGCTCGCGCAGGACACGGCGGTTTCCTTCCCCTTCCTCGTTCATGAGGTCGTGGCCTGGGGCAGGCTTGCCTGGCGGCGCACCCCCTCAGCGGGCGATGATGCCCGGATCATCGACGCGGCAATCGAATCCCAGAGCCTCGCTGCACTGCGCGACCGCAGGGTGACTGAACTTTCCGGCGGCGAGCGGACACGCGTTCACCTCGCCCGGGTCATCGCGCAGGAAACACCACTGCTCCTCCTCGACGAGGCCGACGCCGACCTCGACCTCGTCGGCCGCAGCCACTTGGACGAGACGATCGCAGCGCTCGCCCTTGAGGGCCGGACGATCGTGCTCGTGAGTCATGACATCAATCGTGTTGGGCGCCTGAGCCAGTGACTCATCGTGATCAGCGCCGGCGGCGTCAATGCCGATGGACCGCCACACGAGGTGCTCACTGCAGGCATTCTCGGTGCCGCATTCGGCGCGACCGTCGAAGTGGGGGACGACGCCGGACACCCGGTGGTGCGACTGTCTGCGACTACGCGCCGCGGCCCGATGCTTGGATGATGAGCCGCTCGAGAGCCATGCGCTTTTGCTCTGAGTCCAAGCTTGATCCCTCGAGGACCCCGCCCTTGAGGGCACCATCGGCATCGGCGAGCGCCACCGCAGAGGCCGCGAGCCGCCGCTGGTCACCGCTCCACCCAGCCCACTGACGGCGCAGGGTCTTTACCTTCCACGGTGGGACACCGGCCTCGCGCGCAACGTCTTGCTCCGACGCCCCGGCCCCGACCCCAGCGACCCGGACGATGCTGCGCAACCCGGCGGCGAGCGCGGACACCGTTGCGACCGCCACGTTGTCGGATGACTGCATTGCCCAGCGCAGGGACCGGAAGGCGTCGACGGATCGCCTGTCCCACACGGCGTCGGAGATCGCGAAGCCGCTTACGTCAGCGACACCGCCGAAGTAGGAGCGGACGTCTTCAGCAGTGACTGGGTCGGTCTCGACATCGCTCATGAGTTGGGAGACGGCTGCGGTGAGAAGCCGAAGATCTTGGCCGATGGCGTCGTAGAGGACTGTGAGCGCATCCGGAGCCATATGGCGCTTATGGGACGCCACTTCGCGGGCGAGGTAGTCGAGGGTCTCCTTGCCGCGCTTGAGCGCAGCACACTCAATCTGCACAGCGCCCGCCTTGCGCAGGGCGTCCATCAAGTTCTTGCCCTTGACCACCCCTGGGTGGGTCACGATGAGCCACACCGTGTCGGACTCCATCGCGATGAGCTCGCGCAGGGCCTCATCAACCTCATCGGAAGCCGAGTCGGCACCCGTCACCACGAGGATTGTGGAGTCGCCAAAGAGGGTCGGGGCCCCGGCATCGCGAATGATGGCGCCGCCGTCTGGGCTGCTCGCGACCACCGTCACCTTCTGGGCGTCGCGCTCCTGGCCGCGGATTGCCGCAACCGTCTGGCTCACGGCCGCATCGACGAGCGCAGCCTCCGCGCCGAAGGCGATCGTGATGCGGGACGGTGTCGATGAACGAGGCATAATCGACAGCATGCCACGAGAGCCTGACGGGCCCGAACTCCGAGGTCATGGTGAACGAACACCTTCAAGAACAGGGACATTGGACATCATGACCGATCTGCAGAAGTGGCTGCCCAGGGGTGTCGAAGCGATCAACGCTTGGCAGGATGCGTACGGAGCCTTCGACCAACACCCCTCCCTTGTCGTCTCCGATGAGGTGCTTGGCAGGGCCTTCAACGAACTCACGGAGCGACTGCGTGACAACTACCCGTTCGGTCACCCTCGCTACGTGGGGCAGATGCTCAAGCCCCCTCATCCGGCGGCCATCCTCGGCTACACGACCGCCATGCTCATCAACCCGAACAATCACGCTCTCGACGGCGGCCCTGCCACCGCCCAAATGGAGAAGGAGGTCGTCGCGCGGATCGCGACGATGTTCGGGTTCGAGCAGCACCTCGGCCACCTGACCTCGAGCGGGACCATCGCGAATCTCGAGGCGCTGTGGGCTGCTCGCGAGTCCCATCCCGGCAAGCGCATCGCCTACAGCGTCGATGCCCACTACACGCATTCGCGAATGTGTCAGGTCATCGGCGTCGAGGGAGTTTCCATCGACACCGACAACTCGGGGCGGATGGATCTCAGCGCGCTCGAGCAGGAGCTTGAGGGCGGGACCATCGGCACCGTCGTGGCCACACTCGGCACGACCGGGCTGGGTGCCATCGATCCGTTGCGGGCCATCGTCGATCTCTGCAGGGCTCACGGTGCCCGCGTCCATGTTGATACTGCCTACGGGGGCTTCTTCAGCCTCATCGCCGACGACTCACCAGATGGGGTGTCGAGCGAGCCATTTGCTGCCATTCGCGATGTCGACAGCGTTGTTGTCGATCCGCATAAGCATGGCCTGCAGCCCTATGGCTGCGGGGCGGTCATCTTCTCGGATCCGAGTGTTGGCCGCTTCTATGTCCACGACTCGCCGTACACCTACTTCAGCTCCGATGAACTGCACCTCGGCGAGATCTCCCTCGAGTGCTCGCGGGCGGGCGCCGCTGCGGCCGCGCTCTGGCTGACCCTCGAGGTCATCCCCCTGACCGACGCAGGCCTTGGGCAGGTGCTCCGCGCCAATCGTCGGGGGGCACTTGAGTGGCAGCGACTGCTCAACTCATCTGATGAGATGACTGCCTTCCAGCCACCGGAACTCGACATCGTCACGTACTTTCCGACCCGCGATCGAATGTCCACGATCGACGCCGCGAGCAAGGCGCTCTTCCATGCCGCCGCCGACTGCGACCCATCCGAGCAGATCCATCTCGCCACCTACACGGTCAAGGGGCGGGATCTCACGACGCGGGGCCACGAGGTCGAGCACGACGCAGCAACGGCACGCATTATGCGCAGCACCGTGATGAAGCCCGAGAGTGAGGCCTACATCCCAGCCATTCATGCGCGCCTGCGCGAGCTCTCCCGAGAATAGGCTGACGAGGATTTCAGGCTCTCCCGGCATGAATGTGGGTCAGGATCTAGTGCTCAGGCTGAAAGCCCCTGTGTTGCAGGGGTTTCGTGGTTCAGGAGAGGGGCTCGCATGGCTGCACTTCCCCTGCATGCCGGACGTGACGCCGCGGCGCTTCATGTGCAGCCAAGCAGCTCCAACGCCCACGTCGCAGGCCGGTCTGCCCACCGTGCGGCGACGACGGCGAGGATTGCCAATCAAGCACCGAGAGGAGACAATCATGGCCATGAGAAAGCCAGTAGCCGTCTTCTTCGCCGACCTCAATCGGTCGGTTGACGAATGGCAGTCTGGCACGACGTGGACCGAACTCTTGAGCGGCGACCGCAATGCCGTTGTTCCCGGGTCCCTCATCGTCGTGACGGACGATGACGACGCTTTCGAGGCGACCGTCACCGAACTCACCAGCGTTGGTCCGCGAATGGTCGTTCACTGGGACCGAGCTGTGCCCGTTCCCGAGAAGGCTCAGCAGGCTGCACTTGCCTGAGCACACGATCCCCGGACCGAGGTGTTGGCCGCAATCAACTCGCCTACATCGTTAGGGGCGCGGAGGCAGGCTCAAGATCCGCTCGGTCTCCACGACGGAGGCAATGGACAGGTCAAGGGACCGCGCGAGGTCGGCGGTTCGCTTGACGAGCGGGGTGTTGCCCTGGGCGATCTCGCCCTTGCGAAGGTAGAGGGTGTCCTCGAGGCCGGCCCGGGCATTGCCTCCGAGGGCGAGCCCGATGCCGGTGAGCTGGAGGTTCGCCTTGCCAATCGCGATGATTTGCCAGATGCAGCCCTTCGGCAGTCGTTCGACCATCATGACAAGGTTCTGCGGTGTGGCTGCGGCTCCGCCGACTACTCCGAGCACGATCGAGAATTGCAGCGGATCTGCGAGCAGTCCCTCGTCGTACAGACGCATCACCGCATCGAGGTGGCCGGTGTCGTAGACCTCGAGCTCCGGCTTGATATCGAGCTCGCGCATGCGCGCCGCGAGGCGGCGCACGCCATCGGGCGGGTTGCGGAACTCGCCGGTGCCGAAGCTCATTGAGCATGGATTGAGGGTGGCCATTCGCGGACGCAGCTCAACCATCTTCTCGCGGTCTTCAAAATCGACCGATAGGCCGACGCCGGTCGAGAGCTGGATGTGGATCGGACACTTTTCCTCGATGAGGTCCATCGTGCGCCGCGCGATGTTGAGGTCAGCGGTTGGCCGCTCGAACTCATCGCGCAGGTGCAGGTGCGCGACCGTGGCCCCTTCGAGGTAAGCCGCATACACCGAGTCTGCGATCTCCTCCGGCGAGGTCGGCAGGTACTCGTTGTCAGCCTTGGTCGCGATGGGCCCGGTCGGCGCGACGGTGAGGACGACGCTCATCAACTCGCCTTAGGCGGATTGGCGATCGACACCGCGAGCACCGCATCGGAGTCGGACTCGTTCACGAGCTCGCGGTGGTCGCCCTTGGCCAGATGCACCGAGTCGTACTGGCGCAGCGGGATGGTGTCGCCATTGCATCGAAGGACGAACTCCCCGCTCACCACCAGGTAGATGGACTCCCCCATCACATCTGAAGGGCCTGCGAAAGAGCCAGGCGGGTAGACCGATAGGCCCAACCAGAAGCCCTCGGTCGGGCCGATCTCCATTCCTTGAAGGCGCCGGGTGTCGACGCCTTCATGGAAGGGAGCGTTGTATGGCACGGCATCAGCGTGCTTCGTGACATGCATGTCAGTTGTTGCCCGTCTCGATGCGGTACGTGCCCTTCGGATCGGTGATCGCGACGAGGCGGACTATGCAGCCGTCGCCACCGCGCCAGCGCCAGGGGAAGGCAGCGAAGGTCACGCGCTTGCCTGTCACCTGATCGACGTCGCCGCCAACGTTCTCGAAGCCGTAGATGCCGTGGCTGAGGATCTCGCGGTGGCAGGGCTCCCATAGGGCGAACTCATCGGCGACCTTCTTGCCGGTCTCCTCCTCGTACTCCTTGCAGGCCCACGGCAATAGGCCGCCGGAAGCTTCGGCGGGGCCGTGCGGGCCGATCGCGGTGGCGAGGGGGTGGTCAAGGGCTTGGGTGTCGGTCCCAACGGCCTTCACGCCTTTGGAGACGAACCATTCGCCGGCCTCCTTGTAGAAGCCGGGGCTGTAGGCGTAGTACTCGGCACTGTCGGCGTACTTGTGGTGCCAGCCGGTGTTCACGATGACGATGTCGCCGGGACGGACGGGGGTCTTCTCCGCTGCCTTTTCCAGGTGCTCGGGCATGATCTTCTCCCACTTGCCCATCGGTACGTCCAGGACAACGCCGGTGCCAAAGAAGGCGCTCAGCGGGATCTCATCGAGGAGCGGCGTGCCCTCGATCACGTGGCCGGGAGCATCGATGTGGGTGCCCGAGTGCATGACGGTTGTGATCTTCTGGGTGAGCACGCGGCTCTTCGCCATGCCGTGCAGGCGTTCGATCTTCACGTCCTCGAAGTAGGGCCAGCATGGCTGGCCGAGGCCCCAGGAGTGGGAAAGCTCGACGAATTCAAGCTGGGATTCTGCGTCGCCGAGCGGCCAGGTGTAGGTCATGACGATCCTTTCGATTCGGGTTGCGGTGAACGCGCCGCCAGTTGGGCGGAGACGTGGGCTGAAAGTCGTGATGCGGCAGCCTCGCGCGAGCCTGCGGGCCAGTCGAGAAACCCCTCGCCGGTCTTGGCGCCGAGGTTGCCCTCTGCCACCATCCGTTCGAGCAGTGGGCTCGGGAAGGGGTCGCGATTGATGCTTGGGAGCACCTGCTCGTGGATCGCGAGGGTGAGGTCGAGTCCGACGTAGTCGGCGTTCTCGATCGGGCCCATCTCGGCAAGGCGTAGGCCGATCGTGTTGCGCACGACGAGGTCGACCGTCTCTGCATCGCAGACACCGGTCGCGACGAGGTCGATCGCCTCGCGCCAGAGCGCATGCTGGAGTCTGTTGCCGACGAATCCTGCAACGTCGCGTTCCACTCGGACGGGCATCTTCCCGACGCGCGACAGGAGTTCCATCGAACGGTCCATCGCCTCATCAGCTGTGCCGGTACCTCGGATGACCTCGACGATCGGGATGAGGTCCGGAGGGTTCCAAAAGTGCATGCCGACCGTGAGCGAGGCATCGTCGAGATCGGCCGCGATGGCGCTGATCGGGATGACGGAGGAGTTCGTCGCGAGGATGGCGGTGGGGTTGGCGGCGCGCAGTTCGGCGAAGAGGGTGCGCTTGATGTCGAGGTTCTCAATCACGGCCTCGATAACGAGGTCGACCCCGGCAACTGCGCTGGCAACAACGGGATCCACGTCGACCAAGTATTCGTTTCCCGGGCACATGGCTCGGGCGTCGGCGAGCGCCGAGTCGAGGACGGCCGCGTTCACGTCGGTCAGGGTTGCCCTGACCCCGGCGCGCGCCATGAGCCCCGCGATGCGACGGCCCATGAGCCCAGCGCCGACGACGGCGACAGACGCGACAGGGCGATTGACCTCGGTCAGCACGCGGTGTAGCCGCCATCGAGGTAGAGAACCTGGCCGGTCATGAAGGTCGAGGCATCGCTGAGCAGATATACGAGTGCGCCGACGAAATCCTCCGGCTCTGCGAAGCGCTTGAGCGGGATGCGCGCAAACATGGCCTCGCGGGTCGCGCGGCCCTTCTCGTTATCGGCATACATCCATTCGGTGAGTTCGGAGCGAAAGACGGTCGGCGCGATGACGTTCACCCGGATCTGAGAGCCACCCCATTCGGCTGCCAGGGTCTTTCCGAGCAGGTCAACCGCAGCCTTCGAGGGGCAGTAGGCGGTGTAGCCGGCCGGGTGGCCGAGCTTGCCGCGCGTCGACGAGACGAGCACGAGCGAGCCGCCCTCCCCCTGCGCGATGAACACGCGCCCGGCGGCCTGCGCCATCAGCCACGAGCCCTTGACGTTGGCGTCCATGACCGACTCCCAGTCGGCGACGTCCATGTCGGTGATGAGGGCGACCTTGTTCATGCCTGATGCGACGAGCATGCCGTCGAGGCGACCGAATGCGGCGATGGCCGCATCGACGATGGCCTTGGCATCCTCGGGTGTCTCGGGGCGGTGGGGTGCAATCGCCGCGCCGGCGAGTTCTGGCAGTGCGGCGAGCTCCTCGAGGGCGGCGCGGTTGCCGCCGGCGAGGGTGATGTTGGCGCCCGCCGCACCTAGGCCCTTGGCTGCCTCTCGCCCCATCGAGCCCGAGGCTCCGGTGATGATGATGGACTTTCCTGCGAGGGAGAATCGGGCGGTGGGATCGGTCGTCATGGTTGGGGACCATACGTTGCCAACGTCACGGGGTCAAGTGGTTTTCCCATATTGCGGGACAATCATCCTGTAGATCGGGATTACTGAGGCCACTTCATCCAAGTACAAGCCCACCCCCAACCCCTCGCCCGAGTTTGGGCAGGTTGATGCTGCTCTCCCCGCGCCGCGACGCGCGCGGAGCGACAACGTTCCGCCCAAACCCTCGGCGGCATGCCCGCTATCACACAGCGACGAGTGGGTTGCGGGTGCGCAGACTCGGGTACCGGGAGAAGTCGCGGTCAGTCGACCAAAATTCGCGCACACCAGCATCGAGGCATACCGCGGCGATCTTGGCGTCGTGCACTTGGTTACCAACGATGTTGCCCGCCGCGACCAGCGCCCCGAAGGTCAGCCAGTGGCGGCCTGATTCCGCGATCGTCGTGAGCGTTGGAGACGCGAGCCAGGCGTCGATCTGCTCGCTCGCCTGGGCCTGGGTCGATGGGGTGGTGAAGTAGCGGGGCCGAGTCACAACAGCCATGAACTCATGCAGGCAGGGCCACGGAATCGCCCAGCGGGTTGATCCTTCACCCAGTTCGCGAAGCGCGGTCGACGCAGCCTCGTGATCCGGAGCATCCCTGCGGTGGGCATACACCAAGATGTTCGTGTCGACCGCAATCACGACCGCTCCGCCTCGTACGTTCCGTGGATGAGATCGGCCATGGTCCGCCCCCTCGCTTCGTCAGTCAGCCACCCGCCGCCTACGGATGCATCACGCAGCGAAAACTCGTGCCGACCCCCGTCCTGCTTCAGAACGTGATGCAGGCCCTCCTCGAGCACTGACCGAAGGGTGCAGCCGCGACGGTGGGCCAAATCCTTGGCCAGAGCTAGGAGCGCGTCATTGATCTCAACGGTGGTCTTCATGAGGCGAAGGTAGCATGGATATGGGTACCCATATCTAGACACCCACCGATGTGGCCTATCCCTGTGGTTCGTCGCCACCCTCAGCCGGCGGGTCATCGTTACGGCGACGCATGGCGTCCGCCTTCGCGGCAATCGAAGCGAAGTAATCCGATTCGGTGATCTCGGCAACCGCCTGCTCGCGCTTGGCTGCGTCGATCTCGACCCGGAGTTGCTTGACCTGCTGGGTAAGGGTCCTCTCACGGATCCGGACCTTCTCAGCCATCCTGGTGAACGATTCGGCAAGCACGGCCATCTCGTCCGGGAAGCGAGTCTTCAAGACCCCCGACAGATCGAGATCGTATTCGCCTTCGGCGATTCGGGTCGTGGCAACCGTCAATCGCTTGAGCGGGCGGGTCAGCCAGGTCGAGACGACAAGGACGAGAAGGAGGAGCCCCACATACCCGGCGAGGAGGAGCGGAACGACCACCCGCACGGCCCCCGAACGGACATCTTCGAGGTAGGCGAGCGGATAGTCGACGCCAACTGCAGCGATGACGGTGCCGTCGGGGCCGGTGACCGGTGCGTATGCGGCGATCCACGAACCATCTTCATTCGTGAACCGGTCTTGACCGACTACCCCATCAAGGCCCTGCCGCATGCGCGCAACGCGCTCGGATTCGACGGAAGCAGAAACAGGCTCGCGGTAGCCCACCAAGCCGATCTCCTGAGGTCCGGTTGTTCCGGGTGCGGCTGTCGGACCGGACGATGGGCCCGGTGCCGGACCGGACGATGGCCCCGGTGCCGGGCCGGACGATGGCCTCGGTGCCGGGCCAGGCCCGCCAGCAGGGGGCGGAGCAGATCCTGGGTCAAATGCGCCCCCGGGAGTAATGACGCCCTCCCATGAGGCGATCCAGAAGAGTTCCCCAGTGCTGGGATCGACCCCGTACAGGTATGGGCGCGCCTGGGGCACGAGTTCGCGGACGTGTAATAGCTCCGCACCGAATTTGGTGTACAGCTCATTTGTTGTCGGATATGGGTTTTCAGGGTCGTAGTTCGGAAGTTCGCTCAGCAGTTGCATTACACCAGGGACGTTGACCGAAATGGCCGTTCCCGAAGCTGTCTGCAGAATATCAGCCTGAATCTTCGCTTGCGCAGCGTCGGTGACGTAGGTGATCGTGAAGACCGAGAGTACCGCGAACATCAGGGTCAGCGCAGCCGCGAACGCGACGAGCAACTTGATCCGCAGTCCGAACCGCACCTTGGAACGAGGTGCGATGTCTACCGAACTCACGTCTGTCATCTCAGTGCTCCTACCAGCGTCTTCGTCGGGGCTGCAGTCTATCGATGCGTTCGGGCCTCCCGTTTAGTTGCCGCGGGTGACGAGACCGAGGTTGCCATCCGCGTCGCGGACGACCGCGAGGTCGCCCTGCTCGTCGGTCCGACCGACAAGTGCCCCCGCCCGAGCCCACGCGTCAAGGGTTTCAGGCGCCGGGTGACCATAGGTGTTGCCCACCCCCACGCTCACGAGGGCGATCCGGCCACCGGACCAGGCTGGCAGCCGCGGATCCTGATTGCGTGAGCCATGGTGGGGAACCTTCACGACATCGACGCGAAGGTCGGGCTCGGCAGCGATGATCGCGCTCTGCGCCTCCGCCTCCACATCTCCGGCCAAGAGGAAGGTCGTGCCTTCGGCCTCGAGGACGACGCTCACGCTCGCATTGTTCGGGATCGACCCGGCGCGGATCACCCGGCGCGGCCACACCACCCGCCAACTCGCCGAGCCCGTTGTGCGGACCTCCCCCACCCGCACGGCCACCGGCGCCGGAGCGATGCCGTCCAGCCAACCGAGCACCATCGCGACCTGTTCGGGCGGGTCGTTGACGGGACTGACGAACACAGCGGCGACCTGCCGGTTGCGCAGGACTCCCGGCAGTCCGTTGACGTGGTCGGCGTGGAAGTGGGTGAGGATGAGCGCGGTCACCGCCGTAACGCCAAGGTCGTCGAGGCAAGCATCAATGAGGGCCGGATCGGGTCCAGTGTCGATGACGATCGCTGCGTCCTCGGTGTCGCGTATGACGATTCCGTCACCCTGACCCACTGAGCAGGCGACCATCAGCCACCCAGGAGGCGGCCACCCGCGCCGGCCCGGCGGCGCGATGGCGAGAACCATCGAAACCACGATTGTCACCACGATCCCTGTCATCGTGATGAGTCGTGGGACACCGGCGGGATATCGGCGGCGCATCAATCGAACGGCTACGAAGAGCATGGGGGTCACGAGGACCAGCAGGACAACACCCGGGAGACCGGTCGGCCACGGAAGAGCAGCGAATGGCAGGGCGCTACATGTGCCTGCAACCCATGCGATCCAGGCGGCGGGCAGCGCCGCAATCTGCGCGATCCCGGCAGCGGCAGGCAGGCTGAACGGCGCCACCATTGCTGCGATCAGGCCCAGGATCGTCACCGGTGCCACCGCGGGCATCGCGAGCAGGTTGGCCGGAACCGCCACCCATCCAACGCTCACCCCCATCGCTACGAGGAGCGGAAGGGTCGCAAGTTGCGCGGCGGTCGTGACAGCCACGCCCTCCTGCAGGGCTGGCGGCCAACGCCTCGTGGGTCGCCAGCGCGCGAGACCCGCGGCAACGGACGGGGTGAGGAGGATGAGACCCCCGGTCGCGAACACCGAAAGCCCGAAGGCCCAGGAGACGGCGAGCGCGGGCGATACGACAACGAGCACGAGCACTGCCGTGGCGAGAACCGCCGGCCCAGACCGCCGGCCCCCGGTAAGGAGTGCGAGGAGCATCACCACCCCCATGACGGCCGCGCGAACGACACTTGGCTGCGGCCTAACGAGGACAACGAAGTAGCCAAGCGCTGCCAGCGCCACGATCACCCGTGTGGGCATGCGCCAGCGCAGCATCCGTGCGATGACGAGCACGACCGCCAGAATGATCGCGACGTTGCCACCACTGACCGCGGTGAGATGCGAGAGGCCAGACGCCCGCATTGAGTCATCGAGGCTTGCCGACTGCAATGACTCGTCGCCGACCGACAGGCCCGCGACGAGTGCCGCGGCGTCCGGCCCAACCCCCGCGAGCGATTCCCGAAGCCCTTCGCGCATTGATGATGCCGCTGCATCGATCGGGCCGGGCGACCGAAGGATCGCTATTCCAGATTGAGAGCGCATCGTGAGCACCGCCGCGAGATCGGGCTTCGCCGCTGGCCCGAGCCTGCCCGATATCGCGATCTCGGTACCGGGCGCTGGGACAAGATCGGGGTCGTCGACGCGCATGATGATCGGGAGGTCGACGAGCACTCGCTCCCCGCGGGCGGAGATCACGCTCGTGGCGATTCGCACCTCGGTCGAGGACGAGGATTGCCACACCGCTGCCGAGCCATTGGCTCTGGTGATGGGCTCACCGTTGACGACGGCGATGACCTCTGCTGAGGCTCGAGCCTTCGCCCAGCCCGCGACCGGCTCAGCTGTGGTGGCCCAGACCTGGGCTCCGGCCGAACAGGCGCCGAGGATGAGGCCCAATGCCGCCGAGAGTAGCGCTGGACGCCAGGCGATCGGCAGTCGAATGGCAGAGGCGAGGAGGGCGAGGGCCCCCGCGCACACCGACGCAGCGATGGCGATCGCATGTCCGTGCCGTTCCACCGGATCCCCCACGAATGCGGCCCCGACGATGACAACCACGGCGGCGAGCCATGCCGTCGCCGCCGGCAGGAGCAGTCGTGCGTCGATCACACATGCACCAGCGGCCTCAACTGCTCCAGGATCGAATCCCCGATGCCCGAGACCTCTCCGAGTTCGTCGATGCTCCGAAAGGATCCGTTCGTGGTTCGCCAGTCGACGATGCGCTGGGCGAGTACCGGGCCAACCCCGGGCAGCGACTCGAACTCGCTCGGACTCGCCGAATTGAGTCCGACGCCCGGGCTCGCGCCCCCGCCCTGCCCGCCATCCGGGGCTCCATCGACGGTGACGACGATCTGCTCCCCGTCGACGACGATCCGGGCGAGATTAACCGAAGAAAGGGCTTTGGGAGTCTTGACTCCCCCTGCCGCCGTGATTGCGTCATCAACACGGGCTCCGGCCGGTAGCCTCAGCAGCCCGGGCCTTTGCACCGCCCCGAGAACATGGACGACGACATCGGCGCCACCAATGCCCGATGCTGGATCAGTGCCAGACGCCGGGCTCCCCTCAGCTGTCAGGACCGGAGCCATCGCCACGGCCCTCGGACGCCCCTGCCACCACATCCACCCCGCAATGAGCCCGGCGGCGCAGACGAGGGCGATCACCGCCCGAAGGGACCGCCGATCGAGGCGGGTGAGAATGCCGGACGCACCGATCTGTGTCGGTGCGGGAGCCGGATCAGGGTCGGTCACAGCCTCAGGGTCAACGTCAATGACAGGAACGGCCAAGGGACGCCACTGGTCCGCTAGTCGCTGCAATCGATTCATGACCTGGTCGTCGAAGTCGTTGCGTGCCGCAAGGATCCGTGGATTCATGCCCGGACGTTACGAACGTCGAACTCACCTCTGCCAGCCTGAGGTTCAACTTGGGGAGGAAATCCCCTCGGCTCGACACCCTGTGGACTGGCCGCTCAGTGCCAGATGGCCTGTCGGAGATTGCGCCAGTGGCGTCCGAGAACGAGGGCAGCGAGCACGACCGCAAACACCGCGTCGGAACCATCGGCCCAGCCCACTCGCCAGTAGACGACTCCGGTGACCGCGAGTACTGCTGCTGCGATCGCCGCGCCGATCCCCACACGGTGGAACACCGTCACGCCGATGCCGAAGGCGGCGAGCACGGGGATCGCGAACCAGGGTTGCACGCCGAGGATCGCGCCGAGGGTCGTCGAGACGCCCTTGCCTCCGCGGCCCTTGAGGAATGGTGAGGTGATATGCCCGAGGACGGCGGCAAGGCCGGCAATCTCTCCCGCGATCTCACCGGCGAGCATGCCGAAGACGAGAGCAGGGACGAGGCCTTTGAGGACGTCAAGGAATCCGACGAGCACTGCCCACTTTGGACCGAGGGCCCTCCCAACATTCGTCGCCCCGGGATTTCCTGAGCCGACCTGTCGCAGGTCCTTGCCGAACACCAGCGCAATGAGAACGGCCGGGTTGATGGAGCCAAGCGCGTATCCGCACGCGGCCGCCAGCCCCCACCACAGCAACATATTCACCGGACGAGCGCGTTCATGCGTCGTCCCGAACCGACACGACCACCGCAACCATGCCGGGGCCCACGTGCGCACCGACGACGCCTCCGACCGGGCATTCGACGACGGACGCTGCCGGCAGTCGCGTGCGCAGATTGGCCGCGAGGTCCGCGGCACGGGCGCCCGCGGATAGGTGCTGAACAGCGATATCGACCGGTCGTGAGCCGGCGAATTCGGTTGCGATCTCGGTCAGCCTGGCGAGGGCTCGACTGGCGGTCCGGACCTTCTCGAGCATCGCCACCCGACCATCGTCGATGTGGAGCAGCGGCTTCACCTGAAGCGCATGACCGACTGCGGCTCGCGCGGCGCTCACCCGCCCGCCTCGTCGGAGGTACTCCAGGGTGTCGACGTAAAAGGTCACCTGAGCACTCTCGGCTCTGCGCCTGACTGCCTCGGCGACCTCGAGTGCGCTCGCGCCCGCCGCCGCTAGTCGAGCACCGGCGACTGCCGCGAAGCCCAGGCCCATCGCAATGGTGCGCGAATCGACGACCTCGACGGGGAGGGGTGCCTCCTTGGCTGCAAGCAGCGCTGACTCGTAGGTCGCCGATAGGTCGGCGGAGAGGGTCACCGCGACGACGTGGCTGGCACCGGCTTTGGCCGCTGCCGCAAAGGCATGGAGAAATCGTTCCGGTGAAGGCCGCGAGGTCGTGACCGGCTGCCACTGCTCGAGGGCCCGCATCACGGCCTGTGCCTGGTCGTCGTCAGTCTCGTCATGCGGACGACCGCCCACAATCACTTGGACGGGGACGATCAAGATCGACTCGGACAGTGCCCAGCCCCGGGGCAGGTACGAGGTTGAATCCGTGACAACGAGGACACGGTCCGACATGGCACGAGCCTAACGGCCGATGGCCACGACTGGGCTAGTCGTCGTCACCTTCGTCGCCGTTACGTTCGTCGTCATCATCATCGCCGTCACTTGGTGCCTTCGGCACAGCCGTCGCGGTAGCAGACACGGTCCCATCGGTGCCGATCTGGAGGGGTGCGAGTGCCGCGAGCGCCGCCTGATTGCCGGCGTGCTGTCCGGTGAACGCCGCTGTCCCATTGGTGCCGCACAACGCGACAATGCGTGCGACTCCGCCGGGGTGGCTGGCAATGAAGGGGGTCAGGTTGTAGACGCGCCCGCTGATCGTTGTCCAGCAGTCTGTCGGGGTTGCGTGCGTCGCGACCATTGCGGCGGTAATGACCGACCCACTCGAGGACGAGGACGAGGGCGAAGAGGACGACGCAGCAACCTTGAGTGCGCCAATTCGATAACGGGCGAGGATCTTCTTGGGGCTCGCCTGCCCGCTGAATGCGGCCGTGCCGTTCTTGCCACACAGGGCTTTGATCATGGCGGCGCCACCAGTATTTCGGGTGATGTACTTCGTGACGTCGTAGACACTCGTGCCCACGATCGTCCAACATGACGAGGCCGAGGCATGCTTTGCGACCTCCGCGACCGTGTACGACGGCGCTGCGACGGCGGCCGGCGCCATGGCGACAGCGACGAACCCGGCTGTTGCCAGTGCGGCGATGAACCTGAGCCTCATGGTGTCTCCTTTGAACGAATGGCCGAAGACTCCGGTTTCTCGCTCGCCCAAGACGCCGTCAACCTACACCTCATCATGCGCGATGCTCCGTGAGGATTCAAATCGAAGAGCACATTGCGGAGCCCTCGTCACATGCTGGCCACTCACCGCGCTGAGCCACAGCACGACATGGGTGTCAGGAAGCGTGGTGTCAGTTGGTGGGATTGAGGGGATGCTGTCTGATGGGCGTATGGCTGGCCGAAAGATCGCTGGGGTGTGGCTCGTCGATCTACCGTCGCAGGTGGATGGAGCGCTGCGGCCGAGTCGTCGACCAATGTCGTCTCCTCAGGGTTGGCGCGCGCTCGCGCTGCTGTCAGACATCCCGGTCCACATGGACCCGTCAGCGCGTTCGCGCCTGCGGTCACGGATCCGCTCGGCGTGGGGTGACGCCCGAGGCGACCATCAGGCATTGGCTGGGATCCTGCGTGCCTGGTTTCGCCATCGCGCGGACCGGCAGGACTTCTTCCTAGCCGCCGTGCCATTCGCGCGCCTCGCCAGAGATCCGCGCATCCATGTCAGTGGCGTGAGCCATCCAGATTCACCGATCCGTGACGCCGAGATGATCGAGGCCTACATTCGCATGGACGACCTTTCCCAGTTGCAGCGCGACCACGCAATGGTTACCGGTGGCGAGGTGAACGTGCGACTACGCGTGGTGTCGGACCCGGTGGGCAAGCAACTGCTGGAGTCCGGCCACGTGCCGTTGTCGGCCGTGGCTGCCGACCTGTCCGAACATGACGATGATCGTTCTATCCGGGCGGCAGGACAACTCGCGGAACGAGGAATCGGACAGTAATCAGTGGGAGGCCAGTGACTCCACTTTGAAATGCTGGCCAATCTCGCACTCATCGGGCAAGTCCAGCAGGGTCTCGACACCATCCAAGCCGACAAGAGCATGCCAACCATTGCCGAATCACACGCGTGCCTCACCATGATGGACGCACGGGGAAATCCCCCATGCGTCATCCCCAATCTGGTTGTCAACGTCCAGGCGGCGGGATCGACATCGTCGGGAGCGCCTGCCTTTACCGTGAGTACCTCGAAGAACGTCAGCATCGTTGTTGCCCGAAACTCCGCACTCAATCCGAGACGGCGCGGGCAGTGGGGCCCCGTCATTGGTCCAATGCCGGGACCTATCGAAGATTGAGGACGCCGGGCAAGCCAATGAGCTGCATGTCACCGGTCGCGAGCAGGTAGCCCTCGGCCGTCGCCTGCGCGACAAGGAGTCGATCAAAGGGGTCACGGTGCATGTCGGGGAGTTCAGCGACCGCGAGCGCATGCTGGCCGCTCACCGCGAGCTCTCGGTAGCCGTTGACGAGGAGCGAGCGCCTCAGTTCGACAGGATCCACGGTGAAGTCCGATCGACCAAGACCGGACTTGATGACGATCTCCCAGATGCTCGCCGCACTGAACCACAGCTGCGACTCAGGGTCACTCAATAGGTCGCGTGCCCGCTCGGAGAGGCGGGGTGAATCCATCCGGCCCACAGCACGACATGGGTGTCAAGGAGCAGTCGCAGCATTGGTCCCCTCGAAGGAATCGGCGATGTCAACTGCACCCATCGAGTCGAAGTCGTCGGGGACCTCAATCACCCCGGCAAGAAAACCGATCCGCCGCTGCGCCGGTTCATCGGGCGCATCGAACGGAACCACCTTCACCATCGGCCGACCGGACTTCGCGATGATGAAGGCCTCCCCACGTGCTGCCCCGTCGACGAGACGCGAGAGGTGGGTTTTCGCCTCATGGATGCCAACCTGCTTCATGGACTTAGTCTATTGAGCTGAGTCCGATCAGGTCACCTAGCGGCGATGTCATCTCTGGTCAACGTCAGCGGGACAACCGACCGGATGCCTCAGCCCGACGTTCGTTGTCGCGGGCCTCTTCGCTGGATGGGCCCGGGCCCCATGCGCCGCTCCATCAGGTCGATTCCACGTTCACAATTTCAGCGCGCCGATCCGATACTTCGCCAGAGTGGTCGCCGGGGTTGCCTGGCCACTGTGCTTCCCGGTGAAGGCTGCCGTGCCGTTCTTCCCGCAGAGCGAATTGATCATTGCCTGGCCACCCGGGTGGAGGGGGATGAACTTCGTGAGGTCGTACACGCTCTTGCCGACGATCGACCAGCACGATGCTGCCGTGGAGTGCTTGGCTACCTGGGCAGCCGTGTAGGACTTCGGCGCCGCGACGGCCGCCGGCGCATACGCCACCATGGCGAGCCCTGCTGCTACCAGCATTGCGATGCCCGTTCGCCTCATGACGTCTCCTGTTTGTTGTTGGGTGCCGATGCGTATTCGCGTCGTTGCCTCTGACGAGCAAAACTCATCCTCCGTCAGTTGACGTCATCGGGCAATTCAGCCGCCGCTGAGCGCATTCGCGAGCACTTGGGCCTCAGCTGACGGCACCACGGTGCGAAGGCTGATGTCATTGCACCCGACCCACCGAGCTGCCTCACGGAGGGCTGCCGCCGTCCCGCGGATCGACTCGACGGGTATCCGACCGGCGCTGTCGGCCTCGAAGGTGACGGTGCTCGCGACGAGGGTCGCGCCATCACGTCGCGGATCGACCCGCGCCACGAGTGCGCCCTTATGGAGCACCGGCATGGCGAAATACCCGTGCACCCGCTTCGCCGCAGGCGTGTAGGCCTCGAGCCGGTGCACCATGCCGAAGAGCCGCTCGGTGCGGCCCCGGTGCCAGACGAGCGAGTCGAACGGCGAGAGCAGGGTCGTGCGGTGGGTGGCTCGCACCCCGGCCGCGAGCCAGTCGAGCGATGCCTGAGTGGCCCACGACTTCTGTGGCCAGCCAGGCAATTGCACTCGCACGAGCCCGGCGTCGTTTGCATGCCGCTCGACCTCCGCGATCGTCAGGCGGTGCACGTCGGCGATGTCGCCCGAGGTGCCGACCCCGATGGTGCGGGCACCATCGGTCACGAGTGCGCGTATGCATGCCTCGTCGGAGGGCCCGACGACACCGTCGTCGTCACTCCAGTCGGGATGCTCTCGAAGGTCAATCGGGACGATGCGCTCGGCGAGGTCGTACACCCGTCGCCAGCCGATGCGCGAGGAGCACACGACCTGCCCAACGTCGAGGAGGTATTCGACCGCCACCTTCGACTCCGACCAATCCCACCATTCACCGCCCTTCTTCGCACCGCCGATCTCCTTCGTGGTGAGCGGCCCATCGGAGGTGAGCTTCGCGAGGACGGTTGCGACGGCGGCCTGCGGCACCTCATGCCACCGGATCCCCTTGCGGGCATAGTGCCTGCGGCGGAACGCGAACAGCGGCCACGACTCGATGGGCAGAATGCAGGCCGCGTGCGACCAGTACTCGAAGCTCGAGTCGCCGCCCCAGTACGCCGTCTCGATCACACTGCGCTGCAGCGGGCCCAGACGCGAGTAGGCGATGAGCTCATGGGATCGGGCAAGCACCGAGATGGTGTCGAGCTGCACCGCCCCGAGGTCGCGGACCATGCCGTGAACGGCCCGCTCCTGCCCGGCCTCCGAGAGCCGACCCGCAGCAGCCGGGGTGAGGGTAGGCGAGAGAAAGCCCTGACGCCACATGGCTATTCGGCGTGCATCATCGCTCGAGAGTTCGATGACACCGCTCACGGCTGCTACTCGGGAACGATATTGACGAGCTTGGGCGGCCGCACGATCACCGTTCGAAGGGCACGGCCCTCGAGGGCACTCACGATCGCCGGCGCGGAGAGCGCGAGCTCGCGAAGGTCCTCCTCGCTGATCTCAGGCGACACCTCGAGCCGCTCCTTGACCTTGCCGGAGATCTGGACGATGCAGGTGACGGAATCCTCGACGAGCAGCACGGGATCGACGGCCGGCCAGCCTGCCAGCGCAACAGCGGGCTCGTGGCCCAGACGCATCCACATGTCCTCGGCCGTGTAGGGCGCGACGAGCGAGAGCATGATCGCGACCGCCTCGGCAGCCTCGCGCACCGCAGGGTCGGCCGAGCCGCAGCCAGAGTCGATCGCCTTGCGGGTGACGTTCACGAGCTCCATCGCTCGGGCGACCGCGACGTTGAACCTGAACGACTCGATGGCGAGCCCGGCATCATGCACGGCCCGGTGCGTGGCCTTGCGCAGCGCGAGATCGCCGGCAGTGACGTCCGCACCGACCTCACTCGTGACATCACCCGAAAGGCGCCATGCCCGCGCGAGGAATTTCTTCGACCCACTCGGCGAGACATCGCCCCAGTCGACATCGTCCTCGGGCGGGCCGGCGAACACCATGGTGAGTCGGATCGCATCGACGCCGTGCACTGCGAGCTCATCTGACAGCCGCACGAGGTTGCCGCGGCTCTTGCTCATCGCCGAACCGTTCATCACGACCATGCCCTGGTTGAGCAGGCGGGTGAAGGGCTAGTTGAAGGTGACGAGGCCCATGTCGTACAGCACCTTCGTGAAAAAGCGGCTGTAGAGGAGATGGAGGATTGCGTGGGTGACGCCGCCGACGTACTGGTCGACGGGGAGCCACTCGGCAACCTTGGCCGGGTCGAAGGCGCGGGTCGAGTCGGTCGGGTCGACGTAGCGCAGGTAGTACCAGGATGAGTCGACGAAGGTATCCATCGTGTCGGTATCGCGCACGGCGGGCTCACCGCACTGCGGGCACGGCACGTTCGACCACTCTGTCGCCGCGCCCAGGGGGGAGGCACCCTTCGGCTTGAGGTCAAGGCCCTCAGCCGAAGGCAGCTCGATCGGCAACTGATCCTCTGGCACGGCGACCTCGCCGCACGTGGCGCAGTGGATGATCGGGATGGGCGTCCCCCAGTAGCGCTGGCGCGAGATGAGCCAATCGCGTAGGCGGTAATTGACGGCCGGCTTACCGGTGCCGCGCTCCTCGAGGAGGGCGAGCATTGCGTCGATCGCCTCGGCCTTGCCAAGCCCGTCGAGCGGGCCGGAGTTCACGTGCGGCCCGTCGTCGGCAGTCGCGATGCCGGTGGCCGCCG
>CAMAWO010000021.1 GCA_945861925.1 Bifidobacterium breve | reverse complement strand
GGTGGGCAACCGAAAGCACCCAACCTCGATCATCTCGCGCCGGGTCGTCAACATGGAGTTGCTGCGGTTCGCGACCCGTCACACCTGCCTTCACTTCTAGGGATCGACGCACGGCTTCGGCGAGGGTCTCCCCCTCATGGAGGAACGTACCCGGCGGCGCCCAAGTCGCGAGCGAGCCACCTGATTGCGGCGGTCGCCGAACGAGCAGGATGCCCAGCCGCGCCGGGCTGCCTTCGCTAGCGGGGATCACGGTCATGAGGGCGGTATCGACCGCGACTGATGGCCGCGGGTAGTCGGCGAGGGCTCGACCGTCGTCGTCACGAAATACCGCTTTCCCATCCACCGGACCATTCTGTCGGACGGTTGTGCTACCGTTCCTATTAGCGCAGTTTTAATCTAATTAGTCCGGCTGCGCTTCCCGGGTCCGACAAGAGCAAGGAGCACATGATGACGAGGACGAGACAAATACCCGAACTGCATGTCGGACGCGGTACACAGGCCGGTCCGCTGACGGTGTTCCCCGTCTGGTCGAGTGAACCAGAGTTGACCAGCGTGGCGATGGGCGTCGGCGCGCAGGTCGAGGTCAATGAACGCGAAGGCAGCCCCGTTGTCGGCGAGCTCATCGTCAAAAACCTCGGCACGACCACCGCACTGCTCGTTGAGGGTGAACTGCTCGAGGGCGGATGGCAGCACCGAGCACTGCGGCACGACCTCATCCTCAAACCGGGCAGCACCATGGTTGCCCCGGTCGTCTGCGTTGAAGCAGGCAGGTGGAGCGGCGACGGCAGGGCCCATACCCGCCATGCGCGACGCGCCTCCGGAAACGTCCGCGCAGCTTTGCGCTCACCAGACAACCATGCGCGTCAGGCCCGAGTGTGGAGCGAAGTCTCGGCCTACGATCGTTCGATGGGGGCCTCGAACACATCGTCATACGTCGATCATCTCGACCGACTCCACTCATCGAATGACCGTTTGAACACTCCGGTCCTCGATGGTCAGCGCGGCGTCATCGTCGGCGTTGCCGGCCAACCCGTGCTCCTCGAAATCTTCCCATCACATGCATGCCTCACTGAGGCCCTCCCAGACCTCCTTGGCGCACTTATGCTCGACGCCCTGGCAAGCGGCGCTCCGTCTGAGATGACTCCCGGTAGGCGAGCAAGGCGACTGGTCGAGCGACTCGACGGACGGCGCGCGCACCACGCGAGCGCACTCGATGCCGGGGCCGGCGACACCTTCGTCCTCGACACCCAATACGCAGCCCTCAGAGGCGTTGCGTTTGGGAAGGAATGGGCCCACCTCACTGCGTTCAATCGTCGCCACCCACTCGTGGAGGTCTCATGACCAGCGCCAAACTCAACGCTCCCTTGCTCTCCTCGGTTCAAGTCGACCGCGCCGCCGGCGTACTCCTTGGCCTCGCTTGCGGTGATGCACTCGGCGCCGGCTACGAGTTTCAGCCGGCCCGAATCCATGGCGAGCCTGTCGACATGGTCGGCGGAGGCGGATTCGGTTGGGCACCCGGTGAATGGACTGACGACACCTCGATGGCCGTCGCGATCGCGGAAACGTCGTCCACCGGCGTCGACCTCAGATCATCCGAAGCACTCAGCGCCATCACGGTGCGCTTCGTCAACTGGGCCAAGGATGCCCCAGATGTCGGAATCCAAACAGGGGCGGTCCTCCGCTCAATCGCAGGCAATCCCACGAGTGATGCCGCCTCAGCCAGCGCCCGCGAACATTTCGCCAGAACAGGACGCACCGGCAACGGATCCCTCATGCGAACAGCGCCGGTCGCCCTGGCGTACCTGAACGACCCCGAAGCACGCGGGCAGGCTGCCCGCGCCATCAGCCAGCTCACCCACGGTGACGATGAAGCTGGCGAGGCGTGTGTCCTGTGGTGTGATGCCATCGCGCATGCAGTGCTGCACGGCAATTTCGAGGGCCTGAGGCTCGCGGTCGCGGCCCTACCCGCAGATCGGGCCCAGGTGTGGTCCGAGCGTTTGGACCACGCCGAGTCGGTGGCCCCGCACGAGATCCCACACAACGGCTGGGTGGTCGCAGCACTCCAGGCTGCTTGGTCGGCGATCTCCAGGACACCTGCACCTACTGGTGATCCGACCAGCGGCCACTTCCCCGCCCAGCACCTCCCACTGGCACTCGACGCCGCCGTGCGCGCTGGCGACGATACCGACACAGTGGCCGCCATCGCCGGCGGGCTGCTCGGGGCAAGGTGGGGGGCGTCGGCGATTCCCAAGCAATGGCTTCAGATTCTGCACGGCTGGCCGGGCCTTCGGGCTAGTGACTTGATCAAACTCGGGATGCTCACCGTCCACGCCGGTGGGCAGTAACCGGGCTAGCCCGCCAGCAATTGCGAGGCCAGCGTGAAGTCAGCCGGCAACTGCTCGTCCAGTTGCCACATGAACGACACCGGACGCTCGCCCTGGTGCGACACGTACTGTGCGGGGCCTAGGAACAGATAGGGCCTGGTGCCGAACTCCCAGTCCGGGCTCTCCCGCGCAAACAGGAGCACACGATGCCCATTCGCAGCGTGCCGGATGTACCGCTGGATCTTCGCGGACCCCTCTCGATCGGCGTGCTGCGACTGCCAGTGGATGAGACGGTCGGAGATGGCGTAGTCGCGATACATCGTGTGAGGTGAGTACCGGCCCTCCACCTTCTGCCAGGTCATGTTGAATACGTCAGCATGAAAGGCTCTGGCATGCACGACGCCCTCGCGATTGTCGTACGGCGACTTCACCATGCTCCCCTCACCTACCGCGGTGAGCATCTCCGCCCTGCTGTAGCGCGCGTGGATGCTCAGTGGGAGGTCAGGAACCCGCGAATCGATCGGGATCGTGACATGGGGAAAGCGGTTGGCTGCCACCTCCCAAGCCTGAAGGAGTTCCTCTCGGAAGGCCCCGCAGGCCTGGGCGGCCAGCAGACCGTCCCCGACAGATTCATGGCCAATCTTCGTCCAAATGGCGTGATAGAGCATGAGGGCTAGGCGCTGCTCCTTCGCGCTGAGATCGGGAATCGCCCGCACGTAGGCGGATTCACCGATGAGCCGTCGGTAGACATCCAGCCGAGGCTGATCGTCAACATGGAGCATCGATGCGACCCGCTTCAGCAACGACGACTCGCCGTCGCTCACCGGCGCTGTCGAGAGCCCAGCCATGCGGACGAGGTCGGTCCAGTTGCGTCCGGTCGAACCGTAGATGTCGGTGAGGTCCAGCCCCGATTCCGCCAGATAGTTCGTGAGCCGGTACTCGATGGCACTACTCCGGTGTGCATGCTCGCGAATATCCGCTGCGATAGCGACCTTCGAGGACGGTAGCGCAGCCTTAATGTTCTCGAGGACGAGTCGGGAGGCGACCTCATCCATCCGGATAAACGCGCCTGACGGCAGGTATGGGAAACCCTGTTCAATCTCCTGCTTGAGCCTGCGCCGGCCGATACCGGTGAGAGCGCGAAACCGGATGTCGTACCGAAACTCCTTGCGCTGGAGCCCGACGAAGTCGAGCACGGTGAGGAAAGACTTCGCGGAGGTTTTGCGCAAGCCTCGCCCAAGCTGCTGGAGGAAGACGGTGCCCGACTCCGTCGGGCGGAGCATGACGACCGTATCGACCTCGGGGATATCGACGCCCTCGTTGAAGATATCGACCGAGACGATGGCCTGGATAACCCCCGCGCGTAGATCTTGGACCGCCTGGGCTCGAACGGGCTTCGGCGTTTCGGCGTCAAGTGCAATCGACCGAATGCCGGCCTGGTTGAGCCGCAGGGCGACGAAGCGCGCGTGGCGCACCCCGCTGGCGAAGACGAGCGCCTTCATCGTCAGGGGATCCGTCACCACGTGAGCGATCTCGCGCAGAACCCAGTTCATGATGACGTCATTGCCAGTGAGAACCTCATCGAGATCATCGGCGTTGTACCGGCCGGCGTTCCAGCGGGCCCGGCTGAAATCCAACTCGTCGCTGCCGACAGCAAAATAGTGGAAAGGCACGAGGAGGTTCCGCTCGAGGGCGTCCCAGAGTCTCAGCTCGGTGGCAATGCAGCCGCCGAACCATTGCGTGACGTCGATACCGTCGGGCCGCTCAGGGGTCGCGGTGAGACCGAGCATGATTTTGGGCTGCAGGTAGTCGAGCAGTCGTTGGTACGATGCGGCGCCTGCGTGATGGAACTCGTCGACGATGACGATGTCGTAGTGCTTGGGCGCTAAAGACTCTAAGCGGCTCGATGCCGACAGCGACTGGATCGACGCGAACACGTGATCGCCCGTAAGCGGCTCATGCCCATCGACGAGCAACTCGCCGAACGAGACGTCCTTGAGCACCTGCCGGAAAACCCCGAGCGATTGGGTGAGGATCTCCTTGCGGTGTGCGACGAACAGCAACCGCGGGTACCGACCCGGGGTGCTCGACCACCTGCGCTCATCGGCCAGCCGCCGATAATCGAATGCCGCAACGAGGGTCTTGCCCGTGCCAGTCGCAGCGACAACAAGATTGCGGTACCGGTGGTAGACCTCACGCTCCCGACGAAGGTCATCAAGCATCTCCTGCTGAAATGGATATGGGGTTAGGTCGAAGAGCAGAAGTTCCTCGACCGGCCGAGCAGAGTCCATGGAGTTCACCTGCAGGGCAATACGCAGCCGCTCGACATCGTCTGGCCTGGCAACGGGGTCGTACGGCTCGAATCCATGAGCCGGGTCCTGCCAGTAGGCGTCGAAGGTCGCGCGAAACTTGCTGATGAGGTGCGGCGTCTCCCGACTCGAAAGCCGCACGTTCCACTCCATGCCCTCGCTCATCGCCTGAACCGACATATTCGATGAGCCGATGTAGCCGGTATGAAAGCCGGTGCGGCGATGGAACAGCCAAGCCTTCGCATGCAACCGGGTGCCACGGCCGTCGTAGCTGATGCGAACGTCGGCACCTGCCTTCACGAGCGCCGTGATCGCCCGCTGGTCGCTCGCCGCGAGGTATGTCGTGGTGAGCACCTGCACGTGCGCTCCACGCCGGATTGCCCGTTCAATATCGGGCAGGATGAGGACGAGGCCGCTCCACTTGATGAAACTCACAATGATTCGAACGGTGTCTGCCGAGTCGATTTCACTTGCGAGCGAGCGAATGAGGTTGGGCTCGCCGCGACCGTTAATGAGCAGGTCTGACTGACCCAGTGGGACCTCGGGTCGACGAATCGCCCGCGACGCGAGGCCACTTGCACCGCGGGACTGGACGAGTTGGAGGATCGGATCAACGCCACCCGTCACGTGATCATCGGTGGCATCGGCCCCATCGCGGAGCGCAAGCCGAGCGTCAACGAAGTCAATGATGTCGTTTGCGATGGCGATACGCTGACCGTCGTTGGTCCCTGCCAGCCGCTCCTCAAGCAGGCCGGCGATGTAGCCGGCAAGGCGAAATGGCTCCTCGGCAGGATCGAGGGTAGATCGGTCGATTCGCTGGCCGGCAAGAATCGCTGCTGCTATGCCCTGCTCAAGCGCGCCGGTGATGAGCGTGTCGTAAAGCCCAGGAACTAGGCCCGAGGGTTCAACTTCGTCGCCCATGCGCCCCTCCCCCGTTGCTGCCCCTTCTTGAGGCTTCTTTTGAGCTTATTGGGAGGCAGTGACATTGGATCGACGGATAGACCCGTCCGCCGATTCAGCAGTCAGTGCTGCCAAGCCCGCGCAGGACGTCGCGCTTGCCCTCCTTGCCGCTGCTGAGCCAACCGAGGGCACCGGTGATCGACGTCGTCTTCACTCCATCGTCAAACGTGACCTTGCGATTGGCCCCGACCCTGCCGAATGTCATCTGAGTCGTCGCCCGTGGGAACGAAATGAGTTCGCGGGTCGGCCCGGTACCGGACGCTGAGTTTCCGTGCCAGTCCATGAGGACGATTCGATCGGACGTCAGTGCAACGAGGAGTACCGGGGTGAGGCCCTCGGCGGCAGCAGCCGATTCACGGGCGACATGCATACCGGCAGCGGCGCTCGCCCCGGAGATAAGCCCGCCTGCGATATCGCCAACGACCTGATCGGTGACGAACTCCTCGGTCTGATGCATTGCGACCTCGGCGACCGTAGCCCCACCCACGGCACCGACGATGCTCGCGCCGATGGCACTGCCGGCGCTGAAGATTCCGGCGGCCTCAACGTCAACCTCCAAGAATGCGGCGGACAGACTTCGAAGTTCCATGGCGGTTATCACGTCAAGATCCTATAAACCCCGATAACCATTCGGTCCTCGATCCAACCGTTTCACCCAGATTCCGGGCCAGATGAACGAAGAGCCCCCGATTCGACCGGCATTCATTCATCTCGCCCAGATTCCGGGCCAGATGTAGATGTAGATGCAGATGTGGATGTGGATGTGGATGTGGATGTAGGGCGGGTGAGGGATCGGAGGAGGCGCTGAGTCTCATCGTCGACCGACACGATGAGCGTGCCCAGCATCCCTCTCGTGAGGAGCACCTTGTAGACGTTGAGCACCAAGCGCTCGAACTCATCGTCGCCCACCGCCTTCGTGTTCCTGAAGTCCGGGTCACGGTTCGCTGAGCGCACCGCCACCCAACGGTCAGTCCGCCACACGAGGTCAGGGCCGATAATCACGCCATTCCAGTCGTACTCGAACCCCTGCGCGGTATACACGCAGCCGACCTGGCCGAAGCCCGCCGGATCACTCGCCCACAGCGCCGCCGGCGGGGCCCCGCCCACTGAGCGGTCTCCCTTGAGGTTCCACGGCCGCGACCATGAACCGATCGTCACGTCTTCGACGAGTGACCCGTCGGGCCTCGGATCACTCCACGGCCAGCAGTACCCCGCGGTCATGCGGGCTCCGAAGCCAGCATCGCGCTTCTCCTCGAGCCGTCGCTCCAACTCCTGAGCTGAATCAACGGTTTTGACCGTGAAGTGCTCGTCGCCTATCCACGTCACGGGCCCGCCCGGCACGAGCCCGAGCAGGCCCTGCACCCAGTTCATATAGGCGGCGCTCCCCCCACACCTGAACTGCTCGTCGAGCGACACTCTCTGCACCCGCAGGCCCAGCGTGGCCGCGAACTCCTCGATCTCAGCCACGGTCCCAAGTTCCCCGGGCCGCACGACCTGATACTCATCGAGCAGGAATACCGGCACGCGGGCAGCGGCCATGAGCTCGTCGATTTGTGGGCGCCCATTGCGAAATTCGGCTCTCGTGTAGCGATTGACGGACGTCTCACGGATGCGGTGCGCCTCGTCGAGGATGAGGACGTCAAGCCCGTTGCGTTCGGCCTCCATGAACGAGTTGAAGTACTTAAACATACTTTTTACGCGCGTGGATCCCTGGCCCGCAACCATCCGCAGCGTCTGGGTGAACGACCTCGAGCCCGTCGCGTGTAGCACCGTGCGGCCTTGGCGCGCCAGTTCGCCCAGCAGTGACAGCGCGATCACACTCTTGCCGCTGCCCGGCCCGCCCGTGATGATCACGACCGTCTTCGAGTCGGCAGCACGGGCCCGCTCCACCTCATGCACGACGATGTCGAAGGCGAGGCGCTGCTCGTCGAGCAGGATGAACTGCTCGCGCTCGCGAATCTCCCGCGCTGCAACCGTCAACAGCTGCCTGCTCGGCCCGGCCTTCATCCCGAGCAACTGGTCGGCTGCAGTGGCTCCGGGAATCTCCGGGTCCAGTCTCGTGCGAAGGAAGTCGAGGAAGTCGGCCTTGCGCTCGCCGGTGAACATCCGAACAGCGCTTGAGTCGCGGGTGCCTCGTAGATCGGACACCCCGCTCTCGGTCGCGTTGTGCAGGTACGCGACACCGACGACGGCCTCCTGCCGATTGTCGAGCCCCGGCAGGAAGTCGAGAAGGTAGTCGCGGTAGCTCGCGACCTGGTCCATCGGATGCAGCAGCGGTCGCAGCCCGTAAGCGTCGATCATGACGAGGCTTGCGTCGTCCTCGTACATCTCGGCCCGGCTCCACTGCTTGAGCTCAATGAGGACGTACGAGGGCAGGCCGGTCTTCGGGTGCTGTCCGGCGAGCACCGCGTCAATACGCTTGCTCGTCAACGGCAACTGGTGCTCCACGAGGATCTCGATATTCGCGAGGCCCGCCGACATGAGATCCGCGGTGAGCATCGGGAGCGACGCGCGCCACGACCGCGCCTCACCCTCGCTCGGTCGCCTGCCCGTTGTCGCCAGCATGCGGGCCATCATCTGCTCAATCGCGCTGTTCGACTCGAACAACGACTGAAGACCAGCCGTCGACTGGCGAAGCAGCACCACGTAGAAGACCCCCGGGCAGCACGAATGGATTCGTGCGGGTGGGGGCATGTCCCTGGGTGGCAATGAAGCCGGTGGGAGGCCTGTCGGGCCGCGACTTGAACTCTAGACGTCCGACGGACCTAGCGACAAGGATTTGCCCGAGGTGGCATAGTCGGGACGTGTCAGATCTCGAGGACCTTCGCCATCGCATGCGCGCCTTCACCAACGAGCGCGACTGGGAGCAGTTCCACGACCCGAAGTCGCTCCTCTTGGCCATCGTTGGTGAAGTCGGCGAGCTGAGCGAACTTTTCCAGTGGCTGCCCGCCACCGATGCAAGGGGCCTTGCCGAGGAAGACCCGCTCAGGTCGCGGGTCGCTGAAGAGATGTCGGACGTCCTCCTCTATCTCGTGCGCCTCGCCGACGTGCTCGGCATCGACCTCCATGCTGCCGCAGTGGCGAAGATCGAGGCCGCGGGCGAGCGGTTCGCCGCAGACGAGGTGCGAGGAACCGCGCCCACCAAACACTGACCCGCGGCACATTGCCCTGGCACCCCTTTCCGCGGTTCACTCAGGCACCGAGCGGAAGGCCCTTGAACACCTCGCTTCGGTGCCATTCGACATGCGGCGAGGACGGCAGCAACCTCCCCGGCCTCGGCTTGAGCAACACCGCTATGACAGGCTCCGGTCGCTTTCCCGCTCCGTGAACAGGTGATCGACGAGGTCGCCGCTCACGCCAATGCGCACCTTGCCAGCGGCTACCTCGTCTTGGAGAGACGGCAGGAGGGCCAACGGCTCCTCGAGATTCACCTCGTAGGTGTTCCATCTCGGTGCAGGCATCTTCAGGCAGTTCAATGTACGGGCCACATTGGCCTCCTCAGGCCTCTCCCGCAGGACCCCACTCGGGGACGCAGTGCCTGCGGCGAACACACGGTCTAGCCGACGGTCACGCCAGTGAGTCCCGTGCTCGACTCTGGAACATCAGGCATCCGGCTCATGTGCCACTCACCGCCAGCATCAAGGGTGATCGCAACTCGGTGCGCCGTCCCGGAGATCCCTGCGTCAGGCCCGAACCACGACCAGAGCAGGTCGGGAAGTGCATTCGGCCCGGACGCGTCCAGCCTCGCGACATTGATGGCGATCTTCACGAAATCCGCCTGGTAGACCCGATCATCGACGAGGAGCCTCACCCCCTTGCCCTGCGGCAATTCCGGGTTCTTGTCGCGGTCGAGGAACAGGATCGGCGTGCGGCCGTTGTGGGCAACCTTCGCCACTGCCACACCCTGAGCTCGCGGGGTCTTCGTATCGAGATACCTAGCGAGCCGCCAGTCGACGAGTTCGCCGATCATCCGGTCGACGTGGCCGCGGTGCTCCTCTGCCACGGGCTCAGCGAGGACGAAGGTGTCGTCGTTAAGCATGAATGAGCTCCGACCCCCGCCTTTCAACTCACCGAGGAGTGCGGCAATGGGCCACTTACGCCAGTAGGCGAGCCAGCTTGCCGGATCCAGAATCGCCGGGTGCGGCATGGAGTCGCTCGTCGCGTCGAGGAGCAGGCGCGGGTCCCTGGCGATGATGCGATGGCAGATGGCAGCGAGCCTGCTGACAGCCATCCCCTCGCCCAGAGCCCCGGCCATCGTCATGGCTCGAAGGGTCACCATCTTGTACGACTTCGTCATCGGTTCCACGGCAACGGCTTTCAGCGTCTGCTCGTGCGCTCGAAGAACCGACACCTCCACGTCAGACAACAGCCCCTCTGACTCCAGGACCGCAAACCAGCCGCCGATTGTGTTCAGACTCGCCGGGTTGAAGCCCGCCCGGTAGGCCTGCACCGCCGAGGGCCGCTCCCCTGTCTCGGCAACGACGTCCGAGATGAACTCCACGAGCGCATTGGGTCTCGCGGCCCTGCTCAACAGGTTTTCGAGCATGGCCCGCGCCTCGAGGCGGTAGTCGACCGAGCAGCCCGGCGGCAGTTCGAAGTCACCTGAGGTAAGGGCTCCCTTGAGCTCGGAGTCGCTCAGCCTGCGGCCGGTCAACTGGAGCAGCCATCGCGGCTTCAACAGGAAACTCCGATGATTGCCAACAAAATCGATGACGGTCAGCACCTCCTTACCCGGTGACAGACGCAGGCCCCGGCCAAGTTGCTGCAGGAACAGGATCGCCGATGACGTCGGCCGCAGCATGAGCACGGTGTCGATCGTCGGGACGTCAACACCCTCATTGAGGAGATCGACGCTGAACACCACCTTGATGTCACCCTTGGCAAGGGCATCGAGGGTCTGGTGCCGAGGTGCGCTGCCCGGCGATGCGTGGACGGCTTCCGCGAGGACCCCCCGCTGTCGGAAGAAGTCCGCCATGAACTCCGCATGCCGCACCGACACACAGAAGGCAAGCGTTCGGTCACCGGCGCCCTGCTCCCACTCGCGCAGCGCCGACTCGGCACGCACCTGTGTCACTGCGGCTGCCTCAAGCGCGGTCGGGTCGAACTTGCCGTTGCGCCACGGGATGGGTTCGAAGTCGATTGTGTCGGGCACGCCGAGGTACTCGAAGGGAACAAGTGCGCCGCGCGTGATGCCCTCAGCAAGGTTCGCCTCGAACACCACATTGTCGTCGCACAGCGCCAACAGGTCGGCGCCGTCCGTGCGCTCGGGAGTGGCCGTGAGACCCAGGAGGAACATGGGCTCGAGGTAGCCGAGGATCCTTCGGTAGGTCTGGGCGGTCGCGTGGTGGAATTCGTCAACGATCACATAGTTGAAGGCGTCGGGTGCGAGGTCGCCCATGCGGTTCACGAAGGTCTGGACGCTCGCGAACACGACGTCCGCCGACGACTCATCCGTGGTGGACGTCAGCAGCCCGTGGGTTCGCAGCGGCATGACGCGCCGGAAGACCGCAATCGACTGCCGCAGGATCTCCTCACGATGGGCGAGGAAGAGCACCCGCCGGTACTGCGGGCGTCCGGCATCGAAGGCCGATACCCACGTCTTGCCCAGTCCGGTGGCGAGCACCACCATGCCCGCGTGGAATCCCGATGCCCGAGATTGCTCGAGTGCTGCCAGCGCCTCTGACTGGATCTCCGTTGGCTCATGGACGAAGGCCGCAACCTGCCGCGCTGTATCGTCCGGGTCACGTTCGCTCGGCCACCGGACCTTCGGTGTCTCCTGATATCCATCAAGCAAGGCACGTGTGAGCGGGAGCGAGTGGGCGTCGGACCACAGACCCTCGAAACGACGACGGAGGTCTTCGACCTCGTCCGGCGAGTCTGTCCGCAGCGTCCACTCGACTCCGGTCCCGATACCACTGCGGCTCAGATTCGCGCTGCCGACAAAGCCAAACCCGGCGCGCTGCCCGACCGAACTCCCGAATATGTAGGCCTTCGGATGGAAGCTCACCGACCTCGCGTCGAAGACCCGCACCGCCAGCGACTGCGGGAACTGCACCATGTCGGCGAGGAGTCGCTCCAGTGCGCCTCGCTCAGTGATGCCGAGGTAGTTCGTCGTAAGCAGTCGCAGTCTCATGCCGGGGCGGCTGATCGCGGCGCGGATCTCTCCTTCGAGCCGGTCGAGCCCCGACTGCATGACAAAACTCACCGCGACGTCGATGCGATCGATCCCTTCGTCCTCCAGTGCGTCGGCGAGCGAGGGGCCGAGCGGCCTCGAAGGGCCATCGAACAGTGCCGATGCAGGGCGCACCAGATAGTTGCCCTTGCCCGGAATGACGTGGCGCACGCCGCCCCGGGGATCGACGACGTCGCCGAAATAGCGCGGAATGACGTGCACGTGTAGGTGCGGCACGGTCTGGCCAGCCGCCTCGCCCGAATTGAAGCCGACATTGAATCCGTCGGGCCTCGGAGTCATCTGCTCAAGATCGCCTCTGACGATCTCGACGAGGGCCATGAGGTCGCGCTGCTCCTGGGGCGAGGCACCCCACCAGTCGGATACCAGCCGCCTGGTGATGACGAGCGCATGGCCCGGCGAGACCGGGAATCGATCACGGATGGCGAAGGCCGATTCGTTCTCGGCGATCCAATCATCCGCAGGGATATCCAGAAACGGTGACGACCACGCTGCCATGCTCACCCCCGCTCGCTGGCTCCGTCGTGCGTCGTGGCCCCACGTTGACGTCCCAATCTCACCACAGCCGAAGCATGACTCGGGGCATTCGTGCCCTGTCCACGGGTTCAGCGAGCGGGGGCTTTCGTCAACCGGACTTCTGTTGACGATACCTGCAGGGTCGTACGAGGCCATGATCCTGCGTGACGCCTCAATTTCCCGATGCCGCGATCGAAGGACACGCCCGGACTCTTAGAGTGACACACCTGTTAACGTGCATACCGTGCACTTCATGCATATCGAGTAAGGAGACTATGTTGGATTACACTTTGACGACCGGACAGGTGGCCGTGAGACTTGCGGACACTGGCGTTTGCCTATCGGCAGCAACGATTCAGCGCTACGCAAGGTCGGGGCGAATTCCGTCGAAGCCCACGCCGGGAGGCAGATACCGGTACGACCTAGCAGAAGTACTGCGCGCTCTGGCCGACGTGAGCGCCACACGATCCTTGACCCGACCAACCCTGACGGGCGGAATCGGACTGGGAACGGAGGCCCCTGACTCGCCAGCGTCCACGCTGAGCAGAGCCATCACCTGCCATGGCAACGAATCCCACGCCAGCAGGCAGGCGGATGACGGAACGGGCGATGGGGACCCGCGAGGAATGCCAGCCGCCCTTCGCGAGCAGTTCCGGCGAAGCGCCCGCTGCGCAGTCGCTCTGACGTGAGAGGACAGGCGCCTTGATCCACGCGATGTTGAGCGAGGAGCAGCATCGGTTCCTCGCCGAGCGGCTTGATCAACTCCGCCAAGGGGACCTCATCAACCTCGGGGCGACCTCCATCGTCGGGCAAGGGCCATCGCCAACCCTGAGATTTGCTGATCCGCGAGCGGTAGCCGACGTGGACCAGCCATGGTCAATCACGCTCGTGACCAAACTTGGCTGGTACGTCGTCCTCAGCCAAGACTGCGACATCGCGCGTTCACCAGAAGTCGAGCCCTGCATCGTCGTATGTCCCCTCGAGGCAATGCCCATCATCGAATGGCAGTCACTCCGGAGCGGACCGCACTCAGCACGTGAGTTCCCCTTCCCGGAACATGCCCACATCACCCTGCCAGACGGAACGGCCGGCGTGGCCAACGCGCGGTTCGTTACCAGCGTCGAGAAGCAGGCGCTTCTCGCCCCGGCGTATCGTCGCGCTGACCCACTGACAGCGCCACTCAGGCTCCGATTCCGGGAGTGGGTGGCACGACGATTTGCCAGGGCCCCCCATCCTGACCATGTCGAAGCACATGTCCTTCAGTCCTGCGGCCATCGCATCAGCAGGCTCGCCAAGGCCGGGCGGGCACAGGCGGATGGGCGTTCGAGATCACAAATGCTGGTGCTCATGGCCGATGAGTGGTACATAGCGCCAGGGGAGCAACTCATTCCCCTACAACTCATCATCACCGCTTCCAGCGCTCAGACCGTTGGCCTCTGGGACGAAACGAGTGCTGATTTCGCAGTAGTAGCGATCGAGGCCGCGCGCAAAGAACTTCAGTCCGACCTCAATCGGCGGATAACCCCCGGTCTCGGCTATGCACTCACGGTCGGAGTTCATACCCTGGACCGCGTTGCTGCGGAGACTTATCGATCTTGGACGCCATGGACTTGGGACGCTGGTTCCGCCTGGTCTGGGCCCGCGGCCTGACGTTGTCGCCCCGCGATCAGCAAGTCGCTACTGGGACTCGGAAAAACCTCGCATCTCGCCAAGGGCGCGATCAAGCGCATCGATAAGGAACCTCGGCGCCTTGCGCTCCTGCGCCACAAGTAGGTTGCTCGTGTAATACCAAAGGATCTGCTCGCTGCTCGCGTTGAACTTTGTCCAGGTCATCGTGCCGTGGATGCTCAGGTCGCTCACAATTGAACGCGCGTTGTGGACCTTGTCGGCCATCGCAACGATGATGACGTCGTCAACGGCAACGGCAAGTTTCGCGATGTGCTCGGTCTTACGGACGAGCCAGGATGCCTTCTCGCCAGGGTTCTCGGCCAGCGAGTCGCTACAGGCCTTGACGATGCCGGAAACTCGAGATCCGAACTTGCCCTCGATAACGTCGATAGTGGGCTGGCCGCCCTGATCCTCGGCCGCATCGTGCAGGAGCGCCGCGATCGCCTGGTCTTCATCACCCCGAGCTTCGAGTACGAGTGCTGAGACTCCGAGCAGGTGCGCCACATAGGCGATGTCATTGCCCTTGCGGGTCTGACCCCGGTGCAGGGTGGATGCGTAGAGCACGGCCTCGCTGTACTTCTCCGTGAGCAGGACATGCGGTTCAAACGCGATCTTGCTGGACATGGACCTCCTTGAGTTATCGCGACCGGCACTCGGCCACAACTCAACTATCACATGAGGGTGCGACGTTCAGCCGTCCTCAGACGTTCGACGCCCCTTCAACCCGCGCAGCAGCGCGAAGAGCCCAACTACGAACGAGACAGCTCCAGCGAATGCCCAGAAACTCACGCCCGTCATCGGACTTCCGGCGAGGGAACCAATACCCTGAAAGAACCACACCACCCCAATGGCCATGAGTAGTGCCCCGATGATCAGCGTCACGATCCTTGGCATGGTCACTCCAATTCGCAGGTGTGTTGCTCCGTCAAACGTATCCCCATGCTTTCCCATGGAGAGCCCAGCCGCAACACCGGGCGCTAAACGTTGTTTCAGAAACATGTCATTATCTCCCCATGGACGCATCGGTGATTGATTGCACCGTGAAGCAACTGCGTGCCTCCGGCGCCGAGTTCGCCTACCTCCACGGCAGTCGAGCATCCGGCAATGCGCGACCTGATTCGGACTTCGACGTAGCGGCCTACTTCGCCAACCCCGTCCCTGCTTCCTTCGAGGTCGATGTTCCCTCTGAAATTGACCTGCTCATCCTCAACGATGCACCGCTCGAGATTGCCGGGCGCATCGCACTCGACGGCCGGCTGCTCTTCGACGACAATCCCGTCGACCGTGTTCATTGGGAGTCGCAGACTCGAAAGGTCTATTCCGACGAGAAGTACCGAATAGACCGGTCCCACCGCGAATTTCTCGAGGAGGCGGCACGTGGTCGATGAGGTGCGAGCCATCCGACTCCTGCGCGCCGCGAGTGGTGCCCTCAACGGCTTGCGGCTTGAACAGGCAGCAGGCAGTGATCGCCGCGCCGACGCGATCTGGCTTCCAGGGGTGAAGTACCTGTTCATCAGTGCCATCGAAGCCTGCATTGATACTGCCCAGCACATCTGCAGTTCCGTGGCACCGATCGCCCCACGCGACAACGGCGATGCCATGCGCGCCCTCGGGCAACGAGGGATACTCGATCCGGGCACGGCGGATCGCATGCGGATGGCCGTCGAATTTCGCAATGTCCTCGTCCACGAGTACGTCGGGGTCGACGATGGCATCGTCCTGAATCGGCTCGCCGATCTCAGCGACCTCGAGGAGTTCATCGTCCAGGTCAGCCGCTGGCTCTCTGCCCGCAAGGAGACGCCATGAGCAGCGATCGGGCCGGCGACTCAACCGACCGAGCGCCTCGCTCATTGCTCTGGGCCGGTCGGGAGACTCGTTCATCGAGCCAGAGAGCGCCCTCGTCCCAACCCGTCCAACCCGTGCTCAGCCCCGAGGCATTCTGGCGGCGCGAGTTCATCCTCACCGGGCCGCCGCGCTCGAGGAAGTTCCGGATCAGGGTGCGGTAACTGGCCAAGCGCAGGTTCAGTGTGTACGCCGAAGGGCCGAGTGCTGCGAGTTGCGCAGCACCCGGCCCTTCAGCCGTGCTCACGAACGGTTAGGCAAGCGCCTTCGTCTTGAGGCTGTCGAACTCGGCCTGCGTGATGGTGCCAGCGTCAAGGAGCGCCTTGGCCGAGGCGATCTGCTCGGTCGGGTTCGTGCCAGCCATCGACTGGATGTAGGCCTGGCGCGCCTCCTGGTTCTCCACCGCAGACGCCTGCTGCCGCTCAGACATTCCCCTGCCGCGGAAGATGATGTAGATGAACAGGGTGATGAAGTGGAAGAAGAGCAGAGCGATGATCCACAGCAGCTTGATCCAGCCGCTCATCTTGTGGTCGCGGAAGATATCGAGCAGGACCAAGAACAGGAGCATGAAGTAGAAGACCATGAAGAAGATGATGAGCATGGTGTACAGGAAGTTGCCGTCGTCCATCGGTTGACCTTTCATAAAGGAAGTTGTTCATCGGAGGTGAACCAGCGGGGCTGGTTCTAACGTCCCTCGCAGACAAAGGGTATCCCCGAGCACAGGTCGCTCGAAGGGCCGCACCATCAAGGCTCAATTCCTCCTCGTGATTCGTGCCATCGACCCGGGGGCCGCTCTAAGGCTCGCTCGGACGTGCTGCTGGCCTGGCGATCACCTCGGTCGTGAGGTCGCGACGTGGCGACTTGGGCCGAACCAGTGGAACCGTCTCGGCCCAGGCACCTGATCTTCGAGGCGCCCGCCGCAGCGGCGGCACCTCGACCTGCTCAACATGCTGCGGGGTCGGCGCCAGACGCTGGGGCGCGGCGACATTCGGGAGCCCCGGGCGAACCATCAGCACGCCAAACTCCTCCGGAACCCGCAGCGCCCGCGCCTCCTTCGGCGGCTCCGGCATTGCGGAGAGCACGACCACCCCTGCGGTCGTGAGCACTGATGCATGAAAGACGGCTTCGGCCCGTGTGAAGCCGCACATCGCTGCGACCTCATCGACTGAGCGCACGCCATCGGTCGCCCGCATGAAGGCATCGAGCTCGGGCGAACCGTTCGACACCGACGCCGCGCTGCCCATCGGACGCAGGACACAGGAACCCGCGTGACCTTCGCCAGCAAGCGCCGAGGATGCGCGGTCGAGTTGGATCCTGCGGATCTCGGTCTCGGCGACGAGTTCTTCGATCCTCGTGGGGAGGATGCACCATCGCGACGTGATCTCATTCTTCGACTCCCACAACCGAAGGGACCGGCACTTCAGTACCGCGCCGAGGGCAGCGAGCAGGTACTCGCGGTGGTATTCGGCAAGCCTGTCAACAGAGATCCAGCCGCAGTCCACAACGATGCGCCCGACCATGAGATCCGCCGAGTCGCGATCCAGGCTCGGGCGCACCGACGTCAGTCGAGCAGCATCGATATGGCCGGCCGCGATGAGACGGGACACGAAGCCGGGCTGGTAATCATCGAACTCGACCGAGTAGATCCCACCGACATAGACGTAGACGGACGCCTCTAACCCAGTCTTCTTATCGCGAGCGAGTACGGCGCCGGTCCATTTGCGTTCAGCTGCTGAGACGAGCGCGCCAGTGAGTTGCCTGTTCACCACCACCGCCCTTCTCGATCACGATCATCGCGGGCCATCGCCTGCGGCCATCCAACCGCGGAACGGTAACGGAAGGCGCTCCCATGCTCTACCGTACCGAAGGAGGGTGCCTCAACAGGTGAGCAGCGCCGCACGACGCACGATCGAACGGGGGGACATGGCGGCGCTCACTATCCCTGAGCATCCACATTTCGAGGACCAGTCGGAGCAGGTCGTCTGGGATGCCCTCCGGTCCCAGTTGCGCGACGACGACGTCCTGCTTCACGGAGTGAGATTCACCGACCCCACGCACGGCGAGGTCGAGATCGACCTGCTCATCCTCATGCCCGATTGCGGAGCGGCGGTGATCGAGGTGAAGGGGGGCCATGTGACGTTCACCCAGGGGGAATGGCGGCAGAGTGACGCCTCCGGGAGCAGGCAGATCCACCCGATTCTCCAAGCCCGGAACGGCGTCTACGCCCTCAAGCGCTACCTCGAAGCCCAGCCCAGTTGGTCGCGCGGGGCCCTGCGAGCCGGCTGGCTTCTCGCCCTTCCGTACCTCACCGTGACCGGTGCCATGGGCCCTGAGGCTCGCCGCGATCTCATCCTAGGCCGTGAGGACCTGCCCGAGGCTGCCGCGATCACTTACGACCGACTCTGGTCCCCTGAGTTCCAGACACCCCTGCCCGCCGATGGCTGGGTCGAAGCCGCGCTCGACCTGCTACTCGGAGCACCCGACAGCGACCGCGAGATCCTTGCGCGCACCGAGGCCCGTCTTCGGCACAGTGACGAACTCACCGCCGCGCACGCAAATCTCCTTGGCATCATCCGCAACATTCCCCGAATTGAGGTCACCGGATCGGCGGGCACCGGCAAGACCTGGCTCGCAATCGAGCAAGCCCGTCGATGGGCTCAGATGGGCGAGCGAGTCTGCTTCGTCTCATACGGTCGCGGCGTCGCCGAGATGGCGCGTCGCGCAACCGAGACCCTTCCACGTTCACAGCAGCCCGCGTATGTCGGCACCTTTCACCAGCTGGGCTACCAGTGGGGCGTCCATCCCGGACCCGCGGAGCCAAACGACTTTTGGACCGCTGAGGCTCCAGCCCGGATGACCGAGGCAGCCCGAGCCCTCGAGCCATCGTCTCGGTTCACCGCCTTCGTCATCGACGAGGCCCAGGATTTCGCCGATTCGTGGTGGACGGCGCTGCTCGGATCAGCAGCGTCCGACTCCTTTCGACTTGCCTGCTTCCGCGATGACGAGCAGTCTGTGTTCAGCGACCGCAAGGGACGACCCGACCTGCCGCTGACCCCCTTGGTCCTCGACGAGAACCTGCGCAACACCAAACAGATCGTCGACACCTTTCGGCCCCTGCTCACCTCGCCCGTCACGGCGATGGGAGGCGACGGGTTCCCAGTCCAGTACGTCCCGTGCGAACCCAACGACGACATTGGCCGTGCCAACGTGATCCGCATGGCCGACACCATGGTCATGTCCCTCCACGATCACGGGGGCTGGCTCCCCGAGCACATCGCCCTGCTGACGACCAAGCACCGGCACCCTGAGCAGCTCCTGCAGGCCGAGGACAAGGTCGCCTACTGGAACGGCCTGTGGTCGGACCACACGGTGTTCTATTCCACCGTCTCCGGATTCAAGGGGCTCGAGCGACCCGTCGTCGTGCTGGCAGTCAACGGATTCCATGACGGGATCGATCCCCGGAGCGTTCTGTATGCCGGGATGAGCCGGGCTCGCGACCTGCTCGTGGTCGTGGGATCGCGCGATGAGCTCTCAATGATCCTCACGCCCAAGATGCTGCGCCGCCTCGAGCGGGGAATTGTCGACCACCGCTGACGGCTACGACCCAGCCGCCCGCCACACTGACTCGGCGAGGAGTTCGGCAACTGCAACCTCGGCAAGGAGTCGCACGTCGTCGTCGTCATCGTGCGCAAATCGAATGGTGAGGCTGGCCTGCGACATGTCCTGGCCGATGGAGATGAGCCGAGACCCCCGATCAACGACCCACGTCACCAACTGGGGCTCCCAGCGCGACCCCGCGAAGAGGACGAGCCGGTAGTCGATGGTCTTGGTGAGGTAAACGTCAACATGACTCCAGTCACCGGTCTCGCAGCCGACAGCCGGGATGCGAGGGGTCTCTCGAAGCATCAGCGCCCCCTGCTGGGCCGAACTCATTCGCCGCGCCGGTGCGACTAGGTACGTGCCATCAGGGCCGATCGCCTCTTCGAGGAGTCGTGGCAGCCAGGACGAGCGCCGATCGAGGAGGTCTGATGTTGCCTCCGCTGCTCGATTCACGAGCATCGATGGATTCGGGCCGAGTCCCAGATGCTCCTCGAGGCCAAGGAATAGCGCCAGCGTGTGCTGGAAGGAGCGGCACGACACACCGCTCTCCTCCTTGCCCGCCTCCATCATGAGCACCGCAGACGCCTCCCGGGTGACAAGCGACGCTGCCACGTTCGTCATCGCCACGACCGGGCACCTGCCCAAATAGCGACTCACGGCATCGAGGGTCTCGACGGAGCCACCACTCGCCGACACGGCGACGACGACAGTGTTCGACTGCACCTGCGGCATCAGGTCGCTGCTCGCTAACTCGGCAACGGCATTGACCCCAAACGCACGAAGCCGGGCCGCGGCGACACCGTTCGCGTAATGGGATGAACCCATGCCGAGAAGCACCAGATGGGAATCACGGTCAATTGCCGTTGCAGCCCAAGGGTTCTCGCGACCCATGCTCGCTGCGAGCGCGGTAAGGGCTTCGGGTTTACGCTCAATGTCAGCGAGGAACATCTCAGGTCTCATGGCGCTCCCTCATCGTGATGGACGGACGTTCGAATTCACTCCCCAGCAGGGCCGCGAGGGCGCCCTCGGGGGCGTACCTCCAGTGCGGCAGGTACCTCGCGGCGTAGATGAACTCGCGGCACTCCTGTTGCAGTTGAAAGGTTCGGACCAGCCGGGCGTCAAGCAGCGACTCCTCGCCCACTTCCGCGAGCCGGGAAAGATAGGAATCAAGGAAGCCCCGCTGCGCCGCCGCGATCCAATCGTGAACCCGAGCCCGCTGCCCTTCATCGAGTCCCTCAGTTCGATGGAGGACGACACGCCCAACGTGATCGAGGGATGCCAGCATTCCGGCGACGTCGCGGCCAGCGGGCTGCCGGGCAAGCCGCTGCTCGGGCGATCGCGTCGGGCTGCCGTCGAAGTCGATGATCGACAGGCCATCGTCGCGTGATGAACGAAGGACCTGCCCAATATGAAGGTCGCCATGGACGTCGATGATGGTCGTACCGACGAACCCTGGGATGAGGGCGACTTCCTGCTCGATGAGGCGAGTCCACTGTGTTCGAAGAGCTGCGTCGCGGAGGTCGTCGGCAGCCTCGATCGACCAGCCCTCGGCCTCAGCATCGGTCGCTATCGACCGACCCCCGGCGGCGAATGCCAGATGCATCTCAGCAACGAGTGTGCCGATCTGAGGTATCGACCTAAGCGCTGTCGACTCATCCGTTTCGCCGAGCGCAAGGCTGCGCACGTCCCCGACGGCCCACTCCCAGCCATCCTGAGCATCGGCGACGTACGCGATGACGGTGGCAATGAGCACATCTGCATCCGCTTCCTTAATGCTGACGAGCCCCCAGGGTTGCGGCGTCCCGGTGAAGCCAGCATCGGCCAGCGCTGCAAGTCTCCGGGGCGCCGGCTGCTCCTCCGAGGTGGGGTGGAGTAGCCACTTCACGACGGCACGCTCGCCAACGACGACGAGTTCATTCGTCTGATCTACCTCGAACCCCCGCTCCCCAGAACAGCGCTCCGCATGCCACCTGATCACGGAGAGCGGGCGCTCGATCGACCCGGCATCAGACTCGACGACACAGCTCAGCAACGCCTCCGCAGCGCCGTCGCCCGGGGCGGCACGCCGAAGGGCCTTGCCCGAAACAACGCATGGCACTCCGTATGACACGCCCCGCGCATCGCGCACGATGACGTACCAAAGGTCCGCGCGAGAGTCGTCAAGCTGAACGCAGGCGATCAGGTCGAGCGGTTGCTCGATTCGGGCCGCCTCGCCTGACCTGCGAGATGGGAGGAGTGCGGATGGATCGGTTCGTGATAGCAGGCGTTCGACGAGCTCGCGGTCCCAGGTCACGTCCGGGCAGCGTGCGCCTGCGCCACGCGTTCGATCACATCAGCGCCGACCCGCAGCCCGTCGCGCGACCGGATTGCTTCGCCATTCGCCGCCATCCGCGACCTGAGGCCGGCATTCGAGAGCAAACGGTCGAGCGCCTCATTCATCTGGGCCTCGGTGAACTCATACGTCGCCAGCCGCACGCCGAACCCGAGCTCATCCATGCGCTGCGCGTTGTCGTACTGATCCCAAAAGAGCGGCAGGAGGATCATCGGCTTGCCGAAGTGCAGGGACTCGGTCGTGGTGTTGTTGCCTCCGTGTGTGATGACGAGGTCGACCTGCGGAATGACCTTCGTCTGAGGGACGAACTCAGCCCCTGTCATGTTCGGTGCCAGCTCGAGTTCCGCGTGCGCAGGGCCCATGCTCACGATAAGTCGGTGCTCGGTGCGCCCGAGCACATCGATGAGCCGGCGCATGAGGTCGACGTCGGCGCCCCCGAGCGATCCGAGCGACAGGTAGACGAGGGCACTGCCATCGGGCCGGTCCACAATCTCGGTCGGCACCACATAGTCCGCATCGGTCTCGCGCACACTCGAGTCCATCCGGTGCCAGGTCGAGTCAAGGGGGCGGTCGTCGGTGTAGTCGGCCTCGAGCGGGTAGACGTAGAGGTTCGCTTCGGACGAGGTGTGGATGAATTCGAGGTCCGGCAGCGCCGGGGCGCCCTGCTCCATCACCCACGCATTGAAGGACTCCCATATCTCACGATGGGTACGGTCGTACTCGGCGTTGAAGCCCGCCCATTCCGTTTGATCGGCGGCTGGCAGCCCCGAGAAGGTGGGCGCCACGCCTGCGCCCTTCATCTCAAGGGGGTTGCAGGAGACAATGCGGACGAACGGGGCCTGGCTCGTCATGAGAGCGGGGAAACACAGGACGTTGTCCTCGACGACGACATCGGGCTTCACTCGAGCGATGATCGCGCGCAATTGGGGCTCGCAGAACATCGAGCCATCAATGAGTGCCTGCCAGGTGGGCTTCATGAAGGTGTCGAGCTGCTCGACGGTGGGCTTGCGAAACTCAGGTGCCGTTTCGCGGATGAAGTCCTTCCAGAACTGGCCCGCATCCGGTTCCGGCTCGCCCGGCACGGCTTCGGCCGCTGGCGATAGGTCGACGAGGTCCTCCTCGAAGCCAAGGGCTGCGAGTTTGCCCTGCCAGGAGGCCTCGGCGGCAAAGACGACGCGGTGACCGCGCTCGAGGAGCACCTTGCCGATCCCGATGCACTGATTGGTCGGCCCGTATGCGGATTCGGGCATGAACAGGACCGTTAACTGGCGGCTGGGCATCAGGACTCCTTCGCGAGGGGGTGGGTGGTGGCAAGGCGGGCGTAGTCGAGGATGAGTTCAGCGGTCGCGCCGTGATCGAGACTCGGGTGCCCCGCCATGATGCGGTACCCGTAGGCATCCTCAAGCGCGACGAGGTTGCGGGCGATCGAAAGGGAATCACTCGCCAGCGTGAACGCACCCTGGGCACGGCCCATCTCCAAGATCGCCTGGTACATCGCCACCTGCCGGTCGAAGAGCGAGGTGAGGAGAACGGCATAGACCGTGTTGCGCGCTGCCTCGCCACCGAGGGCGCAGAGCAATCGCACCTCCTCGTCATCATTATCGACGGGCAGGCCTGATCGAATGGTGATGACCAGGCGCTCAGCCGGATCGTCGACGCCGTCGAGCGCCTTCAGCCGCTCGTCGTAGAAACGCTCCATTCCCGCCCGGTTCGCGTCGATGAGGAGGTCCTGCAGGTCGGGATAGTGGTACAGAATCGCACCGGAGGTGAGGCCCGCCTCCTCGGCCACCTGATTGAGCCTGACTCCCGCGCCATGCTCGGCCATCGCCCGCTGGGCGGCCTCAAGGAGATCGCTGCGGCGCTCGCTGCGCTTGTCACCGCCAGCCTTGGTCCTCGCCACCGCACGCCTTCCCTCTCAGGTGACCTCAGATGGTCAACCCACACTCTAACGAGCAGGTCCAGCCCTGAATCCAAATTCAACAAGATTGCATAACAGTATGGTTTCCAACATCGAATCTCTTGCATTTGTTTGACTCGATGTGCAACGCTCACGCACAGCACCGGGCACTCGGTCCGGTTTTAAACGTCGGCGCCAGCCGCGCCGGATGGGAGTCAGCAGATGCGAGGGACCGGACGCAGTTTGCGCATGACGGGGGCCTTCGGGGTGATTGCGGTCAGTTCCGCACTTCTCCTCGCGGCCTGTGGGGGCAGCTCGAGCACGAGCACGGGCAGCGAGACGCTCGACCCGAACGCCGACCTAAGCAAGCAGTCCCTCGTCGTCTCGAACTGGGATGCCTACATGCCCGAGGACCTGCCGGCCAAGTTCAAGGAGACGACGGGCGCCACTGTCACGGTGACAAAGCACGCGACCAACGAGGAGGTCGTCGCCAAGATCACGAGCGGCGGAGATTCGGGCATCGATGTCGCGTTCGTGTCCGGCCAGTACGCCCAGGCGCTCGCGGAGCAGGGCATGCTCGCCGACATCGACCCAGCGCTCATCCCCAATCTGGCGAACCTCTATCCGGAGGCCACCCAACTCCCCTACGACGTCGGCAACAAGTACTCCGTGCCGTACTCGTGGGGCACAACCGGCATCTGCTATCGAAGCGATCTCACGAACGGCTTTGAGCCGACGAGCTGGAATGACCTCCTGCAGCCACCAGCCGACCTCAAGGGCAAGGTGACCATGCTCGGCACCGAGCGCTGGCTCATGCTCCCGGCCCAGAAGGCACTCGGCTACTCCGTCAACACGACCGATGAGGCGGAACTGCAGAAGGTCAAGGAATCGCTCATCGCCGCGAAGCCCAACCTTCTCGCCTACGACGACACCACCTTCTACACCCGGCTGGTGTCCGGCGAGGCAGTCATGGTCGAGGCATGGGACGGCTGGTGCAACTACGGTATCGCCGAGAACCCCGCCATCAAGTTCGTCGTGCCCAAGGAGGGCAGCGACCTGTGGACCGACACCATGGTGATCCTCAAGTCGTCGAAGAACAAGGAGGCGGCACACGCCCTCATCAACTACATCCTCGATGCAGGCACGCACACCTGGGTTGCCGAGAACATCCTCTACAAGGTCCCGAACAAGCCGGCGATGGAAGCTGTAGGAGCCGGGCTCACCGCGTCCTACCCGAACATGGGAACGACACCGGCCGAACTGCTCAAGGGCGAGGGCCTGCTGGACCTTGGTGCAGCGGGACCGGCCTACACAAAGATCGCAACAGAGGTCACGGCCTCTAACTAATGGCAGTGGGAACGGCTGTATCAGGGCGTGGCGCCACCCGGCGCCGCGCCCTGATCAGTCGTCTCGTCTTCACCGGGCCCGGCCTTGCCTACCTGCTCGTGTTCATGGCCATCCCGGTGCTCCTCGTCATCGTCGACTCCTTCTTCACTCGGGGTCGATACGGCGGAGTCGTGTACGAGTTCACCCTCGAAAACTTCGCCCGGGCCTTCGAACCCGTCTACGTCCAGGTCCTCTGGAACTCCATCCTCATTGCGGCCATCACGACCGTGCTCGCTCTCCTCATCGGATACCCGACCGCGTACGCCATCACCAAACTGCCACGCAACTGGCGCACGGTGGTCCTCATCCTCGTCATCCTCCCCTTCTGGACGAACTTCCTCATCCGCACCTACGCGTGGATCGTGCTCCTCAACTCCGAGGGCCCCATCAACAAGTCGCTCGAGCTCGTCGGGCTCGGCCCGCTCGCACTGCTCTACACGCCCGGTGCAGTCGTCGCCGGGCTCCTCTACGCCTACCTGCCCCTCATGATTCTTCCGCTCTATGCCTCGATGGAGCGCCTCGACCCCGAGCTGCGCGAGGCTGCCAGCAACCTCGGCGCCTCACCGATGCGGACCTTTCGGGACATCACCTGGCCGCTCACCCTGCCGGGTGCCATGATCGGCGCGATCTTCGTCTTCGTTCCCAGCCTCGGCAACTTTGTTGTTCCCGAACTCCTCGGCGGGGGCAAGACCGTGATGGTCGGCAACCTCATCCGAGATCAGTTCCTCAAGGCGCGCGACTGGCCCTTCGGAGCCGTTCTCGCCCTTTCGGTCATAGGCCTGCTCGTCGCCCTCTTCACCGCCCAGGCAATGGTGAGCCGTCGTATCACCGGAAAGGGCCGACATGCGTAGTCTCGGCTGGCTCAAAGTGCCGCTCATCGCCACCCTCATATTCCTCTACGTCCCCATCCTGGTGCTCGTTGTGATGAGCTTCAACGCGAGCCGCCTGCCCTTCGTCTGGGGCGGCTTCAGCCTCAAGTGGTACGGCGCCCTGTTCCAGAATGCCGAGATCCTCGAAGGCCTGACAAACACCCTCATCGTCGCACTCGGGGCTACTCTCTTCGCGACCATCCTCGGCACCCTCATCGCAATCGGCATCGCCCGATACTTCCGGTCCAGCCTGCTCGAGGCCTTCTCCCTTGCCCCGGCGATCCTCCCCGACATCGTGCTCGGAATCGGACTCCTTGTCTTTTACGTGCTCGTCGGGATCGGACTCGGGCTGCACTCGGTCCTGCTCGCGCACGTGGTGTTCGGCATGGCCTTCGTCGCCGCCGTAGTAACCGCGCGCCTCAGCCAAACCGACCCCAGCTTGGAGGAGGCCTCACGCGATCTTGGCGCCTCCTCAGTCGCGACGTTTCTTAGGATCACCGTGCCCTCGCTCGCGCCAGCGATCATCGCTGGCGCACTCCTCGTCTTCACCCTGTCCCTCGATGAATTCGTCATCGCATTCTTCACCGACGGGCCGAGCACGCCGACCCTCCCGATCGTCATCTACTCAATGGTTCGCTTCGGGGTTACCCCGGATATCAATGCGCTGGCCACTCTTCTCATGGTGGTCAGCTTCACAGTCGTGATCGCAGCACAGCGGATCACCAGACTAACGGATGCCGTATGACGACAACAGCGAACGAGCAGCTCATCAGGATCGACTCAGTCTCGCGATCCTTCGGCGAGGTCGTCGCCCTCGACTCGGTGAGCATCGACATCCGTGAGAACGAGTTCTTCGCACTGCTCGGCCCCTCGGGCTGCGGCAAGACAACCCTCCTGCGCGTCCTTGCCGGCTTCGAGGAGCCCGACTCCGGCACGGTGACCCTCGCAGGGAGCGACCTCCTTGCGCTGGCGCCGAACCGCCGGCCGATCAATCTCATGTTCCAGTCCTACGCCCTCTTCCCACACATGTCGGTCGAGAAAAACATTGCGTACGGCCTCGAGCGCGAGCATCTCCCGAAAGCCGAGGTGCGATCCCGCGTCGACGAGGTCATCGAGACCGTAGGGCTCGTCGACAAGGCCAAGAGCCGACCAGCGCAGCTTTCCGGCGGTCAGCGTCAGCGGGTCGCACTCGCTCGCGCCATTGTGAAACGGCCAAAACTCCTCCTCCTCGACGAACCTCTCTCGGCACTCGACCGCAAGGTCCGGGCCGAGATGCAGCTTGAACTCAAGCGCCTCCAGCATGAGGTCGGCATCACCTTCGTTG
>CAMAWO010000020.1 GCA_945861925.1 Bifidobacterium breve | reverse complement strand
CTCCACCCGACGGATGAGGGCCAAGGTGGCCTTAGGGCAGGGCGGCTGCGCGACATAGTGGGGGACCGAGGCCCATAGTGAGACGGCCGGGATGCCGAACCTGTCGCACGCATCCTGGATGACGCCGACGATTCCGGTCGGTCCTTCGTACTGGGGGGTCTCGAGGTCCATCGAGGCGATGAGGGCGAGGTCGGTTGTGGTCCCGATCACCGGAACTGGCCGGGTATGCGGAGTGTCGGAGAGCAGGGCCCCGAGGGTGATGACCATTCGGACATCGAGCTCGGCGGCGAGGCCGAGGATCTCGCGCACGAACTGCTGCCACTTCATGTTCGGCTCGATGCCTTGGACAAGCACGATGTCGCGCGGGTAGAGCGGTACCCGCGCAATGTAGAGCCTGGTGCTCGGCCAAGTGAGCTGCCGTGTTCCATCCTCGCTCATCGCGATGTTCGGCCGATTCACCTGATAGTCGTAGTACTCCTCGGAGTCGAGATCGACAAGGGGCTGGGCATCCCAGATATCGCGGAGATGGGCGATGGCACCCGATGCGGCCTCGCCAGCGTCGTTCCAGCCCTCGAAGGCCGCGATGAGGACCGGATCGACAAGCTCGGGCAGGCCATCGACCTCGATCAAGCGCTGACCCCCAACATGTCGGTCACGCTTGGCACTTGGCTGCTTCGCGCGAGTTTGCCCGAGGAGGACTCTACGAGATTGTCGATGAGCCCCGCGACGAGCGCCGGCCATTGCAAGGGAACGTCGTGCAAGGCCCCATGCCAACGCTGGACGAGCGCGTACTGCAGTCGTTGCGCCCGCTCTATGACCCGCAGTCGTGACTCGTCGGTCTGCACTCCTCGCGGCTCGCAAAAGATCGCCCACAGTGGCCCGCGGAGGCTCTCGGCGTCAGGCCATGGGTCGTAGTCGAGGAGTCCTTCAAGGACGGCCATGTGGCGATCGACGCCGATCACGGTGCGTGCCGTGCCGTCAGGCTCGACCGAGTAGGTGGGGACGAGGGCTTGCTGAGCCTCATCGGACCACGCGTCGCCCATGCCGCGGGCGAGGATCGCCCAGATCTCGTCGATCGGAATGCCAAGGTCCGGTGGCCGGAGACGCTTCAACAGAGCCTCGCGAATGGTCGCGTCAGATCCGGGGGTGGTCGGAGCGCTCGGCGTCGATAGCCCCCCGTCGATGAGGCAGCAGGACTCGACGAGGTCCGGGGCGGTGGCAGTGACGCGCAGTGCGACGGCGCCTCCCCACGAGTGTCCGACGACGTGGATGCTCGGGTAGGCAAGCGACTCCGCGAGCTCGATAACATCTCGGGCACACCGATCGATTGAGTAGTCGGCTCCCGGCCCGGCGGTTGACGCCCCATGCCCGCGCTGATCGAGGGTGACGACCGGTGCGTGGTGCATCCGCGCGACCACGGGGTCCCAGAACCGGCGCTGCTGCGAAAGGCCATGCAGGAGGATCACCGGTGCGCCCGTCGCACCCGGAGGCGCGTGGACAGACGCGGAGCTTGCGTGTCCGTCGGAGGTTCGTAGCACGACCATCGTCACCTGGTTCGTCCCATTGAGCCGTGGGTCGTGGACCAATTCTGCGCTCGATTGCTCACACGGTGTCACGCGCCTCACGCTATCGCGTGAGCAGGCGGTGCGTTGCTCCCTCGGTAGACTTGGGTCACTATGACTTCGCAGACTACGTCGCTCCGCACGGCCCTATCCACCCGAGTCGTGGTCGCTGACGGCGCGATGGGCACGATGCTCCAAGCAGCAGACCCCTCCCTCGACGACTTTGAGGGTTATGAGGGCTGCAACGAAATTCTCAACGTCACAAGGCCTGACATCGTCGCGTCCGTCCACGATGCCTACTTCGAGGTCGGAGTTGACTGCGTCGAGACGAACACCTTCGGCGCGAACTTCGCGAACCTCGCCGAGTACGACATCGAGGACCGTATCTTCGAACTCGCACGTGCCGGCGCCGTCATCGCCCGCACGTCGGCCGACGCCTGGTCTACGCCTGACCACCCGCGATGGGTGCTTGGATCGGTCGGTCCCGGGACGAAACTGCCCTCGCTCGGCCACGCCCCATTCGCCCATCTGCGCGATGCCTACGAAATCCAGGTCGCGGGCATGATTGAGGGAGGCGTCGATGCCATCCTCATCGAGACCGCCCAGGATCTCCTCCAGGCCAAAGCAGCGCTCCTTGGTGCGCGGCGGGCACTCACCGCAGCCGGCGCCGACCTGCCGCTCATCGCGCAGGTGACCGTCGAGACGACCGGGACGATGCTCCTCGGCACCGAGATCGGCGCGGCGCTCACCGCGCTCGAGCCTCTTGGTATCGACATGATCGGCCTCAACTGCGCAACCGGGCCGAGCGAGATGAGCGAGCACCTGCGCACGCTCTCACGTACCGCGCGGATCGGCATTTCCGCGATGCCGAACGCCGGGCTTCCGATCCTCACCTCCGACGGCGCCTACTACCCGCTCAGCGCCGACGAACTCGCCGACGCGCACGAGGCCTTCGTCCGCGACTATGGCCTTGGCCTCGTCGGCGGCTGTTGCGGCACCACGCCTGCCCACCTCAAGGCGGTCGTTGATCGGGTTCGCGGCCGAGAGATCTCGCCGCGCTCGCCCCAGTCGGACGCCTCCGCAGCCTCGCTCTATCAAGCGGTCCCGTTCCGGCAGGACACCACGTACCTGTCGATCGGCGAGCGCACGAACGCGAATGGGTCGCGGGCCTTCCGCGATGCCATGCTCGAGCAGCGCTGGGATGACTGCGTCGAGATCGCCCGCGCGCAGATTCGCGACGGCGCTCACCTGCTCGACGTATGCATCGACTACGTGGGCCGCGATGGCGTGAACGACATGAAGGAGATCGCCGGTCGATTCGCGACCGCATCCACCCTCCCGCTCGTCCTCGACTCCACCGAGCCGGCCGTGCTTCAGGCGGGCCTAGAGATGCTCGGCGGGCGTGCTGTCATCAACTCGGTCAATTACGAGGACGGAGATGGTCCCGAGTCGCGTTTCTCGCGAATCATGGCGCTCGTGCAGGAGCACGGTGCGGCAGTCGTCGCGCTCACGATCGACGAGGTGGGCCAGGCCCGCACCGCGGAGTGGAAGGTGCGGGTCGCCGACCGGCTCATCCGAGATCTCACGACGAATTACGGCATGAAGGTCGAGGACATCCTCGTCGACACCCTCACCTTTCCGATCGCCACCGGTCAGGAGGAGACGAGGCGTGACGGCATCGAGACCATCGAGGCGATCCGGCAGCTCAAGGCCCTGCACCCGACCGTCCAGACGACGCTCGGGCTGTCGAATGTCTCCTTCGGGCTGAACCCGGCCGCACGACAGGTGCTGAACTCGGTGTTCCTCAATGAGTGCGTACAGGCGGGCCTCGACTCCGCGATCGTCCACGCATCGAAGATCCTGCCGATGAGCCGCATCCCCGACGAGCAGCGCGAGGTCGCTCTCGACCTCGTCTATGACCGCCGCCGGCTCAACGCCGAGGGTTTCGTCGAATACGACCCGCTGCAGGTCTATCTCCAACTCTTCGAGGGCGTCGAAGCGAAATCCCTATCGGCAACCCGCGCACAGGAGCTCGCTGGCCTCCCGCTGTTCGAGCGACTTGAGCGCCGGATCATCGATGGCGAGCGACAGGGCCTCGAGGCGGATCTGGACGAAGCGCTCGGCGAGAAGCCAGCCCTCGCGATCGTCAACAACACCCTGCTGTCAGGCATGAAGGTCGTCGGCGATCTTTTCGGCTCGGGTCAGATGCAATTGCCGTTCGTCCTGCAAAGTGCCGAGGTCATGAAGACCGCCGTCGCCTACCTCGAGCCCCACATGGAGCGCACCGACGAGGCAGGCAAGGGCACGATGGTTCTGGCAACCGTGAAGGGCGATGTCCACGACATTGGCAAGAACCTCGTCGACATCATCCTGAGCAACAACGGCTACACCGTCGTGAACATCGGTATCAAACAGCCAATCTCCGCGATCATTGAGGCCGCCGAGAGCAGCAATGCTGACGCCATCGGCATGAGTGGTCTACTCGTGAAAAGCACGGTGATCATGAAGGAGAACCTCGAGGAGCTCAACACCCGAGGGATTGCCGAGCGGTATCCGGTACTCCTTGGCGGCGCGGCGTTGACCCGCGCCTTCGTCGAGCAGGATCTCGCCGACATGTACGACGGCGACGTCCGATACGCACGTGACGCCTTCGAGGGACTGCGCCTTATGGACACCGTCATGGCAATCAAGCGAGGGGATCCCGGGGCGGTGCTGCCAGAACGCCGAGCCCGCCGGGTGAAGTCGGTCGCCTCGACCTTAGCTGTCACCGAGCCGCAGGACATGCCGGCGCGCTCTGATGTCGCCGAGCACGTGCCGGTACCCAAGGCACCCTTCCTCGGCGAACGGGTCGTGAGGGGAATCTCCCTCGCCGAGTACACGCCCTACCTTGACGAGCGGGCCCTGTTCCTTGGCCAGTGGGGCCTGAAGCCGACCCGCGGCGACGGGGCCTCCTACGAGCAGCTCGTCGAGGAGGAGGGCCGGCCGCGGCTTCGGATGTGGCTCGACCGGATCCACACCGAGGGCCTCATCGAACCGGCGGTCGTCTACGGCTACTTCCCTTGCCACTCGGAGGGTGACGACCTCGTCATCGAGTGGCATGACGGGCCAGATGCCGGACGGGAGCGGGCGCGCTTCCCCTTCCCGCGCCAGCGGCGAGACCGGCATCTGTGTCTCGCCGATTTCTTTCGTGCCAAGGACTCGGGCGAGCCCGACGTCGTCGCCTTCACGATCGTCACGATGGGCCAAGCGGCGTCAGAAGCTACCGCAAAGCTGTTCGAAGCTGACGCCTACCGCGACTATCTCGAACTGCACGGACTCTCGGTGCAGCTCACCGAGGCCCTCGCTGAGTACTGGCATGCGCGGGTCCGCGAAGAACTCGGCCTCGGACTCGAGGACAACCCCGACATGGGGACCCTCATTGCCAAGCAGGGCTACCGCGGGTCGCGGTACTCCTTCGGCTACCCCGCCTGCCCCGACCTCGAACAGCAGGTCATGCTGTGCGACCTGCTCCACCCGGAGCGAATCGGCGTTGAGCTGTCCGAGGAGTTCCAATTGCATCCGGAGCAGTCGACGAGCGCGATCATCGTCCACCACCCGGAGGCCAAGTATTTCAACGCAGGCTAAGAGTATTTCAACGCTGGATGAGCAAGCGGCACTGCCCGCAGCGGTGCTGTTCGATATGGACGGGACCCTCGTCGACACGGAGCATCTGTGGCTGCAAGCCGAACTCCTCACGATGCTGCGGCTCGGCGGCGAGTGGACTCCCGTTGACCAGCAGCACTGCCTCGGCGGTCCGCTCGAGCGGGTTGTCGAGTACATGGCCGGCAAGGGCGACCCTGGGATCGTCAGCGAACTCACGGAGCAGGGTGTCGGGGAGTTCCTAATCTCTACGATCGAGGGTCTCCTGCTCGCGGAGCAGGTCTCATGGCAACCAGGTGCCCGTGCTCTCGTGTGCGAGGTGGTCGACCTCGGAATCCCTACCGGCCTGGTCACTGCATCATGGCGACGCCTCATTGATGCCGTTCACGTGAGCATTGCCGGCGATCTCGGCTTCGAGCCGTTCACGGTGATCATCGGCGGTGACGAGGTGCCGCAGAGCAAGCCGCACCCGGCCCCCTACCTGCAGGCTGCAGCGCTGCTGGGGTTGGCTCCGGCGGACTGTTTGGTGATCGAGGACTCACCGACCGGCGTGGCATCGGGACTTGCCGCCGGCTGCCGTGTTGTGGCCGTGCCGCACCTCGCCCCTGTCGCTGCGGCCGAGCGGCTCACCGTTATCGACGGGCTGGACGGCTGGTCGATCGAGAGCCTCTGGCGGGCCGCGATCACTCCTGCGGCTGCGCGCTAGCGGTTCGCTCGAATGGCGAATCGACCCGCGACGCTGGCGATAGCCACAGATCCGGTGACGGCATCGGGGGGAGCACCCCACCCTTGGCCGGGCAGGAGGACTGATGGGCGCACCAGTCGCACAGTCTCGACGTAGTCGGGGCGAAATCCCCTGACCGGGCGGCCTTGTTGATCGCCTGCCGGAGGGCGAGGATCTTTTGCTCCGTCGACACCAGATCCTGCTCTGTCGGCTCGTAGCGCAGGACCTCGCTACTGCCGAGGTACATGAGCTGCAGCCTCCGGGGAATCTCACCGGTCATGCGCCACCAGGCGAGCGCGTAGAACCGCATCTGAAACATGGCCTTTGCCTCGTATCGCGACCCAGGAGCCTTACCGGTCTTGTAGTCGACGATCCGGATCTCCCCGGCCGGCGAGCGGTCGATTCGGTCCACGAAACCGCGAATCGTGAAGGCTTCGGCAATCTCGACCGAGACGGCGAACTCACGTGCATACGGCTCGAGCCGGCTCGGGTCCTCGAGTGCGAAATAGGTGTCGAGGAGGGGAAGGACGCTCGCAAGTACTCGGTCGGCAACCTCGGCATGGTCAGCGGTCCCGTCGAGGCCCAACTCCGCCTCCAGTATCCGGGCCGACTCCTCGTCGTTCGCAGCGAGTTCGAGCCAGGCCTGGGTGAGGAGTGCCCTGGTCCGTGCCACGGTTCGGTCACCTGCGGGGAGGTCGAAGAGATGCTCAAGCGCCGTATGGACGAGCGTGCCACGAAGTGCTGCGGGGGATGAGGGCTCGGGGAGGCGGTCGATGGTACGGAATCGGAAGAGCAGTGGACAGGTAAGGAAGTCATTGGCCCGTGATGGGGACAGCGAACTGGGGAATGCTGCGAAGGGATCGAGTGCTGCCGCGTCATCGTTCACGTTCGACACCCTAGGTCAACGGTCCGACCTTCGGACTCGGATCAACGGACTACTGTTGTACAAATGGCTGAACCGACGTACACCCGCCGAGGTGTTTTCGCATACGGCGACCTCGTCCAGCTGACCGACGCAAAGGGCAAGCTCTACACGATCACCCTCGTTGAGGGGAAGTCCTTCCACACACACCGGGGCGCGATCGACCACGATTCCATCGTGGGGCTGCACCAGGGCTCAGTGCTTATGGGTTCGGGGGGCACCGCCTTCCTCGCACTCAAGCCCCTCCTTGATGACTTCGTGCTCTCGATGCCACGCGGCGCCGCCGTTATCTACCCGAAGGACTCAGCGCGCATTGTCGGACTCGCGGGCCTCGGGCCCGGGTCCCGCGTCGCGGAGGCAGGAGTCGGCTCCGGCGCACTTACCTGCTCACTCCTGCGGGCTGTCGGCCCGACCGGGCACGTGACCAGCTATGAGCGTCGCGAGGAGTTCGCCGCCGTCGCGAGCAAGAATGTCGACCGCTGGTTTGGCATGATCCCCGAGCACTGGACCTTGACCCTCGGAGACCTCGCCGACGCGCTCGACGAGCGCCAACTCGACGCAGTCATCCTCGACATGCTCGCGCCCTGGGAGTGCCTCGCCGCCGTCGCCGCGTCGCTCGCGCCCGGTGGCGTCCTCGTCGGATACGTCGCGACGACAACCCAGATGTCCAAGTTCGTCGAGTTCATGCGAGTCTCGGGTGACTGGACCGAACCGCGAGCCGAGGAGTCACTCATTCGGACGTGGCACCTCGACGGTCTCGCGGTGCGGCCAGATCACCGAATGATCGGGCACTCCGGCTTCCTCGTGGCCGCCCGCAGGCTCGCCCCCGGGGCGGTCCTTCCCACTCGCCGGCGCAGGCCGGCTCCTGGCGCCTATGGCGAGGACTACAGCGGTCCGGGAGCGGCACTTGCCATCGCCGCGACCATCGAAGATTCGGTCGAACACGCCGCCCGCCGCGCGCTCGAACACGCCGAGACAACCGAATCGGGTTAGAGTCATTGGAACTGCTTATAGGAGGATCCGTGGACACGCCCCAGATGCCAAACGCCAGCACGGGTGAACGTCGTGACGACCCAGGGAACGAGCGGGGCGCCCAGCAGTTGCGCGGGGAACTAGCAGCGCAGAAGGATCACAATGCCCGGCTTATCGCCACCCTGCGAGACGCCCGCGAGCAGATCGTCACCCTCAAGGCCGAGGTCGACCGGCTCGGCGAGCCGCCGAGTGGCTACGGCACCTTCCTTGCGCTTCATGACGACGGCAGTGTTGACATCATGGCGAGCGGCAAGAAGATGCGCGTGGCCGTCAGCCCCTCGGTCGACGCCTCATCGCTGCGGCCAGGTCAGGAGCTCATGCTCAATGAGGCTCTCAACGTGGTCGCTGATCAAGCCTTCGAGGTGGTCGGCGAAATCGTCACCCTGAAGGAGGTGCTCGGCGACCGGGTTCGCGCACTCGTCGTGGCCGGCGGCGATGAGGAGCGCGTCGTGCGGCTAGCGGAGCCACTCCTCACCACCCGTTTGCGCTCGGGCGATGCGCTCCTGTTGGACTCGCGCTCCGGATATGTCACCGAGAAGATCCCCAAGTCGGAGGTAGAGGAACTCATCCTTGAGGAGGTTCCCGACATCGACTACGCCGACATCGGTGGCCTGCGAGACCAGATCGAGAGTATTCGCGATGCCGTCGAGCTGCCGTTCATGCACCCGGAGCTCTATGCCGAGCATGCCCTCATGCCGCCGAAGGGCATCCTGCTCTATGGCCCGCCCGGGTGTGGCAAGACACTCATTGCCAAGGCCGTCGCAAACTCGCTCGCGAAGAAGGTTGCCGAGCGAAATGGCTTGGAGGAGGGCCGAAGCTTCTTCCTCAACATCAAGGGTCCCGAGCTGCTGAACAAGTACGTCGGCGAGACCGAGCGCCATATCCGTCTGGTCTTCCAGCGGGCCAGGGAAAAGGCCTCGGAGGGCATGCCGGTCATCGTGTTCTTCGATGAGATGGACTCGCTGTTCCGCACCCGTGGATCGGGCGTTTCGAGCGATGTCGAAAACACCATCGTTCCGCAACTGCTGAGCGAGATCGACGGGGTCGAAGCGCTGGAGAATGTCATCGTCATCGGGGCGTCGAATCGCGAGGACATGATCGACCCCGCGATTCTTCGGCCGGGCCGACTCGACGTGAAGATCAAGATCGAGCGACCTGATGCGGAGGCTGCACGAGAGATCTTCAGCAAGTACCTCGTCCCAACACTTCCGCTGCATCAAAGTGACCTCGCCGAGAACGCCGGCGATGCGGTTCTCACCTGCAACGCGATGATTCAGCGCGCCGTCGAACTCATGTACTCAGAGGCCGAGGAGAACCGGTTCCTCGAGGTCACCTACGCAAACGGCGACAAGGAAATCCTCTACTTCAAGGACTTCAACTCCGGGGCGATGATCGAGAACATCGTGTCGCGTGCGAAGAAGTCGGCAATCAAGGCGTTCCTTGGCTCCGGTGAGCGGGGGATCAGGGTGCAGCACCTGCTCGACGCGTGCCTTGATGAGTTCCGCGAGAACGAGGACCTTCCCAATACGACGAATCCTGACGACTGGGCGCGGATCTCGGGCAAGAAGGGGGAGCGCATCGTGTTCATCCGGACCCTCATCCACGGCAAGAAGGGGAGCGAGGCGGGCCGATCGATCGCGACGGTCGCCAACACCGGTCAGTACCTGTGACCACCAGCTCCCCGCAACATCCGGCGGTGTGCGCCCGGTGAGCGTCCACCGTGTCATGGGGATCGAGACCGAGTACGGGATCACCGTGCCGGGTCATCCCACGATGAATGCGATGGTCTCCTCCACGCATATCGTGAATGCGTACGCGCAGGAGGTCATCGCGTCCGGGCGACGCAAGGCCCGCTGGGACTACGACCTCGAGTCGCCATTGCGCGATGCCCGCGGGTTCGACATGCCTCGTGCCGATGCCGATCCGAGCCAGCTCACCGACGATGACCTCGGCCTTGCAAATGTCGTCCTCACCAACGGGGCTCGCCTGTATGTCGATCACGCCCACCCCGAGTATTCGGCACCGGAGGTCACGAACCCGCGTGACGCCGCCCTCTGGGATCGCGCGGGGGTCCAAATCATGGAGCGGGCCGCTGAGCTCGCCTCCCGTAGCGGCGCGATCCCGCCGATCCTGCTCTACAAGAACAACACTGATAACAAGGGCGCGTCATACGGCACGCACGAGAACTACCTCATGCGCCGCCAAACACCGTTCGCAGACATCGTCCGCCACCTCACGCCGTTCTTCATCACGCGCCAGGTCTTCACTGGTTCCGGCCGGCTCGGTGTAGGGCAGGACGGACGCTCAATGCGCTACCAGTTAACCCAGCGCGCAGATTTCTTCGAGGTCGAGGTGGGCCTTGAGACCACCCTGAAGAGACCGATCATCAATACCAGGGATGAGCCGCACGCCGACCCGGAGAAGTACCGCAGGCTGCACGTCATCGTCGGCGATGCGAACCTTTGCGATGTCGCGACCTATCTGAAGATGGGCACGACCTCCATCGTCCTCGCGATGATCGAGGATGGCGTGCTCGATCGTGTCGATCTCATGCCGCGATTCCCTGTCCGCGAGATGCACGCCGTCAGCCACGACACCACGCTCCAGCACTCGCTCGTCATGCAGGACGGGACCAGGCGCACCGCGATCGACATCCAAATGCAGCTCTATACGCTTGCGCACGCCTACTGCGAGGAGCGGGCCGGGGGCGACATCGATACACAAACCCTCGACATCCTCAACCTATGGAGCCAGACCCTCACCGGTCTCGCAACCGACCCGATGACCTGCGCAACCACCATTGACTGGGTTGCGAAGCTCGCCCTCCTCGAGGAGTACCGGGCTCGCGACGGCCTCTACTGGTCAGCGCACCGGCTCCAAGCAATCGACCAGCAGTACTCCGATGTGCGTCGCGACAAGGGCCTCGCCTCACGACTCGAGGCACGGAGCCGGCTCACGAGGCTGTTCACCGATGATGAGGTCGATCGGGCGATGAAGAACCCGCCGCTCGACACCCGCGCCTACTTTCGCGGGGAGTGCCTTCGCCGGTACCCCGATCAGGTGGCCGCAGCATCCTGGGACTCGGTCGTGTTCGACATCCCCGGACAGGAGAGCCTCCTGCGGGTGCCAACACTCGAGCCGCTTCGGGGCACCCACGAGCACGTCGGTGCCCTCCTCGACGCATCACCGACACCGCAGGAACTCCTTGCAGCCCTGAGCGCTTCGGCCTGAATCCCGGTAGCCTGTCCACATGTCACAGCAGGAGAGTGCCGAGCGTCGAACCTCAAAGCCAAGCGATACCGACGAGGCGACGGTTGCGCCGACCGAATCGGCCACCGCCTCGGATCTTGACTCGGACGTCGACTCCATCCTCGACGAGATCGACAGCGTTCTCGAGGAGAATGCCGAGGACTTCGTGAAGTCCTTCGTTCAGAAGGGCGGACAGTGAGCTTCGAGCACCGCGCCCTGCAGGTCGCCTTCACCGCCCCACGATCGGCATCCTTCGCTGAGTTTCTTGCGACTGTCGCTCCTGCTGCCCTCCCGTCCATGCGAATGGCCCAGGACCAGGCATTGCAGGCGCCCCACGGCACCACCATCGTAGCCCTGCGCGGTGACTTCGGCGCTGTCATGGCCGGTGATCGGCGGGCGACGATGGGCAACGTCATCGCCCAACGCGACATCGAGAAGGTGTTTGCGGCTGACGAACACTCACTCATCGGCATCGCCGGCACCGCGGGCATCGCCGTCGAACTCGTCCGCCTCTTCCAAGTCGAACTCGAGCACTACGAGAAAATCGAAGGAGTCGCCCTCTCCTTGGACGGCAAGGCGAATCGGCTCGCGAGCCTCCTACGCGGCAACCTTGGCCTCGCGATGCAGGGCCTGTCGGTCGTGCCGCTCTTCGCGGGGTATGACGTCGACCGACAGCGCGGGCGAATCTTCTCGTACGACGTCACGGGTGGACGCTACGAGGAGCATGATTTCTACGCCGTCGGTTCCGGATCCTTCTTCGCGAGGGGCTCGCTGAAGAAACTCTACCGGCCGGACGCCGACGCCGACCTCGCCATCGACACGGCCCTTGAGGCCCTCTACGACGCCGCCGACGACGACAGTGCGACTGCTGGGCCCGACATGGCCCGGCGCATCTTCCCGATCGTCGGCATCGCTGCAGGCGAGGGAGTCCGGATGCTCGACTCAGTCGAGGTTGAGGCGCGGGTCGCGCCCCTCGTCGCGAGAAGAATGACCCGGCCGAATGGCCCGTTTGCAGGAACGTCGGAAGGCAGGTCGAGCACATGAGCATGCCGTTCTACGTCTCGCCAGAGCAGATCATCAAGGACAAGGCCGACTACGCCCGCAAGGGGATCGCCCGCGGCCGGTCGGTCATCGTCGAGGAATACGACGAGGGGATCCTGTTCGTGGCGGAGAACCCGTCGCGCGCCCTTCATAAGATCAGCGAGATCTACGACCGCATCGCCTTCGCCGCTGTCGGCAAGTACAACGAGTTTGAGAACCTCAGGGTTGCGGGGGTGCGCCTCGCCGACATGCGCGGGTACTCCTATGACCGACGCGATGTGACCGGGCGCAGTCTGGCCAATGCCTATGCCCAGACCCTCGGCACCATTTTCACCGAGACCCCCAAGCCGTACGAGGTCGAGATCGTCGTTGCAGAGGTGGGCGATTCCGCCGATGGCGATCAGCTCTACCGGCTGACCTTCGACGGCTCGGTCGCAGACGAACACGGCTACGTCGCGATGGGCGGTTCCGCTGAGGCCATCACCGCGGCACTGTCGACGAGTTGGCGTGAGGGCATGACCCTCATCGAGGCACTGCGGCTCGCGGTCGACCTGCTGGGCAAGCACGGGGGAGATGACGAACGGCAACTGGGGCCCGGTGAGCTCGAGGTGGCCCTGCTTGAGCGCAGCAAGTCCCGGCGGACCTTCTCCCGAATCAACCGGGGACGGCTCGCAGAACTGCTCGGCTGAGCTCGGCGGTAGGGCTGATGGAACGGCGCATCTTCGGGATCGAGACCGAGTACGGGGTGACGTGCACCTTCCATGGCCAGCGACGTCTGAGCCCAGACGAGGTGGCCCGCTACCTGTTTCGCAAGGTTGTCGCATGGGGTCGAAGCAGCAACGTCTTCCTTCGCAACGGCTCACGGCTTTACCTCGACGTCGGCAGCCACCCTGAGTATGCGACCGCAGAGTGTGACTCTGTGCCGCAACTGGTGGCCCACGACCGAGCTGGGGAGCGAATTCTCGAGGGCCTTGTTCTCGATGCAGAGCAGCGACTGGTGGAGGAGGGCATCAACGGTGATGTCTACCTGTTCAAGAACAACACCGACTCGGCCGGCAACTCATACGGATGCCATGAGAACTTCCTTATTGAACGGCAGGGTGATTTTGCGCGCATCTCGGACGGCCTCGTGCCCTTTCTCATCTCACGACAGGTTATCGCCGGCGCAGGCAAGGTGCTCCAGACGCCGCGGGGCGCTGTTTACTGTCTGAGCCAGCGAGCCGACCACATCTGGGAGGGCGTCTCGAGCGCAACCACCCGGTCGCGGCCGATTATCAACACCCGCGATGAACCGCACGCGGATGCCGATCTCTACCGCAGGCTCCACGTCATCGTCGGCGACTCGAACATGAGCGAGACCACGACCATGCTCAAAGTGGGTTCCGCCGACCTCGTTCTGCAGATGCTCGAGGCAGGGGTCATCATGCGAGATATGTCACTTGAGAACCCGATCCGGGCAATCCGGGAGATGAGCCATGACGTCACCGGGCGCAAGACCGTCAAGTTGAGCACCGGGCGCGAACTCTCGGCAATCGATATGCAATGGGAGTACTTCCAGAAGGCATCTGAGTTCGCCGAGCGCCGCGGATTAACCGACAACCCGGTCCATCGCAGGGTCCTAGAGCTCTGGGGTCGGGCGCTCAAGGCAATCGAGGCTGACGACCTCACCCTCATTGATCGCGAAATCGACTGGGCAATCAAACGTCGGCTGCTCGAGCGGTACATGCTCAAGCACTCGCTCGATCTCAACTCACCGCGGATTGCGCAGCTCGACCTCGCCTACCACGACATCTCGCGAAACCGTGGGGTCTTCTACCTGATGGAGGCGAAAGGCCTCGTCGATCGCGTGACCACAGATCTTGCGGTTTTCGAAGCCAAGTCAGTTCCGCCACAGACGACGAGAGCCAAGCTGCGAGGGGATTTCGTGCGCAGGGCCCAGGAGCGGCAACGCGACTTCACTGTTGACTGGGTGCACCTGAAGCTCAATGATCAGGCGCAGCGCACGGTGTTGTGCAAGGACCCGTTCCTGTCGGTCGATGAGCGCGTCGAGCGCCTGATCGCGAGCATGTAGCGACCGACTAGGCTTTATCAATGACCTCTGGATGCCGCACCTTGCCCATGAAGACCGCCCTTACCGCAGCCCTCAGCACCGCCGTTCTTGCCGCCGGACTTGCCGGCTGCTCGGGTTCCAGCGGCTCAAGTACAAGTGATCAGAGTGCTGCCGCCTCCGCACTCGCATCCGCCGCCGTCAGCGGCGCGACGTCAGAAGCAGTCCCTGCCGCGTCGGCGCCCGCCGCCTCAAATGGCGTGACCGATCCGTCAATCCCTTTCGTCACCACTGACTGCGCGCTGGGGGAGCCGGTTCCCTCGGCTGAGCCCCCCGCCGGTGGCACCACCTTCGGCAGCGTCAACGTGGCGATCGCTGACACGGGTGTCCCGACCATCTCTATCGGCGCGGATGCCCAGAACGCATCTGAACTCGGGATTGAGGACCTCGTCGAGGGAACCGGGCCAGCAGTCGTGGCCGGCGACACACTCACCGTCAATTACTGCGGTGTCGGCATGCAGTCCCGCCAGATGTTCGACTCCTCCTGGACGCGTGGAGAACCCATTAGCTTCCCGCTCGACGGTCTCATCCAAGGCTGGATTCAAGGCCTGCCAGGAATGAAGGTCGGTGGCCAGCGACTCCTCGTCATCCCGGGCGATCTCGGCTACGGGCCGCAGGGCCAGGGTGCCATCCTGCCGAACGAAACCCTCGTCTTTGTCGTCGAGCTGGTGAGCATCCCGTAGTTCAGCGCTCAGCGAGCACTCCAGCAACTACCGTCACCCCAACAACGACCGAACAGGAGTAGGACCGTGGCAGACAAGCCCGAAATCGACTTCATCGAAGGCCCCCCGCCCACCTCGCTCGTCATCACCGATCTCATCATCGGCGAAGGCGCGGAGGCGGTGGCCGGCGGTCGCGTTGAGGTGCACTATCTCGGTGTCGACTTTGAGACCGGAGACCAGTTCGACGCCTCATGGGACCGCGGAGAGTCCATCACCTTCCCGCTGTCTGGACTGATTGCCGGCTGGCAGGAAGGGATTCCGGGCATGCGGGTCGGCGGTCGCCGCCAACTCGTCATCCCCCCGGCCCTCGCCTACGGTGAGGCCGGATCAGGCCATCGGCTCGCTGGCCGCACCCTTGTCTTCGTCATCGACCTCATCAACGTCCTCTAGCCGACGATGACCGGCGAGAGCCGACGATGACCGGCGAGCCGGTGCGCGCCGACCGCACGGAGCGGCTGCTGAATCTGGTGCTGTGCCTGATGGCCACGCGCAGGGCCGTGTCTCGGGCGGATATCCACTCGAGCGTTCCCGGATATGGACCAGTTGCGAGCGGTGCCGCGTTCGAGCGAATGTTCGAACGTGACAAGGATGAATTGCGGGGCATGGGGATCCCGGTCGAGACGGTGATCGACGCGCATGGCGATGTTGAGGGCTACCGAATCACACGTGATGAGTACGCCCTGCCGCCATTGGATTTCAGCGCCGCCGAACTCGCTGTCATCTCCCTCGCCGCACGGGTCTGGGATGAAGCAATTCTGGGGCCCTCCGCCACGACCGCGCTTCGCAAGATCGAGGCAGTGCAGGGGCAGCCGTCGCGGGCCGTCGAGGAGAGCCTCGTTCGGGTGCAGGTCTCAGCGGCCGATGCTGCGCTCCTGCCACTTATGGCGGCCCTGCGCGAGCGGCGCGTCGTGACTTTCGACTATCGGCCAGCGGCGACGAGCGAGGTCGCTCGCAGGCGGGTCGATCCCTGGGGAGTCATCTCGAAGGACGGTCGTTGGTACCTGGTCGCCTTTGATCATGATCGTTCGGCGACTCGGGTGTTCCGGCTCTCGCGGATCGTCGGTACGGTGAACGTGACCGCCCAGCCGCAGGCGCACCCGGCCGATCCCGAGGTAGATCTCGTGTCACTCGTCATGCAGTCGGAGCCCGAGTCCGAAGCCCGCGCACAGGTGCGAGTCCAAGCGGGTGCCGGTGCGCACCTTCGTCGAATGGCCGATGCGCCACTTGATCCATTCACGCCCCTTGATCCATTCACCGCGGGCGTTATCAATGTCACGGCGCCCAATCTGATGCATCTGGTAGCGGCGCTCTGCTCGGCGGGGGAGCACGCCGTAGTCCAAGGTCCGCCGGAGGTTCGCGCCGATGTCGTCGCTCGGCTGGAGGCCGTGGCACGTAGACACGAGGGGCGACCATGAGTTCGGCGGCGCGGCTTTCGCGACTGCTCGCCCTCGTGCCGTGGCTCGTCGTGAACGATGGAATCACGATCACCGAGGCAGCCGCTCACTTCGGCGTTTCCCCAGAGCAGCTCGAAAAGGACTTGTGGCTCCTCATCGTCTGTGGGTTGCCGGGCCATGGCCCAGACCAACTTGTCGACATTCAGTTCTGGGAGGAAGCGCGCATCCACGTGCTTGACGCACAGACAATGAGTGCTCCACTGCGTCTCTCCGGCGACGAGGTCGTCGCGCTCCTCGTGGGACTGCGGCTGCTCGCACAGATCCCCGGCGATCACGATCGGGATGTCCTCCTGCGGGCAACCCACCGACTTCAGGACGCGGTGGGCGATCTCGGTGACAGGTCGAATGTCGTCGTCGACATCGCTGGTGATTCCTCCGTCGTTGATGTCCTGAACGAGGCGATCATCGGGGGTCGCCACGTGCACATCGTGTACGGCTCCGCAACCCGCGACGAGGTCACCGAACGCGACATCGAACCGCTGCGTATTTCCTCCGATGATGGCCGTACCTATGTCGAGGCGATGTGCCGGCGGGCAGGCGCTGTTCGGACCTTTCGACTCGACCGGATTCTCACTGCGACACTGACTGACCGTCTTTCGGATGGCGGTAATGCTGATGACCCCTCGCAGGCAGTGATCGACGAGGTGCCATACGACACTGGCGCGGATGTGGTTGCGACAGCACAGCCGTACTTTTCGGCCAGGATCAAGGTCGATGGCGAAGCCCGATGGGTTCTTGACGTCCTTGCCCTCGAAGACATTGAAGAGGCCGCTGATGGGTCGATATCCGCCTCCGTACTCGTCCACGACCCGGAGTGGCTCGTTCGCACCATGTTGTCCCTCGGCGGAATCGCCGAGGTCACCGCGCCCGAGACCCTGCGGATAGCGGTGGCGAATGCGGCTGGGCGTGCGCTGACGGCGTACGCTGAAGAGGTATGACTCAGGTACAGTGTTGGGTCCAGCGCAATCACCATGTGTCCACCACCTGAATGACATCTCCACCGAGTGAAGGGTGCACCATGCTCACGAATATGAAGGGCTGGGAGTGGCTCATCATCGTCGCTCTCATCCTGCTGCTCTTCGGAGCGAAGCGACTACCCGACGCCGCACGCGGCCTGGGCCGTTCGATGCGCATCTTCAAGGCTGAGACGAAGGGTCTCGCAGGTGATGCCACTGCAGCGGCGGAATCAGCCCCTGCAGCCGTCGAATCTGCGTCGGCGACCGCCCCGGCCACACCTGCAGCCGACACCACAATTCCCGCTGCCTCCGGCGAGAAGCCCACGGACGCCTGACATCGAGACCTTGCACGTAGGTCACGCATGGTGAAGTCCGCTGCGGCAATGCCGCTCACCGACCACCTCCGCGAGCTGCGCTCCCGACTGGTCAAGTCGGGGCTGGCCATCGCGATCGGCATGGTGGTCGGCTGGGTCTACTACGACCAGTTGTTCGCCTGGCTGAGCGAACCCTTCGAAACCGTCGTTGAGGAGTCCCGGGGTGAGGGGCGAACGGTCACCCTCGCACTCACCGGGGTCGCGGACCCCTTCGTCCTCCAGATGCAAATTGCCGCCGTCGCCGGGATCGTCCTCAGCGCTCCGGTGTGGCTCTATCAACTGTGGCGGTTCGTCACCCCTGGGCTTCACCGCAATGAGCGGCGCTGGGCCCTGGGGTTCGTCGCGATCGCGACCCCACTTTTCGGGGCGGGCGTCCTGCTCGCGTACATCATTTTGCCCTTCGGCCTTCAGATCCTCTTCGGGTTCACACCCGCCGGGGTCGAGAACATCGTCTCGGTGGATCGCTACCTGTCGTTCTTCCTGCGCACGATCCTCGTCTTCGGGGTTGGATTTCTCCTACCGCTCATGCTCGTCCTGCTCAACTTCGCCGGGATCCTCAGCGGGGCGCGTCTCATCTCCTGGTGGCGTTGGATTATCTTCGCCGTATTCATCTTCGCTGCGGTCGCGACACCGACCGGCGATCCCATCAACCTGCTGCTCCTCGCTGGCCCGCTGCTCCTCCTCGTCGTCATCGCCGTCGGGGTGTGCGTTCTCAACGATCGGCGCCGCGCCCGTAAGCGTGCAGGCGAGCCGGACTTCTCCGAGTTCGACGATGATGAGACCTCGCCCCTCGAGAAGCCTGACTCCACGCCTGTTGAGGTCGCATCGGTGATCGACGATCCGGAGCCCATCTGACCAGTGGCTCCGCAGGACCTCCCATGTTGAGTCAGGACATAGCCTTGGTCCATGCCCTCACCCGCGGAACGGTATGCCGCCTCGGTGGAGCGGACGAAGCGCCGTAAAACGGAGCTCACGGCGTTCGCTGACCTGTACCCATTCGGGCTCGATGACTTTCAGCGACAGGCGTGCGAATCCCTCGAAGCCGGCCGTGGCGTCCTCGTCGCGGCACCAACCGGCTCCGGCAAGACGATCGTCGGAGAGTTTGCGATTCACCTCGCCCTCGCCACCGGACGAAAGTGCTTCTACACGACGCCGATCAAGGCGCTGTCGAACCAGAAGTATCGAGATCTCGTCGCTAGGTACGGCGAGGACGGAATCGGACTCCTCACCGGCGACAACAGCGTGAATGGCGAGGCCCCGGTGGTGGTGATGACCACCGAGGTGCTGCGGAACATGCTCTATGCCGGCTCATCGACCCTCGACAACCTCGGATTCGTCGTCATGGACGAGGTCCACTATCTGGCCGACAGATTCCGCGGAGCCGTGTGGGAGGAGGTCATCATCCATCTGCCCGAGTCGGTGACCGTGGCGGCGCTCTCGGCGACGGTGAGTAATGCCGAGGAGTTCGGTGCTTGGCTCGAGACCGTGCGCGGCGACACCGACATCATTGTCGAGGAGCATCGGCCGGTTCCGCTCTGGCAGCACGTCATCGCCGGATCTCGGATGTACGACCTCTTCATTGACGACGACCAGCAACTCGTCAACCCCGATCTCGTCCGTCTCGCCCGCGACGAGCAACATCGTTCGCGCACCCCGGAATCAAGGTCGGGGAACGGCAACCGTCGAGCGAGATCTGCGCACACTCCATACCGGCGCGATGTGGTCGAGCGGCTTGAGCGCGACGGATTGCTCCCCGCCATCTACTTCCTGTTCAGCCGCGCCGGATGTGACGATGCGGTCCAGCAGTGCCTAGCGGCCGGCCTGCGACTCAATGCTGGCCACGAGCGCACGATGGTTCGCCAGCGGGTACTGGAACTCACCCGCAGCCTGCCCGACGAGGACCTCGCTGCACTGCGCTTCGACGAATGGATCGAGGGCCTCGAGCGGGGAATCGCATCTCATCATGCGGGACTGCTCCCGACCTTCAAGGAGGTCGTCGAAGACCTGTTTCAATCGGGCTTGCTCAAGGTTGTCTTCGCAACGGAGACCCTTGCCCTTGGCATCAACATGCCGGCGCGGTCGGTCGTGTTGGAGAAGCTGGTCAAGTGGAACGGCGAGACGCACGTCGAACTGACGCCGGGGGAGTACACGCAACTCACCGGACGAGCCGGCCGGCGTGGCATCGATGTCGAAGGTCACGGAGTCGTGCTCTGGCACGCCGGTCTGGACCCGCGCGCACTCGCCGGACTCGCCTCGACCCGAACGTACCCGTTGCGCTCCTCCTTTCAGCCCTCCTACAACATGACCGTGAACCTCGTCTCCCGTCTTGGCAGGCACCCGGCGAGGGAGGTGCTTGAGACCTCGTTCGCCCAATTCCAGGCTGATCGCTCGGTCGTCGGCCTCGCTACCCAGGTGCGCAAGCACGAGGAGGCGCTGGACGGGTTCCGTGAGGCCATGACCTGCCACCTCGGCGACTACCCGGAGTACGCCGAACTCCGAGAGGCGCTCTCCCGCAGAGAGAAGGTCCTCACCCGAGATTCGGCGAATCGCCGGCGCGACGCCGCACTGGAGTCCCTTCGTGCCCTCAAGCCGGGCGATGTGTTCCTCATCCCGGGGGGCAGGCGGGCGGGACCCGCGGTCGTCCTCGAACACATGAGCCGTAGCCCCAAGGACGAACCCCGGCCGCTTGTGCTCACCATCGACCGTCAGGTCCGAAGGATTTCGGCGGTCGAAATCACCTCTCCGGTGGCAGCGCTCGGCCATGTTCGTATCCCGAAGGCCTTTAACCCCCGCAATCCCCAATCCCGTCGCGATCTCGCTTCAGCCATGCGTGAGATTGTCGGCGATGCAAGTATTGGACGACGGTCGCGGCAGTCCGATACCGCAGACGATGCCGAGATTGCCCTGCTTCGGATGCAACTGCGCCAGCATCCGTGCCATGGATGCGCCGACCGTGAGCAGCATGCACGGTGGGCTGAGCGCTACATGCGAGCCCGGCGCGAGATGCAAGAACTTGAGCAGCGGGTCGAGGGGCGCACGAACTCCATCGCCCGACGTTTCGACCGGGTGACCGAGGTCCTGGCTGATCTGGGGTACCTCACCTCTGCAGGGGATGACGCGGAGGTCACTGAGGCCGGACACACCCTCATGCGCCTCTACACGGAGTCAGACCTGCTCGCCGCCCAATGTGTTCGGGAGGGGGTGTGGGACGGCTTGCTCGCCGCGGACCTCGCGGCGGCCTGCGCTGCCCTCGTCTATGAGTCGCGCTCGAATGACGATGGCGAGGCTCCCCGCCTGCCGAAGGGTCCAGTGCGCGATGTCCTGACGGCGATGGGGGAGGTGCGCGAGGAGGTGCATGAAGCTGAGGCACGGCGCGGCCTTGAGATCACCCGCCCACTCGACCTCGGATTCGTCTGGGCGACACATCGGTGGGCGTCCGGGGCTCCACTGCTGTCAGTCCTGTCCACAGGCGACCTCACGGCCGGTGACTTTGTGCGCTGGACCCGTCAGGTGATTGATTTGCTCGGGCAGGTGGCGCAGGCCGTGCCGGCCGGCTCGCCGTTGCGCAGCCATGCGCATGAGGCTGCGGATCGGCTCAATCGCGGTGTCGTCTCCTACTCATCGACCGTCTGAGCCGAGGAGAGGGCACCGAGGGCCTCGTCCACGAATCGGGTGACCCCCCATCGTGACCCCAGATCCGCCAGTACGTCGGATTGCACCGGCCCAGGCGTCCACCGGGCGTCCACGGGAACATCGGTGCGCGCAGACGCGACGAGGCGCATCCGGTCGATGAGATCGCGATGCTCGTCGAGAACGCCAGCGAGACGGGGGGTGAGCGGCTTCGAGAAAGCACCCGCATCGACCGCTGCGATGAGCCCGTCCAGCCCGCCGAACTCGGTAATGAGGGCTACCGCGGTCTTGGGCCCAATGCCGGGCACCCCGGGGATGCCGTCTGAAGGGTCCCCGCGCAGGACCGCGAGGTCGACGTATCGACCTGGCTCGACACCAAAACGCTCGATGACCGCAGCAGCGTCGAGGAGCGGCCACTTGTCCATGCCGCCGTTGACGGTGAGGAGCATCTGCACTCCCGGCCGAATGACCTGCACGAGATCGCGATCGCCCGACACGACAATGGCCGTACCCTGCTCGCGGGCGGCCAGGGTCGCGATGACGTCATCGGCCTCAAAACCGGGCGACCCCGGCCGGGCCAAGCCCATCGCGAGGATGATCTGGCCAATTGCTTCGGCCTGCGGGCCAAGCGCATCCGGTGTCTGCTCGGCGCCTCCTCTCCCGCCGGGCTCGACCCCGGACTCGACTCGATGGGTCTTGTACGAGGCGAGAAGTTCCACCCGCCAGCTCGGCCGCCAATCCTCATCCCAGCATGCAACAACGGTCGAGGGCCGGTGTTGCTTGGCGAGACGGGTCATGGTCGAGAGGAAACCGCGGATCGCGTTGTGGGGCCGGCCGTCCGGGGCGGTCATCGAGTCGGGCAGGGCGTAGAAGGACCGGTAGTACAGCGAGGCGGAGTCAAGGAGCAGGGTAGGACCATGAGACATGAGGTAATGATGTCAAAGTCCGGTGATGGCTTACGGTGTAACCGTGAGCCATGACCTCGACGAGTCCATATTCCGTACGAGATTGCGTGCCGTCCAGGCGGCGGCTGAGAGCGCCGGCATCGACGCCGTCCTCATCACTCCAGGCCCCGACCTTCGCTACCTCACCGGCTACGAGGCGGTGCCGCTCGAGCGGCTCACCTGCCTCGTCCTTCCTGCGACTGGCGACCCCGTCATGGTGGTGCCGAATCTTGAGGTGCTCGCCGCCACCGCGAGCCCGATCGGGTCCCTAGGACTCGGTCTGCATTCCTGGGGGGAGACGGACGACCCGGTGCGCCTTGTCGCCCGGCTCCTCCCGAGCGCCAAAACCATCGCCCTCGATGATCACATGTGGGCAGAGAAGGTTTTGCGCCTTCGAGCAGCGATGCCTCATGCCCACCAGGTCACGGCCGGACCCGTCATCCACCCGCTGCGCATGCGCAAGGACGCCACGGAAATCTCGGCGCTTCGAAAGGCGGGAGCGGCCATCGATGCCGTGCACGCCGAGGTCGCCGGGCTCCTGCGCCCGGGTCGTACCGAGCGTGAGGTGGGCCGCGATATCGCCGAGCGTATCCTCGCGGTGGGTCACGTGAGCGTCGACTTCGTCATCGTTGCGAGTGGGCCCAATGGCGCGAGCCCACACCATGAAGTGTCCGATCGAATGATCGAGATCGGTGATCCGATCGTTGTCGATATCGGCGGATCGATGCCTGACGGCTACTGCAGTGACAGCACGCGCACATACTCGGTGGGCGAACCTGCTGCTCCCTACCGGGCCTGGTTCGACATTCTCGAGCAGGCCCAACGCGCCTCTTGCGCTGCAATCTCCCCGGGTGCCACCTGCGAGTCGATCGATGAGGCCGGCCGAGCGATCCTGCGCGATGCAGGGCTCGGTGACCTGTTCATTCATCGGACGGGTCACGGAATCGGACTCGAGACCCACGAGGACCCCTACATCGTCTCGGGTAACACGTTGCGACTCGAGCCGGGCATGGCGTTCAGCGTCGAGCCGGGGTTCTATGAGACCGGACGATTCGGAGCGCGTATAGAAGATATCGTCATCTGCACCGAGGACGGATTCGAGTCCGTCAACAGTCGCCCTCGCGGCCTGGCTATGGTCGAGGTCGCGTGACCCGAACCCCAAATTGGCGGGGCAGCCGACGGGTGTTGCTCACCGGAGGCGTCATCCTGCGCGACGGCACGCCGGCGGGCCAGCCCGCGACCAACCCCGTGCCAACGGCGATGTTCATCGATGGGCACGAGATCGCCTGGATCGGGTCTGACGCAGACGCCCAGCGGCACCTCGATGATGCCGACGAGCATGTTCCCCTTGGCGGGGCAGTTGTCACACCCGGCTTCGTTGACGCCCACGTGCACGCAACGAGCACTGGCCTCACGCTCGCTGGTCTTGATCTCACGCGTGCGAATTCACTAGGGGAGGCACTCACACTTGTTGAGGCCGCGGCGCGCACAGCTAGGGGGGCGCCGCTCCTCGGGCATGGGTGGGATGAGACTCGGTGGCCAGAGGGCCGCCCGCCGACGAGCACTGAAGTCGATCGAGCGAGCTATGGCAGTCTCGTCTACCTTTCGCGAATCGACGTCCACTCGGCAGTCATCTCGAGTGCCCTCATCGCCGAGGTGCCTACAGCACGGGAACTTGACGGGTTCGGTGCCGACGGTGTGATGTCCCGCGCGGCGCACCATGCCTACCGCGAGGTGGCGCTCCGGCTCATCGGATCAGCCCAGCAGGAGCAGGCGCATCGACTGACCCGCGGCCGGGCCGCGAGCCTGGGCATCGTCTCACTTCATGAGATGGCCGGACCGGCAATCTCGAGTTCCCAGGATCTGCGCTCCCTTCTGGGGCTGAGCGAGGAGGAGCCCGGGCCCCTGGTCTACGGCTACTGGGGGGAGCTCGCAGAGTCAGGGGGCGTCGAGCAGGCAATGGAACTCGGGGCAGTTGGTGCCGCAGGGGACCTGTTCATCGACGGCGCCATCGGATCGCGGACCGCCTGCCTGCGCCATGTCTACCTCGACTCCCAGGATTCATCCGGCGCCCAGTATTTGACCGAGGAGCAGGTTCGCGATCACGTGACAGCCTGCATTGACGCCGGTATCCAGGCGGGCTTCCATGTCATCGGGGATCGCGCGACCGACGTCATCATGGCGGCCATGATGGGAGCCGCAGCCCAGCTTGGAGTCGATGCGGTCCGCCTCGGCAGGCATCGACTTGAACACGCCGAGATGCTCGACAGCGCGCACATTGCCGGGATGTCTCGTCTGGGGATGACCGCAAGTGTCCAGCCGATGTTCGATGGGCTGTGGGGATCTGCCGGCGGAATGTATGAGCAGCGACTCGGCGCCGCACGGGCACAGAACATGAACAGTTTCGCGGATCTCCAGACTGCCGGGGTGCTGACCGCCTTCGGGTCAGACAGCCCGGTAACCGACCTCGGCCCCTGGCAGGCGGTACGTTCCGCGGTCCACCACCACCAGCCCGGCCAGCGGCTGAGTGAGCACGCGGCATTCGCAGCCCACTCACGAGCCGGATGGCTGGCGGTCGGCGACGAGCGCTCCGGAACTCTCGCGACAGGTGCACCGGCTCACTACGCGATCTGGGATATTGCGGCCGACCTAACCGGGGCGGCGTCCCTCCCGCGGGCCCTTCGTACGGTGGTCGCCGGCGCTGTCGTGTACGACACGCAGGAGGTTGGTGGCACATGACCGGTCCGCTCGTCTCCGCTCGCATCAGCGTCCTGCTCGCCATCGCTGCAGGCGTGATCATGTGGCTCGCATTCCCACCGGTGTCGTTCGGACCCTATGCCGCCGTCGCCGTCGCACTGCTCGTCATGGCGCAGTACCGGGCACCGCTTAGGCGTGCACTGCTGACCGGGTTCATCACCGGGATGACCTTTTTCGCCCTCCTCATCTCATGGATGCAGGTGATCGGGATCGACGCTTGGCTCCTCCTCGCCGGCTACTGCGCCGGGTGGATCGCCCTCCTCGGCCTAGGTACCGCCCTCGTCACTCGGTTGCCGGGCTGGCCGGTCTGGGTCGCCTGCCTATGGGTACTGCAGGAGTCGCTCCGCGGGGCGATCCCCTTCGGGGGATTCCCTTGGGGCCGGCTCGCCTTCGCTCAGCCCGACACCTCATTCGGCAAGATTGCCGTGTTGCTCGGTCAGGCCGGAGTGACCTTTGCCCTGGCTCTGGCGGGGGCCGCCGTGGTGGCCGCAGTCATCGCCTTTCGCACCGGACACCGCCCGAGATTCGCTATTTGGTCTGTGGTCGCGGCGCTCGTCGCAGTCATGCCCGGTCTCATCCCCCTGGCCCTTGAGGGCGACACAGTCGGCGGATCCTCAACGGCCGTCGTGGCCGTCGTACAGGGAGGCACCCCGCAGACGGGCATGGGAGCCATGGACGTCCGGCGGGCCGTGCTTGACAACCATGTGCGCGAGACAATGGCCCTCGGTCGGCAGATCGATGCAGGCACCGTCGAGCAACCCGACTTCGTCCTGTGGCCCGAGAACAGCGCCGACATCGATCCCTACGTCAACCTCGAGGCGGCAGCGACGATATCCGCTGCGGCGAACGCGGTCGGTGCACCGATCATTGTCGGGGCAGTCGTCGAGGTGCCCGATAATCCCGACGGGGTCTGGAACCTCGGGATCGTCTGGGATCCGCGCACTGGACCGGGGGAGCGCTACGTCAAGACTCACCCCGTTCCGTTCGGCGAGTACATCCCGTTTCGTACCCAGCTTGAGGGACTCACCGACCGCCTCGATCGCATTCCCCGAGACTTTATCCCGGGGGATGTCCCCGGCCTCCTTGATGTCGGCGGCATCGTCATCGGAGACGTCATCTGCTTCGAGGTCGCCTACGACAATGTCATCGCCGGGATCATCGACGGTGGGGCGAGGATCATCACCGTCCAGACGAACAACGCAACATACGCCGGGACCGCCCAACCGATGCAGCAACTCTTCATTGAGCGGATGCGAGCCATCGAGACTGGCCGGACGGTTGCGGTCGCCGCCACGAGCGGAATCTCTGCCATCCTGCGGCCCAACGGGTTCGAAATGAGCCAAATGGGGGAGGGCGAGGCCGGCTCTTCCGTCGAGACCGTGCCGCTTCGCGGTCAGCTCACACTCGCATCGCGGCTGGGCGCCCTGCCGAGTACCGTCGCATCCATGCTGGCGATCGCGGCACTCATTGCCGGTGGTGTGGCGGTCGTACGTGGACGACAGACGAGACGAATTAGACTGCGAGAGTGAACGCGCCGATCGACACCCCCTTTGCTGATCTCGGTCGTATCGTGGTCATCATCCCGACCTACAACGAGTACCTGACCCTCCCAACCATCGTGGCGCGCGTGAGGTCATCCGTCCCCGAGGCTCACGTCCTCGTCATCGATGACAACTCACCCGATGGCACCGGTGCACTCGCTGATTCCATTGCGGCCGATGACTCCAATGTCGAGGTTATGCATCGAAAGGCCAAGGAGGGCCTCGGCGCGGCCTATCTCGCGGGCTTCGCCAGCACGCTCGATGCGGGATACGACGTCATCGTCGAGATGGACGCCGACGGATCCCACCAGCCGGAGCAATTGCCAGACCTCCTCGCAGCACTTCGACATGCCGACCTCGTCCTTGGCTCACGATGGGTAAAAGGCGGCGGCGTCGTCAACTGGCCGAAGAGCCGCGAGGTCCTCTCACGGGGTGGCAATGCCTACACCCGCACAATGTTGGGTGTATCCCTCCGCGACGCGACCGGCGGCTATCGGGCGTTTCGCGCCACCGCACTACGCGCGCTCGATCTCCAGGACGTCGTCTCGCAGGGGTACTGCTTCCAGGTGGATCTGGCTTGGCGGGCCGTCCAGCGCGGTCTACGCGTCAAGGAGGTCCCCATTTATTTCGTTGAGCGGACCGCCGGCACGAGCAAGATGAGCCAGCGCATCGTTGTCGAGGCACTGTGGCGGGTG
>CAMAWO010000019.1 GCA_945861925.1 Bifidobacterium breve | reverse complement strand
TCGAGGATGTTGAACAGCCTGACGTTGCCGAGGGCGCGCTGCAGGGCGACAACGAGGTCGTCGTCGCCCATGGCCAGGAGACTGGCTTGGCCATCGACCGGACCGAGTTCGTCGACCACCGATGCGCACGCGCGAACGAGGTCAACTCCCGTCATCGGGAAGGCGCGACTCGCTAAGTGCCCCGTGTCGCCAGCCCACACGGTCACCTCAAGCGAGCCCTCGTCATCGTCGACCCAATCCAGCGGCTGGACGGAAATCGGCCGGTTGAACAAGATGATGAGGAGCGTCTCGATGTCCGCTACGTCATCGAGATCCATCACGCCGAGAAGACCGTCGAGGTCCCCGGCGACCATCGTGAACCTGTTGTCCTCCATGAAGAAAGCGTCTCATCCAGGTATGACACTCAGGCGCAGCCGCTCGTACGGGATCCACCCGGTCGTCGCCCAAGCATGCGCGAACCCCCCGATGCCCGCCAGATGCACAGCGCCAAAACTCCTGATGCGGAGCACGCCGAAAAACGGGCTGTATCGGCCAACCCGGGCAGGAAGGCAGCGCGACCCTGATTCAGTGCACGCGGGCCTTCGCGAATCGCACAGGATCCTGCTGAGCCGACCACTGCCGAACGGAGACTCGTGGTCCTTCCAGCCAGCTCGCGGCTGGTATCTCAAGAGCGTCGAGCCGCGAACCGGCGAGCCGCTCGAGTGGTCGGTCGGCAGCGACAACTTCGCGACCACTCACACCAATGCGCTTCCCGGCATGGCAGAGAAGATCCCCGGCTACGAGAACCGGCATCTCCACGAGTTCTGCCAGGTCGGGGGCTACATCGTGTTTCCGAATGGGCTCGAGCAGACCCGCCCCACCAAGGTGCGGCCACGCAAGTGGACCCTGAACCAGGCAAAGGGATGCGACAGGAGGATCTCCGACCGCTTCGATCTGACCCTGGAAGCGATCCGGTTGTTCTTCGATGGCAAGACGTCGCGTGAAGTGAAACCCCCTCGGCGACGTGCTCGATGCCTACGGCTGGTTCTTTGAGCCCTTCGGCGCAGGGGACGAAGGATTCCGGGCGTACATGGACTACTTCTTCCTCGCACCGATGGTGTCCGGCGGTCGGGTCCGACCTACCTACGGGAACAAACTCGACTTCGCTGACGCGCTGCCGGGCGGCAGCCAGTCCAGCTACGACCGCTACATCGAGGCCCAGGGAGCAACCGTGCGGGATCGAACCGAGGCCATCACCCAATGGTGGGCGAGCAGCCCGACAAGTAACGCAGCCTCGTAGCGGCAACCTTGCCGGCGCTCAGGTCGGCGTCAGTCGCGCGCTCGATTCCGTCCCCGGTTTCGGATCCGGCATCAGGCCGTCTCGCGAGATTTCAGGTGCTGGCACTTTCCGGACGCGTCCGCCTGACGACGACTTCGACGCTGCGAATGCAGGCACGATGTCGTTTTGGACTTCGGCGCCCGTACCTCATCGAGTGCTCTGGCAACCCCTCAAGTCCCGGTCAGAGGGCTGCCTACGGTAGCCGTGCGAATCAGCGACGGGCGTCATCACGCCAGGCGGAGTCGAGAGCCGGAAGGCGATCGGCATGCCCCGGCGCGGATCGCCCCGGGCGGTCTTGCATCCCTCCGAGTCGACGACAGAAGCCACACCTCAGCGCCGACCAGGTCTCCTCTTCCCGGAGGGCTTCTTCTCCGTGCTCTTCGGGTGCCCTGCGTGAACCTGATCGATGATCACCCTGCCGCTCCGGCGCTTCTGCCCACGACCTGACTCCTCCGGGTCGATCAAGTACCAGACCCGCGCACCCGACGTCACGTCAATCTGCCACCTCCGAAGAGGCCGCCCCTGGAACGCACCTCGGCCCATCTCGCCCTCGAGTGAGTGCTGACGGTCGCCGTCGCCGTGCGTCGGGTTCGCTTGAAGTTGATCGAAGGCGCGCTGGCATTCGCCCGCGAACCGGTTGGCGAGTTCCTCCCACCCCTCCGCGACCTTCTTCGATCGAGCGACCACGTCCCAGTTCCCTGGCCGAACAGGTCGGCCAACAGTGAAGTCCCCTTCCGGCTCGCTCACGTCACGGGTCGAGCCAGACGCACAATCTCATCGACTCCACGATCCGCATTGAACGAAGCGGCCAGCTCCGGGTCATTGGCGATCTGCGCCGAGGCCTTCCACCTGCCAAGGAGCCGGGTCAGGGGCTCGTAGTTGCCGGTGTCGTGACAAGCCCGCACGGTGCGAACGAAGCTGGTCGCGAACTCAAGCCGATCCTCGGGAACCAGCCAGGTCACCCACGGAAGCGCCTGCTCGATACCGGACATCGCACGCGCCTGGAGTTCCGGCACGGCGAGCACCTCGCTGAGAGCGCGCGCAGCCAAATCCAGGCTGTCGCGTACCGCCTGTTCCCTCCGCACCGTCCCCATGAAGAGATCCGAGCCATCACGGCGCACGATTCGAACATCACCCAACTCGACATCCTCAAGCACGTCCCCGCTGTTCCGGAGCATGAATGAGAGGGTGTGCTCAGCAATAGTCATGTATGTCATCGTACACAACTAGTCACGTGAGTTATCTATTCTCTTCAGATCCTCGCCTGGGCGCCTTTGGCGATCGGCCGGCCGACGATAACGACCCGGGCCTGTTGCCGTGAGGACCACCGCGACAGCTTGGCCTCCTGACTTTGACGAGGGGAGGTATACGACCGATTCAAGAGGGAGGAACGTGCGCGGATGCGAACATCTCAGAAATCACGCTTGCCGCGGCTCCGGTTGCGACGGATCGTGTCGTTACGGCCGCGCGACTCCATTGCAACGTCCTCCATGAAGGACTTCCGTGAACGGAAGGCGTCCTGCTCACGGGCACCGCGTGCCAGTTTGTCGAGCTGCTCCTGCTCCTCGCCTAGGCGCGAGCGCAACTCGGTCGCGGCGGGCAGATCGTCGCGGATGGCGATGAGCGCGGCGCCGAGGAGGCCGGACTGCTCGGTCATGAGTCGGGCGGCGGTATCGGAGTCGCCGTGGCCTAGGGCCTCGGTCGCCTCCTTCTTGGCGCGCGTCGTCTCGGCGAGTAGCCGAGCCGTCGTCACCGTCGGGTCGGGAACCCGTCCGGAGGCCTCGTCGCCCGGGACCACGTTGACGGCCATCGGCCAGGTGATGGTCTGTGAGGCAAGGTCGGGCAGGGTCACGTAGTCGATCGTGAACTCGGCGAGCTGGTGGTGCCCGAGGTCAGCGACGGCCGGGACGGCGAAGTGCACGAGCAGTTCGCGCTCCTCCCCCGCGTAGAGGTCGCCCAGCGGGATGACGAGGACCTTGTCGCCGGCGCCGTCGGTCTCAATCCATCGCGGCACGTCGTGCAGGGTGCCGATCCCGTCGAGCAGTGCGGGATCCGTCGGTTTGATGCGCACGAACGCGTTGATGATCGCTTTGCTGAGCAGGTCGCCTGCCTCCTCGCTGACGACAGCGGAGGCATCGTCGGGCGTGTAGGCGAATCGGTGGCTTCCGCTGCCGCACGTCGCGACCTCGTTGAGGAGGGTCTCGTCATACCCCGAGCCGATGCCGATGGTGCTGCTGGTGATCCGCTCGTCGTGAGCCCTGGTCGCTAGGCCTCCGACCTGATTCGGATCAGTGATGCCCGCGTTCGCGTGACCATCGGAGAGCATCAGGACCGTCGCGCCCGTGGCGCCGAGGTTGCGTCTCGCCTCCGAAAGTCCAAGGAGGTAGCCACCGGAAAGGTCGGTGGATCCGCCCGACTGAATTCCCTCGATGAGGGAATGGACGGTCGGAACGTGGTGGTCACGGATGGGCCGCGCAGGGACGGCCACGGTCGCTGTGTCGTCGAACGTGACCACGCCGAAGATGTCCTGCGGCTTCACGCGGTCGAGCAGGGCGTGCAGGCTGGACCGCACGGCGTCCAGCGGCTCGCCCTGCATCGAGCCGGACCGATCGACGACCACGATCAGCGTCTCGCCGGGACGGTCGGCGACGTCGGCTGGGACCGGCGCCTCGAAGGTCAGCAGGCAGGTGACCTCGTCGTCCTGCTGCAGGGCGAGCACGTCCACGTCGAGCTTGGCATTCAATTTCATGGCATCCCCGTTCCACCGAAGCCTTCGCCTCGGCTGATCTGATTCGTGAGTGACTTCTTTATTTCATGCCGGTCTGACACTGGCCACCAGAGCCGGGTTCGGCGAAGCCGCGGGAAGGGCATTGCACACCTGCTCCAGCGCCACGGCAGGGTCGATACCGCGATGTCGGACCGCGTACAGCGCGCCCACGCTCGGTGTCCGCGACTGGGCGGCCACGCAGTGCAGCAGCACCCGCTTGCCCTCGGCGCGGAAGGCGGCCACAGCATCAGCGGCCTCCTCCATGACCAGTTGCAGGTTCGGGTTGTCCGCAGGACTCGCGGTGTCGATGAGCCGCACCTCGATGTGGTCCTCGGGACTGACTCGAAAGTGGTCGAGGTCGGCGGTGCCCACCCGGCACAGCGACACGACAGCGTCGATGCGCTCGCCCGGAATCGGCAGCAGTCCGTATGCCGCATTGCTTCCCGAGAGGACGACTCCGTCGTCGTGCGGGTGCACGGCAAGGGCGTCCGTGCCGTGCCAGCCCGAATAGGGCTGGTGGGCCGCACGCGGCCAGGACGACGGATCCACTCCCCCGCGGTGGATCGCGTCGGCCACGCGCACAAGGTCTGCATCCCTCATGCCCGGCCAGCCGAACACCCGGCGCCGCCACTGCAGCGGAACGGCGGTGTACCCCCACAGCGCCCCGAGCAGCGCGCCAGCGACGCAGGCCACAGTGTCGGTGTCGCCACCACCGCGCACAGCCGCCTCGGTGGCGAGCTGCAGGTGCCGGCCCGGCTGGTCCACAGGGACGGGCGTACCGGTGACGGCACCCCATGCCGCGCGGAGGGTCGTGACGCAGTAGCCGTTGGACGGGCGGAAGTCGTAGTAGTCAGTCGGGGACGTGCCGTAGGCCTCGCGAAGCACGGCGCGCCAGTAGTCGGAGTTGTCCGGCAGCAGCCTGGCGACATCCGCGTCGACGGCAGCAGCGAGAGCGGCAGTATCGGACGAGTCATCAAGGATCAGGGCCGCGCGGATCGCGATGCACCATACGGCGCACGCCTGGCTGGACAGGTCATCGGCGTGCGTCATGCGTGCCAAGCGGAGTGCCGCTCGGACCATGCGCTCCGGCTGCTGCCACATCGCCATCGCCACGGGAGCCGTGCGCATCAAGGCGCCGTTGCCGCCGCTGCTGCCCGGCGACCGCTTCTCCTTGGCCTTGGCGACCTCGCGGAAGCGGTCGGACAGGTCGTCCGATGAAACGGTCGCCACGATGCCGAAAACGGCGCTGCTGTGGATGCCAATGTCCTTCAGCCGAGCGGGTGAGTAGTACCAGTCGAGCATGTTCTTCGCGGCCGCGTCCTCGCCTGCCATCGAGCCGAGGTCGTGGCCGTCAGCCGCGGCGATCGCGATCGCCAGCAGCTGTGCGGTGTCGTCCGTCCACTCCCCCGCAGTGAACATCCCCTGCCCTCGCATCGTCACCGGGCGTTCCGGCGGCACCGGTCTGCCGAACTCATACCCCGCGCCCAGCGCATCCGCGCAGGCCGCCCCGATCAGGACTCCCGTCAGCCGATCAGCCGTCACTTCATGCCCCATGGGCACCTCCTTCTCGTAGTAATCTCACTTCTGCGAAAACCTTAGCACATGATTCAGCAAAGTTGCGATAATCTTGATCGGTGACCGGATCCAGCTCCTTTGAGCTCGACAAGTTCCCTCGCCCCAGCCTCGCCGTCGACGTCGCCGTCATGACGGTGACCGCAGCCGGCGAGCTCGGCGTCCTCCTTCATCGGCGCACCGGCGACAAGGCCGGCACCTGGGCCCTGCCCGGCAGGTTCCTGCGCGAGCGCGAGCGCCTAGCCGTCGCGATCGAGCGGACCCTTGAGGAAAAGTGCGGACTGCCGGCACGCGACATCACAGGCCGTGCACCGAGGCAGCTGCACGTGTTCGACGATCCCGATCGCGACGACCGCGGCTGGGTGCTCTCGGTAGCGCACCTGCTGGTACTGCCGATCGAGCGGCTCGATCCGGTGGTCGCAGAGCATCCAGGCCTGGCGATCGCCCCCATCCGCAACGACCACGCCGTCCTGCCGGACACACAGAAGCAACTGCCCTACGGTCAGGACGAGATCATCGCCCGCGCCCGCGAGGAGCTGCGGCGTGAGTACCGCGAGACCCCCGACCCGGAGCGCTTCCTCGAGACCGACACGTTCACCCTCTCCGAGCTCGGGGTCGTGCACTTCGCCGTGCTCGGCAAGGAGAACTGGGCGATCGACACCTTCCGGCGCAAGATGTCGCGGCAGCTGCGCGAGACCAGTGCGGAGAAGCGCGGCGGACCGGGCCGGCCGGCCGCCCTCTTCCGGCGCCCGCGGCATTCCTGATCAGTGGCCGGCTCGCCGCTTCTGCTCCCAGAGGCCGTTCGAGAGCAACTTGCCACACGACCAGCCTGAGTAACCAGTGCGGTACGCCGCCGGATCATCACGGGTGAGCAGGCTGCGAGCCAGTCGGTAGGCCTCCATTTGTGCTCGCCAGTAGTCGACGTACTCGGCCAATTGATCGTCCGTGAGCTCGCCCAGCTCCGCGTACGGGACATGCGGCAAACGGGTACCCTCAGGGTCCGACATTTGCACTCCTTTCACTCTTCCCCCGCAAGGGGGGCCGATCTTCCACCGGAACCACCGTGCGCGTTGCGCGGTTGGCGCCTGGCAAGCCGGAGGACTTGTCGCCAGAACTCTTGATCTGCCATAACCGTACATCGCCCCTCTGACAGCGGTCGAAGGCCGGCCACGCGTGTCAGACCTACACCTCATACTGATACTGGAAGCACATGTGATGCCCACTCTGGGATCACCCGCCGGTCCACTTAGGAGCTGCACATGACCCACCACGCCCTGCCCGCGACCTTCCTGACGGAGAGGTTCACCAACGCCGTCGGCTACGCGTCCGCCCTGCATGCCACACAGATCCGCAAGGGGACCCGCGTGCCCTACATCGCTCATCTGCTCGGCGTCGCCAGCCTCATTCTCGAGGCCGACGGGGACGAGGACATGGTCATCGGCGGCCTGCTGCACGATGCCGCGGAAGATCAGGGTGGCGAAGCCCGGCTGCACGACATCGGGACGCGGTACGGCACCGCCGTCGAGGGCTACGTGCGAGCCTGCAGCGACTACCTGGGCGACGATCCGAGCCCGAAGCCGCCCTGGCGACCACGCAAGGAGGCGTACCTCGCGCGACTGCGGAACGAGAGCGTCGCGACCGTCACAGTCTCGATGGCCGACAAGGTGCACAATGCCCGCTCGATCATCACCGATCTGCACAACGGCCTGTGGGTCTTTGACAAGTTCAAGGCCGCGCCCGAGGACACCATCTGGTACTACGCATCCTGCTTAGAGATCGCCCAGGCGAAGAGCGTCTCCCCCGCCCTCGTGACCCCCCTTGAGCGAGCCGTTCAGGGTATGAGGGACGAGGTCGCCGCCTGGCCGGAACGCGAGTCGGCGTCCGCGTCGCCGCTCAGCCAAGCCCGCCAGGGCAAGGTCTGAGGGTCATGCACGACAAGCTGCTGCCGTGTGTCGGTGGTAGCCGCTAGCGTGGCCGCCATGGGGGAATTTGTGGTGATCGACGTCGCCGACAACGCTGCGCTGAAGCGTGCCGTCAACGATGCCATCGCGCGAGCGCAGGTATCGGACCCACTGGCCCCCGTGACGCTCGTTGTCGACTCGGCGGCACAGGCGTGGACGCTGCGTCGGCAGATCGCCGAGGCCGCGGCGCCCGGTACGGGGATCGCCAACGTGCGAGCCATGACCCTCGTCGAGTTGCTGTCGCTACTGGCCGATCGCGTCGGCGTGACCACCCCGGCATCGACTGACCGCCTCCTCGAGGCCGCTGTCGTCGAGGCGCTGCTACGAGCGGAGACAGGGCCGCTGTCGGCGTCGGCCGATCACCCCGAGACAGCCCTCCGACTGTCCTCGCTGGCGGACGAGCTGGCATGGTGCCGCCTCGATGCCGGCAGCGATGCTCGTGCCGTTGATGGTGTCTCCCTCACGGCACGTGCGGCGATCGACTTCGCTGCCGACGCGCGCCCAGCCCTTGCGTCCGCACTCGGGACGACTCCCTGGCCCGACGTCACCACGGCCATCTGCGCTGCTCTCTCCGGTGACTCAACCTCGGCGTCCGACCTCGGATCCCTGATCGTCATCTGCGGCTGGCTTCCCGCGCCCGTCCAGGGCGTGCTGAAGGTTCTCGCCGCGCATGCTGAAGTTACCCGGGTGGTCGTGTCGCCCGACCCGTCGCCGATCCCTGCTCGTGTCCTCGACTTCCCGGATCCGGCCAGGGAGGCCGCATTTGCTGTGCGCCTTGCCGCGGATGCCCTCGCGACCGGTGCCAGCCCCGGCCGCGTCGCCATCCTGTACTCGGCTGACACCCCCTACGCACGGCTCCTCGAGCGGGCCCTGGACGACGCGTGTGTCGCGTGGCACGGGCCCACCGGCCAGACCCTGCAGTCGACGACGGTTGCACGCTGACTCTTCGCCATCGCCAACCTTGCCGCCGCACGCGCTGACGGTGGCAGTGGCATCACCCGGCCGTTGCTCATGCGCCTGCTCGGGCTGGGCCACCTGTCCGGGGGCAAGCGCCTGTCACCTCCGGGGCCACCCGGGCGCTGATCCGACAGGAGGGATTGTTCGGGGATGCCCGGGACTGGCTCGGGCATCTTGAGGCGATCTGCACCATCGTCGCCCCCGAGGCCGACGATCCCGCCGAGGCCAAGCCTCGGCACGTCAATCGCCTCGCTCCGCACGCGCCTACCCTGGCTGCCCTCGTCCGGGCGCTCGACGCCGCGCTCAAGACAATCGACGACGCCACCACCTGGTCCGACCTGGGCTCCGGCCTGTGGTCTGCGCTCGAGACGTTCCACCTGCACGGCACGTGGTGGAGCGTCCGCCCCGACGATGCGGCCACGGACGACGCGGCAGGCACGGGGCCTCGTCCATCGGCATCCATGTCGGGCCGGTCTCAAGCAGCCGCGGCCTGGTGTTCGACCATGTCCTCATCGTCGGTGCCAGCGAGGGCTTGCTGCCCCCGGTTCGCGGCGACGATCCGCTCCTCCCCGATGTCGCGCGGCGCATACTGCGCGAGGTCCCGGACGACCTGCCGCTGTCGTCAGAGCTCGAAGGCCTCACAGCGAAGGACATTCGCGCCGTCGCGCGATCAGCGAGCTTCTGCCTGGCTCTGCTGTCCCGCGGAGGCCTGCCCGGCCGCGCGGTGGGCCTCCCCAGTCGATACCTACCCCCCGGTGGTCATGGGGCTGCTGGCCGCACTCGCCGTGGTCGACGATCCTTCACGTGAGCTCGACCTGTGGGTCGCCCTGAAGAGCCCGCTGTTCGGCTGCACGGACGTTGACCTGCTGCGCTTTCGCACCGCCGGGGGTCGTTGGCGGGTGGCGCAGCAGTCCCTCGACGCCGACGGCCAGCCAATCTCCGGCCCGGTCGCTGACGCTCTTGGGGTGCTCCATGCCGTGCGCCGCACTCTCGAGGCACTGCAGCCCGCCGCGGTCATCGACCGCCTGTTGGGCCGAACCCGGATCATGGAGGCGCTGGCGCATGCCCGGCGGGGTGCCTTCGACGCCGACTGCGTGCGCATGCTGTGCGCCCACGCCCAGCAGTTCCAGGACGAGGGCGGTGTCGGCCTACCCGACTACCTCGTCGCGGTTGCAGACGTGCAGACCGACTCGACACGCTGATCGCTGCCCGAGCCGGATGTCCGCGATGACAATGCCGTGCGGCTCATGACGATCCATCAGGCGAAGGGGCTCGAGTTCCCCGTCGTCGTCCTCGCGGCGATGGCGAACAACATGTATGACCCCTCCCCCGCCATCGGTGTCGCAAGCCCAGACCGCTATGAGTTCAACCTCGGCAAGGGCCTCACGAGCGTGCGCTACGACGAGTGGTCGGACCTTGAGCGCACGCCGCGCGGCCTGGCGGAGCGGGTTCGGCTGCAGTACGTGGCCTGCACCCGCGCCCGCGATCACCTGATCGTCTCCTTGTGCGGTGAGCACGGCACGAACAAGCAGCCGCACTCCTCGCTGATGTGGGACGCCATCGCGCGCGACCCGTCAGATGTCACCACGCTCGACGACTCGTCCGTCACCGTCGCGGCGCTAGAACCCCCGGCTGTGCCGCCGCTGCCGCCCGACTGGAGCCAGCAGGTCGACCGGGTGCGCACGCTCAGCCGCGCTCCGTTCATCGCCGCTCCCAGTGGGGAGGCCGCTGCCATCCTCGGGCTCCAGCCCCCTTCCGCCACGGCCACCTATGAGGCCCCCACGGATGTCACCGCGACGGTCGAGGCGACGGTTGCCGCCGACGCCCGCGCCGCACGCGACGGCCGCCCCTTGGGTCGTGCCGTCCACGCTGCCATGGACACCATCGTCCGTATCTCAGCACTGACGCCAGTGACGGCGACATCGACGTCGCCTGCCGCCGGACAGCGCAGGACGAGGGCCTCCCTGCCGAAGGTGTGCGCCTCGTCGAGGGCTTCGCCGACCTCGTGTTCGAGGGTGCCGACGGCCTGGTCCTCGTCGACTACAAGACCGACGAAGCCATCAGCGCGGAGACGCGCCAGCACTATGCGGAACAGTTGGCCGCATACGCGGAGCTGATCGAACGAGCCACGGAGATGACGGTGACCGACCGACAGATCCTCCACGTCACAGCGGACGGGGCCACCTCCTTCCGCGTCTAGGCCAGCTCGCGGTCGGGCCGCTGTCAGACCTTTGCGAGACGCTCGACTCCCGTGTGAATGCTCGTCTGATTTGGCTGCGAGGACGTTCCTGGCTTGCGAGTTGAATACAGACATCAAGACCTCCCGCCCACCGGACTCTGCGAACCACCGGCCAATGTCCCCTCGACACCCAAAGCACTAGTGAAATCCTCAAGAACGGAGTCACCGGATATGGATGGATACGACCCTCACGACCTCAGCCGCTTCGAACAGGCGCAGGCGAACCAATACCGGATGGCGCTCTCAGAGATCCGCGGCGGCCACAAGCGGTCTCACTGGATGTGGTTCATCTTCCCGCAGTTCGACGGGCTTGGGTTCAGCGACACGTCACGCTGGTACGCGATCAAGAGCGTCGCCGAGGCCAAGGCATACCTCCAGCATCCGGTTCTCGGACCGCGACTGGTGGAATGCTGCCAGGCAGCGATCGACGTCAATGGTCTCTCCGCGATCGAGATCTTCGGGGCACCTGCTGACATGAAACTTCGATCGTGCGCAAAGCTTTTCGCGCACGTGTCGGCGCCAGGATCCGTGTTCGAGACCCTGCTCGACAGATTCTTCGACGGCGAGCCGGACCAGGCGACGCTTCAGCTTATTGACGTTCATTGACGCCTCTGCGGAAACGAACCAGCAGAGGGGCCGCCCGGCCAGTCCACTGCGGCCCGGGGCGCTGGTCATGAGCCGTGGGTGAGTTGAGGGAGGCAGGCCCGCGCTCGATAGAGGGTTTCAGGTGTAGTTCTGCCGGGATTTGGGTGGGCCGCCGGCGGCAGCACCCCATCAGGGCAACGAGCGCTTCTCCACACCCTGAAAACGAGTGAACGGCCCGTGACCGCCGCTCCTTCGTCAATTGATCGGACAGCAGCTCCTGGGGTCGAGTCCGTCGCATACATCTGGCAGCGAACGTCCCTGGGCCAAACGACAGACAGGTGAGGACTCAGACGTCAGGCCTCGTCATAGTCGATGTAGGGGTTGAGGAACTGCCGACCGAGGAGTGCCTCACGCTCTGGCTTCGTGAGTTGCGCGAGGTCAGCACACTCATGCCAGTTCTCCGTTATCGCCGACCGGTGACGGTCAACGACCGCCTGCGCCACCTTCCGATCGAGGAGGAACTCAGGGGCCACGTCAAGCGCCACGCGGAGTTGGCTGGCACGCTGCCCGTCTCGCGTGATGGCGATCGCTTGCGACGAAGTGTCCGTGCTCCTCGGTGTGGGCGCTAGGTCGTAGGCGGGTGTGAGAGCCAGTGTCCTACCGTCCCAGAAAGCCGCGTGGTTGCGAAGATGGTCGTCGTTGTTGCCCACGAGGATGTTGAAGACCAGGCGGGCGAACATTTCGTTGAGCGCACCCGGCACGTCGCTCCACACCCCTGCGCGGATCTCCTGGGCGATGAGCGCGTAAGACGCCCCCCAGGAGCCTTCTGCGCGCAGCCCCAAAATCGTCAGCATGGACAGCATCCCGCGGCGCTGGAATCGTCCTCGGCACGCGGGAACACGATCGAAACGCTCGACAAGCAGAACATCCTTGCCCTCGACCCGACGGACTTCGACCGGCGCAACGTTGATGCCGGCCCGCGCGGCAAGAAGCATGGCTAAGGCTTCCGTCTTGACCACGGGACGGCGGTCGTCGGCCGATGAGAATTTCGCGATCAGTTGCCGGTCGCCGTCGGCCAGCACGGCCTTCGGTCGGGCGCCTCCGATCGACGTGCCATGCTGCGCTGCGGCCGCGAGGGCTTCGGGAATGTACTCACCCCTATCGACCACCGATGCCAGGTCCATGAGTTGCTCAAGGGTCGCAGCTTCATCCCGGGGCACGTAGTCAGTGGCGCTGGCCTGAAAGTCCAAGGCTCCGATCCGGTTTGTGCCGGAACCGAGCATGTATGACAACTCGTCAGCCTCGCTTGACGCGTCCGGGCCCATGCGCAGGTTGAACACGCGCCGTCCCCACGCGTCTGGCATGCCGTCGCGCAGACATGAGGCAAGCGCCATCGGATCGCGACCCAGCTTCGGCACTCGGGGGTCGAACACCTCGCTCCCCAGCGGAAGCTCCATTTGCCATAGTGAGATCGCGTCACGACGTGCGAGATAACTGACGGCGTACCGAAATGCGAGCACGCTCTCCCCATGCACCAGCCCGCCTGCGGGAACAATGACGCCAGCGACAACCGGCTCAACCGCCCCGGGCAGCCACACCCAGACGTATGCGCTGCTGGGTTTTCCTTGCCTTGCTCTAGAAGTCATTGGGGATCTCCACCGGGCGATGGCGCACACGGGCAGGCAGCAGTGCCGCACGATCTTGCTGACTCACGGCGAACGAGCGCAGTTCGTCCCGCTCACGGCTGAACAGAAGGACGCCGCACAGGATTGCCGCCTCCAGCACGATGCCAAGCGAGGGGCTCGTCGACCCGCTCTCGACCCTCGACACCAGGTGACGGGTCGTTCCAAGTCGCTCAGCGAGCTGCGACTGGGTCCAGCCGAGCTCTTTACGCGCTGCGGCGATCTGTGACCCGAGCGCAGCGGCTGCCTGCTCCGTAGGGGGCAGGAACGCCCTGACCTTCTTCACTGCAACACCTCCAAGAAGAGTGTGGCATATAAAACATCCATAAGGCCTTTTGGGGGTATTCATCTGAGCGGAGTAGAGCAGGTCAGGGTGCTCGCCACGGTTGAGTCGCTCGTGGCCTGTCGAGCGTCGGCGGGTGACCCCGTGCTCCGGGCGGGGAGGGTGTCGTCTTCTTGGGTTTGGGGTTGGCGACCAGGTCGCGATAGCGCACCGGAGCGTGGGCGACGGCGAGTTCGAGTACGCGGTAAAAGACCAAGCCCCTGCTGCGAGATCGCCGTCGATTGAAGCGGAAGACGAACTCGTCGAGGTAGCTCTGCAAGTGCGCCGCCTCAACAGAGCCCTGATGGGTGCCGAGCAGCCACCGCTTGGCCAAGGACGCGACACGATGGACCGCGGGGAGCAGTTCGCCGGGGTCCTCGCCCCGCGAGCGAGCCGCCCGTTGACTGCGAGGCTCATGGACGTAGCCGAGCTTGTCGATGCCGCGGTAGCCCTGCCAACCATCGGTGATGACCCGAGTGCCCGGCTCGACGTGCTCGGTGACGAAGGCGTGCAGTGAGGTGCCCGAACCATCAGCCAGTATCGCCATCCGTGCGCGTCCGTATCCCCGCGGTTCCCCGACCTCGATGGCGATGCCTACCAACGCTTTCTTGCCCTTGGCTCGCCCTCCACGCAGTCCTGGTTCCTCCCCGCCGATGTAGGTCTCGTCCACCTCAACGGTGCCGGTCAACCGATCCCGTCCCGGGCGTACCAGCACCGCGCGCAGCCGATGCAGCATCGCCCACGCGGTCGGATACGAACCGATCTCCAGCGACCGCTGAAGACTCAACGCGGACATGCCGTCCTTCTGGGACGCGAACATCCAGCAGGCCTCAAACCACACTGTCAGTGGCGTCCTACGGCGGTCGAACAACGTCCCCGCGGTCACCGCGGTCCGGGCCCCACACGACGCGCACGTGTACCCGCCATCGGCGACCGCCCACCCGCCGGCGTTCGTGCATCGCGGACACACGAACCCGTGCGGCCAGCGCAGCCAATCCAAGTAGTCCAAGCAGTCAGCATCAGTTCCGAACCAAGACCGAAACTCCCCCGCCGACCTCGGATAATCCACGCCAGCCCTCGGGTGCAGCGACATCACTCCCCAAGGCTACTCCGCTCAGATGAATACCCCCAAGGCCTTTAATGTTCGCTGTATGAACCATTAGATAGACATCTGGAGGCAAGCCCGGCTCCGGGAGAGTTCGCCGTGCGACATCCGCCCCACCGGGCGCCACCGCTGTGACCGGCGCGATGGCGGCCGCCTCACCTCGTGCGAGGAACCGAGGCTCCGCACGGTGCCGATGGCGTGGCTAGCCTCCCGTGGCACCGAGGATCCGGGCCGTGACGGCCCCTCGGACATCGGGTTCGGGGTCGGATGCAAGCAGCAGCAGGGTCGCGTCGTCGACGTCGCGGTGGGCGGCAACTGCTGCCCGGATCGCCCCTCGCGCATCAGTCGCCGCGTCAGCGAGGTGCCGCGTCAGCAGGCGGTCGAGGTCCTCGGGGTTCAAATTCTCCAGCGGAAGCTCGCGAAGCCAGCGCCAGTCGCAGGGAGCCAGTCGTCGCCCAGCCTCCTTCACGGTGCGGGCGACGTCGGCCGCCCGCTTGGCGGCAGGGCTCTTGGAGTCGAGCCCGTCAGGCGCCTCGCGGGCCGCACTACGCAGAGTGACGAGGGCTGCGAAGAGCCCTTCCGGGGCGCAGGCCGGGTTTGCCACGGCAACGACGACCATCCTCTCGTCACGGCAGGCGGCCACCACCGCATCTGCCAGGCAGCGCGGATTGCGGACGGCCACCCGCCGGATGCGGGCAGCCCGATCGCTGCTCACGGCGACTGCGAGGGACTCCGGCGACGCATTCTTCGACGATGCCGCTAAGGCTCGGATCTCGTCAGACCTGTCGCCCAGCAGCAGGTCAACCGCCTTCGTCGGGGTCGCATCACACGCGGCAACCGCCGCCCGAACCTCGTCGGACACGTCAAATACCGCGCGCGACAGGGAAAGAGGCGAGCAGTTGCCGCCCTTCACCGCCGCCAGTCGCACAGACTCCTCCGCGGCGGACACGAGGGCACGACTTGCGACGTCGCTCGGCGCACCCCTGCGCAGGGCGATTTCACGCACCCATGCGCAGTGATCCTTCCTGGCGTAGCGCCGCAGCAGCACGATCGGGACCTCTGGCTGGGCAAGCACCGTACCCGCAGCGACGTCCGTGGCGAGCAGGAGTCGGTCGACATGGTCGGCGATGACGAAGCCGGGCTGCGCCAACGCGATCTCGGCGTCGAGTCGGGATCTCCCCGAGACGACGAGATCGACCAGCACGTCGATTGGCAGCTCGGGCCGAGTGATCGCCGCCCGCCGGACCACCGAGGAGGGGTCACGGGCGAGGGTGATGAGCAGGTCGACCGTGACCGACGGATGTGCCGCGACAGCGGCACGCACCTGCCACGAGGCATCACGCGAAGCCAAGACCAGCTCGTCGAGCGGGGTGCCCGGCAGGCTCATGGCGAAGGCGCGCACGCTGTCGTCCTCCATCAAGCGAGCCTCTGCGACGACATCGGCCGGGATGTCCGACCGAGTGAGCACAGTGCGCCGCACGGCCGCCGGTGCCTCGTTGTTGCGCAGGAACTCCAGCGCTTCGTTCAGCGGCAGCGCCTCAGATCCGACAGCGTTGATCTGCGCCACCCGGGCACGCAGTGCAATGCGCTCCTGCTCCCGCGCGCTGATGGCAACCGAAAAGGACCATCGCTCCGACACATACACCCCTCATCGCTGAACAGTTCACGGTACAGGGCACGTCTGACAACGTCCGACGTTGCCATAACCATGGTTACCATGGAAAAAAACCAGGATTCGTGGCTGACGTTCGCCGCCACGCGCACGTGATCCAGGGAGGGCGCTCTTCAAAATCCGGATGCATTTCAAGAGCACCTCATCCCCTTCACGACCCCGGGTACGGGACCGACACGGTCACCGCGCCCATTGCACCGGGGCCGGCCGCATATCGGGAGAACCAGATCTGGATGCGATCGGAAAGGGGCGCCCATCCGGCGATGTCGCCCTCGGTTACCTCGGTCGGGTATGCAGGGTCGTAGTAGCCGGCCTGCTGCTGGGCGGCCGCGACCTCGGCGTTGACCGCGGCTAGGAATCCGTCAGTCGCCTCAAGCGACACGAACCGCGAGAGGTCAACCGCGCGTCCCGTCGCAGGGTCGAGGACGAGGACATCGACTTGCTGGTCGCTGGTCGCCGAGCCCACCGGGACACCGTTGACGTCCTGCTTCAGGCACAACATCTCCTGTGAGCAGGGAAGGACGGCGAGTGTCAGATCGAATCTCCCGCACTTGGCCTCCCCTTCCATGCACGCACCGTCGTCAGCGGCGAGGGCGTGGTTCACGGCAGCGTCGATCATGCCGCGTATTCGCTCATCCGCCCTGGCGGCCGCGTCGGGAGCCAGGCCCTTCGTCGTCGCGGTCATGAAGGAGAACTGGGCGTAGTTCCTCAGATCCGTCCGCGCATGCGTGTCGATCGCGAAGCCCGGAGCCAATGTCGGCGTCGCAGAATCAGACGCTCCACGGGCAGGATCGACGACGGCCGGCAGCCCAGACGGCAATGGCACTGCCCGAGTCAGCGCATCAATCGAGGAGCATGCCACCAGTGCGAGAGCACATGCAGCTAGTGAGGCAACTCTCCTGAACATCGTCATCCGCCTTTCCGAGTGCCGTCGAGGACATTGCTGACGCTCTCCGCCAATCACGGTGAGCAAGAGAGCCGGCTGCGGAATCGCCCCTCGGACGGCCACGCTGAATGACCTCATCCTGAACCGGGGGTGGAACAGCAGGTAGCCCGATCGGCACGGGGCCGCTTCCTGCAGTCGGCCGATCAGCGCGAGCCAAGAGCGATCGCCTGTCCGATGATGACCAGGGCCATCACGGCGACGAGCACGACCGTGCCCTTCCCCCAGCTTCGGCGCTCCAGCGGCGACGCGGCTCGACTAGATCGCGAGTCCGCCGGCGCCTGAGCGGCCCTCGGCCCGCGGGGGTTCACGAGTTCCGTGTCGTATAGCCCACTGCCCGGAATCCCGACCGTCCGCCCAACCTGGCCCTTCGTATTGACGCTCACCCGCGCCCCCGGCGCCCCGACCGACGCGGCAAGCCCCGACGTGGTCGCCGTCAACCGAAACGGCCCGAACTTGGCCGACCGGCGAAATCGCAGTGCCATGGCTCCCCCAACTGCTCGACTGATGTCACTGTACGGTGCAGTGGACGATGCCGCGAGCATTCGATTGCTCCCGTTACCGTCCTGCCTATTCCGCCTAGTCCGCCCGGCGGATTCGCCGCCGGGCGGACTCTCGGTTCCCGATCGATTCCCTCGTGCCGCACTTCCATGCCGAGAAGCTCCACCGGCGGGCATCAGGATGGCCCGTGCCCGCGCGCCGCCGGCTCCTGCCCGCTCATCGCTCCGCCCCGACTCGAGTCGCCTGATCCTGGAGCACGCGCCCGAGGCCGGGCTGGTGCGCCTCGACGTATGCCTCCCAGCCCGCGGGCCACCTGCCGGGCAGCGTCGCTGCGTTTACTTGCCAGTCGTAGAGGTCGACCCGCCACCCGTCCGGCACCTCCATCCACGCGCGGGCGAGGAGGACTCGGTCTCGCCGCCACCGGTCTAGGACCGACACTTCGCTCCATGCCCGGCTGATCGCCTCGCGGGCCCGCACGTCCATCGCGCCGGCCAGCGCCGCGTCGATCACCGGAGGCGCCGGCCATTCGAACATCGGCAGCAGGTGCCGGAGCCCCAGTCGCGCCGCGTAGCCGCGATCCACGGCCAGGCAGCTTCGGCAGCCGCGGAGCCTCGGCAGCCTCGGTCCGTGGTGGACGATGGCCACCGCGCACACCCAGCACAGGTCGTGGCCCTCGAGGTGCCCGGTCGCCATATTGACGAGGTAGGGCCAGCGCCGGCGCTCGGACGCCTGCCTCGCCTCCTGCGCCGAGACTCCCGACAGGCGGGCGAGGATGCCCCCCACGTGCGAGGCCAGATTGCCCGGATCATCAACCCAGTCGTCGTAATCGATCGCGGTCCGCGCAGTGTCGTCCATGAAGAATCCATCCGTGATGTCCCCCCGCCCATCGACACGTGCGCCGATCGACCGGGAACTGCTTTCCCGGAGCGGTCGCGCCCGGGCTGATCCCCGCAGACCACCGTTGCGTTCGGTTGGTGCCAGCAAGCTGCGGCTTGGCGCTGGCGTCTAGATCAATTCGAAGAGTACCTAGAGCCCCTGACATTTGGCCAAAAGGATGGACACGGGCCAATGGCTCAGGTCCGGCGACAGGCCCGTGTGCTCGACGCACCGGGGGACGCCGCGTAGCGAGATTCCTGCAGAGCACCCGAATGGCCATGCCCACTCGAGGCCGAGATGAATCCGACATTCATTCATCGAGTCGGGGACAGTGACGCCCCGCACCCCGGTCAGCACTTGCTTCGACAGTCAGAAGTACCAGCGGTGTCGACGCACTTCCTATACGTTGCCGTTACGTCTTCGAACGGGGAATCCAATGCGGCCTGATGTCGTCTATGCGTACGTTCGCGAACTCCTCACGACGTTGACCGGCGTGCGGCCCGAGCCCGACGGCGACGGAGACCTGCCGGTTCGCTACCGGGGTGCGCAGTTCTTCGTGCGGATCGCCGGCTCGACTGACCCATGGATTCAAGTGTTCAGCGTTGCCGTGACTGACGTTGAGCCATCTGCTGAACTCTTCGAGCACTTGAATCAGATCAATCGCGACATGCGTTTCGCACGCGCCTTCTTCGTCCGCAGCCAGGTGCTGATCGAGACGGAGATCTGGGCTGACGACGTGAACCCCGCGAATTTCGAGCATGCGTGCTCGAACATCGCAGGTGCCACGGACGCATTCACTCCACGCCTCACCGAACTGGGCGGCCGCGCGCTCTTCGAGGAGTCAAAGTCCCCGGAATACACCCCGGCACCGATCGCTATGGGCTTTACCGCAGGGATGCTCGAGTAGCCATCTTCGGTCGTCGAGCAGATCGTTCTCGAGCGCGCGCGTCAAGGAAGTCGCCCGTGATCACCCATTGATCCGCGACTGCCTCGCATCCAGCGGTCAGGCGAGTCGGCGCAGCAGTACGCGGGTGGCTGCCGCCGCGCCGGCTCCGCCGTTGCCCGCGAGTTGAACGAGGAGTGCCTCGTCGACTTGACTGTTGCGGGCGATCTGGGACGAGACCTTCTCCTCCGGATCGGACGCGAGCGCGATGAGCACGTCGCGCGGGGCTCGGCGGTTTCGGGCGACGTGCTGGCGCACGCGGATACTCGGGTCCGTCGCCAGCGCCCCGAGCAGCGCTCCGCTGTAGTGGCGCGCGGCAATCACCCGTGACTCCTCGTTGAGCTCGCTGATGACGCTACTGAAGCACGGGTCGGCAAAGGCCTTGAGGTTCCTCGACTGCTCCACCGCCAGGGCACAGGCGAGTTGCGCGTCGTGCGGGAGTCCGTAGATCAGCGTTGTCGACACGCTGGTTCCCTGTCTGCGAAGCACCGCAATCGCCCGCGTGCGCCCCGGTTCGGGCAAGGATGGAAGATCGCGGCCGCGGACAAGGGCCATCGCGATGCTATCGACGATGTCGCGGCCGCCCCAATGGGCATAGCGGTGATGCGCCGATGTTTCGGCAACCGTCATTGCGGCATCGGCGATCGTGGCGACAGCAGTGGCAACCTCGTCGCGCGGCAGCCACCCGCGGCTGGCGAGGATCGCCGACATCGTGCTCCACACCTCAGACCCTTCGCCAATCTTTAATCCTGCTACTACTGCCGCGGTAGCGTGGCGCATCGCCTTGACCGCGACGGGCGTAGGCACCCAGGGGTTGACCAGGAGTGCCTGCTGATGACCGCGACGGGCGCAGGTGGCGTGCGGCTCGAGGAGCTCGATCGGGAGCGGAGTGGTGGCAAGCAGCTCGTCGAGATACTCGTGGTCGGGACACGCAGTCGCATGGCGTGCGACGTCGGTGCGGTCCTCGACTGTGAGCAGGCTGAGGACTTCACGGGGGGCATGGCCGGCGATGGCCCGCTCGACGAGCGCGGCGCGGACGCCAGCGGAGACCGCGACGCGGGAGTCGTCGGGCCAGGCGAGCGCCGCCTCGATGGACCTGATGGCTTCGGGTCGGCTGATCGTCGGCGGGATCGATCTCCTGCCGCCGAAGGGCCGTGGGAACCCTCCCTGCCCTGCGCGGAAGGTTCGAAGGCCGAGATGCGCAACGAGCAGGCCCACGAGGAAGTCCCCAGCATTGACCTCCTCGGCCACGGGTAGCAGCGGCGCCCACTCCTCTGGGCGGAGGTCTGGCCAGCCCTCCCGAATGAGCGCGGGCGATTTCGCGAGCTCCCCCATGGCCGTCTGCCGTATCCACGGGGCAGTAGGGACGTGAGGGATCGCCGAGCGCAGGAGCCGCGCGAACCACTCGGCCCGCTCGCCGAGATCGTCTCGGGACAGGCCGAATGGCAATTCCCGGACGATCTCGATGGGACGCCACGTCTCGGCATGGGCTCCGATGAGTCGGGCGAATTCCTCGAAGGAGGTCTCCGGGTTCGCGAGGATCGCCCGGAGATCGACGAGGCCAGCCTCTCGGCTTCGCGAGGTCCATGCAGTCGCGGCTTGTCGGGCGACGTAGGCCAGCGACGCGATACGCAGGTCGCCCGTGGCTGTGGTGAGCCATACGGTCCGCTCATCTCGTCGCAACAACCCGGGCAACCCCCGAGGTCGCGCGGGCACGGGGACGGTGGTCTGTCTAGCCACGGGATGCTCCTTTGACGGCGATGGTGCGGATCCAGCGGGGCACCGACGCGGCGGCATCGCCCGTGGTGAGCAAGGCGATGACCGTGGCGGACTCGAGGCCGGCCGGGGCACGCGGCGGCCATGGCGTGTAGCCGTCGGTCATCACGACAACGACCTCGGGCCGCGGACGCATCAGCGCGCACTCCTCGATACCGACCGTCATGTCGGTGCCACCGCCGCCGCGCAATTGCACCCCCCGAACCTGACCCGGGGTGCGGACAATCCCGACGCGGCGGGCGTCCGCGTCGCACGTGACAACGGTGATCCCGGTGCCGTCGGCCGACACCGCGCGCGACAGGCCCAGGAGGTCGCCGAGGCACTGAGCGAGGTCATCGCTCCCCATCGACCCGGACGTGTCGATGACCGCGGCGATCCTCGGTGGGGCCGCACCGACCATCCCCGGCAGGGTGAAGCCGGGGACGCGCCGTCTGGCCAGCCGGGTGAACGCGTAGTCGGTGACTCCGGCAGCCCGGCCGATCCGCCGGGACACGACGCTGCGCAACTCTTTGCGCCAGTCCACCGCCGGGTCCAGCAGTGCATCCGCCCACACCCTCAGTCCGCCAGGGACGGCCCCGATGCCGCGACGCGCATACTCCCGAACTTGGTGCGCGGTCTCCTCCCTGATGATGTCGGCCCGCGCCGAGTCCGGCGATCCGTCGTCCGGCCCGTCGGCGAGCGGTTCCTCCCAGCCCCGTTGCGGACCCCCGGCACCCGAGCCGCAGTCCTGCTCCTCCCCTTCCTCCCCCTCCGTGCCGGCCCCTGCCTGCCTCGCGGATCCGTCGTGCGCTTCGCTCAGGTTGCTCGCGGCTGCCGGCAGCATGGTCGCGAGGATCCGGGAGTAGATCTCCTCGGTCGCCATCGACCGGGTGCATCCGGCGGCCGGCGGCAGCGTCGCGAAGGTGACATCGGTCGCGAGCAGCGGAAGCCCGAGGTCCGCGACGTCGGTATTCACCAGCGCGTCGGCTGCCATGTTGAACACCCGGTGATAGCCGGGGGCATCGCGCAGGTCCTCCCACCGGACGGGATGATCTCGGAGCAGGTGCATGACCTCGTGGACCCAATCGCCAGCGAGTGCCTTGATCCCGTGGGCCCGCTTCAGTTCGAGGACCCGCATGGGGTCGTAGTACAGGCGCCAGCGGGCATCGACCGCTACGGTGCCCATGCCGGGCCTCGCCACGAGGATCATCGACGTCAACGCAACGTCGAGGTACGGATGCCGTTCGATGACCCAGGCCCGGGCCGCCTGCATCCACACCCGCGCATCGGCCGACTCGGCATCGCTCGGCCCAACGCCACCGGCCCCTGCCACTGCCCCCGCAGCAGGGGATCCGATGGTCACCGCCGGTCGCCTCATGCCGATGCCTTGATGTTGCCCATCTTCGCCAGCAGCCCGGCGAAGTGCCGCACCGCCGCAGGCCCCAGCACCGCCCCAGACTCAAGCACCAGCGCCGACATCCGGCGCAGCGCGACCGTCGCGAGGTCGACATGACCCGCATCCGCGATACCGACCAGGATCCCGTTCACCGCTACGTCGCAGCGATCCTTGCCCGGGTCGCCGAGGATCGCCGCGACGAGCGCACCACAAACCGCCACCAGCCGGTCAGGAGTCGCGGGAAGGACGATCGTCCCGCCCGCAGCGAGGGCCTTCTCAATGTCAGGCAGATCCAGCGCCCGCTCCCACGCGAGGTACTCCCGCGCCGCAGACGGCCCCACCGCACCGGCGAGCAACTGCTGGCGTATCCCGGCTCGCGCGCCGGACGCGCCCGCGAAGCCCAGCAGCCTCGCGGCCATCTCCCACGACCGCGGGCTCGGCCACGCCAGTCCCCGCTCCGAGGACGACGCCGGCAGCCGGTGCATGAGGTCCGGACGCGCGGTGATGAACGCCCCGACGCTGCGCAGCATCACCGCCACCACCGGCAGCGCCTGTGCCTCGCTCACCGTCGGGACACTGATCTGCCCGAACCCGTAAATGAACCCATCACTCACGACACGGGCCGGAACCTCCCACGCAATATGGACGAACCGGTTCGCCAGCGGCGCCGACAACTCCCACCCATCAGCGGCCTCATCCGGCGGGTTCGCCGCCGCGACAAAACGCGTCGCCTCCGGCAGCAGCAGATCACCAACCACACCCGTGAGCACCGGGCGCAGGAGCGCCGCCTGCACCGACGGCGGAGCCGTCGAAATCTCATCCAAGAACACGATCCCCCCGCCGGCCTCGGCCACTCGAACGGCCCAGTCCGGCGGGGAGAACTCCGTGCGATCCCCCGCGTCGCGCGGCATTCCCTTGAAATCCGTCGGATCACAAATCGACGCAATCACCGTCTCCAGATGCCAGCCATGACACTCAGCGATCTGCTCGATGACACTCGTCTTGCCCACCCCCGGCCCACCCCACAGCAGCACCGGAGCACCCGCCGACAGCGCAATCGCCAACGCCGCGCACGTATCCTCGTACTTCGCCAACCAAAGCCCCCATCTGTATGCGCGAGCGCGCCCCAACATCCCAGCGATCACAAGTGTGCCTCGGGGGTGTGACATCAAGGATGCGGATGTTGAATAGGCCTGCAGGGCGCCTGCTCGACGTCGGTGGCGGCCGACAGCAAGAACACCGACGGCCCATCGGCGAGCAAGGGCCCGCAATCCGTGTCCGGTAGTTGCAATGGGACAGCGGCATGAAAGTCCCAGCTTCGTCCACTAAACTCCCATTTAACGAGAGATAGCATCAGCGAAATGAGAACCTCGGCTCCGCCGCTCCTGGCGATCTTCCGAAGCCGCCTTCAGGGTGATCTCCTGGCTCGGATCATGCTGCAGCCCGATTCCGTCACCGTGACAGCCCTCGCGCAGGCGGTCAGCGCCCCTGTCTCAACGGTGCACCGCGAGGTGGCGCGACTCGAGGACGCCGGCCTACTCGTGACACGGCGCGTCGGCCTTGCCCGGCTGGTGTCGGCCAACGAGGCGAACCCGGCTACGCCAGCACTGCGAGAACTCGTCCTCGTCGGGTTCGGCCGGAGGCAGGTGATCGCCGAGGAGTTCATGCAGATCCCGGGTGTGCGGAAGCTCAGCATCTTCGGCTCCTGGGCTTCGCGGTACGCCGGTGAGCCCGGTCTCATGCCAGGGGATGTTGACGTCCTCGTCGTCGGAGATGTCAACCGACAGGCGCTGTACGACGCAGCCGATCGCGCCCAAGCTCGCTTGGCACGCCCGGTCAACCCCACCCGCGTCAGCGAGACGGCGTGGTTGGCTGGGACGGACCCGTTCTTGGCGACGGTCGCATCCCGCCCGATGATTGACGTCTTCGCACCGGAGCGAGCCGCGTGAACTGAGAGAAGGGCCGAGACGGCATCGAGATCGCCTAGGACGCCCTGTATGCGGCAGCACGCAAAGCGTTGACTGCGGTGCTGCAGCAGCAGGGGCTGCGACCAACACAGGCCGGTGGGAACGAGGCTGTCATCCAGGCGGCCGAGGCCCAACTCATCCCGCCTCTGCGTGATGTCCTCGAGCCGTTTCGGCTTATGCGGCGAACACGCGGGAGCGGCGACTACCTCGCCGCGGCAGGAGCCCTCACCAGCGATGACGTGCGAGCCGACCTTCCGTTCGCTGCAGGCATCGTTGACGCCGCGGCCAGGATCGTTCCCCAGATGTCAGCATTCACCCCAACCCGCTGAGCCCGCGGCATCCGACCACCCCTTGCCAATGTGCGATCAAGCCGAGTGGCCGTCCGTCGCCTTCCCCGTTTACTGCCCTCATCTTCACGGTTTGGACATAGGCTGAAGAGAATTAAATGACTGGGGGACGGTTATGACCGCACAGGATGACAGTTTGTCGGTGCCCGTCTGGCTGATTGGGACCGAGGAATCAGGATTCTCTGGGGACGTGGCAGCGTCGATGCCGACCGAGGGCTTCACAGCCGAACGACTCGCTCAACTTCGGGACGGCCTAGCCGACCTCATGGATACCCCGCTGGTTTCCCTTGAGGCTTACCCGCTGCCGATCGAGAACACGATCAAGGGCGGAAGACTGCTCGATGCCGCCAGTCCGCTCGCCACCTGCCTGACCAACCTGATTCAGCACTCAAGTAGCAGCCTGAAGGCGGTTTCACCCGGTGTCACGCAGGGCGGAGAAACCCTCTACCGCATGGTGGTTCCCGCGCACATTGCCACGCAGATGGGAAGCGGACTCGCTCGAGCTATGCCATCCGCTGCTGCTTCGACGGGCATCCACAGTGGGATTCTCGGAAGGGCTGGGATCGTCGGTCAGGCCACCTTCGTACCTGTTGCGCCAAGAATTGGAGTCGGAACGGCCGCTGTCGGCGGCGCAGCAACCGCAACAGGGGCGGTGGCACTCGCGACCGTGGCCGCGCCGCTCGTCCTGCTCGCCATAGGCGCTGCAATGGCGATCTACGCCGAGGAACAACGACGCCGGGCCCTCGAGAGGATCACTGAGCTTCTACAAGAACTCAAGCAAGCACACCTCGATGATCAGCGAGACAGCCTCAAGGCGTCGAGCAGGGCGATCGATAGGGCTGCGGCCATCGTGCTCGACAAGGGCGCCATTGGCCATTCGCTTGGGCTCGACTCAGCGGTTCATGCCGTCGACACTGCCGTTGAGGCCGCGGTTCGTCGGGTCGTTCAGTGGCAGAGAACTTTGGACACCTTTGGTGCTCCCGGCTTGACCATCTCGCAACTGAAGGAGGGATATCCGGGAATTGACAAAGTGGAAGGGGAGTTCCGCGCCCAGCTCAGGCTCGCGGCATTCGCTGTCGCAGCGAAGCGGCGGGTCGCGGCACTCCAGTCCGTCGAGCACGCGCAGCGGGAGCCGGATCTCACGTTCACGAGGTTCGCCTCCGTCCTGAGATCCGAGCAGGAGACTGTGGACCGCCTCGAGCGAGATTTGGCGACATTCTTGAACTGCCTCATGCGGATTCAGATCCGCCCCCCTGAAGGCGTGATGTACAACATGCTCACGCGCAATGAGGTGCGTGAGTTGCTCGAGTGGCCAACTCGATTGAGAGAGCTTGCCGAGTCAGAGATGCCGGCGGACTCGGGACCCGGCAGCGACCTCGAGATCTCGATGATCCGGCAGGCTGACGGCAATCTTCGCGTGCTCGCGTTGACGGCCGCTGCCTGATTCTCCAGGGGACCGATGCAAAGCGCGCTTCCCCGGATTCTCATTCCGTTCGCCTTAGAGGCCAACCTAGGTGCGCAGATACGCCTCCCAGTAGGGGCTTGCCACGTTGTCGGTCATCCCGTCATCATGCCCATGAATCACGGGAGAGGTGGCTGAACGCCGAGGCGCGGCGAATGGCCGCCGCGCCCCCAACAGTTCAGGTGCGGTGCTCCTCGAGGTCCTCGGGGTCGAGTTCGTAGTCGCAGTCCCCGAGGTCGGACCAGGTGCGTTCGTGGTCGCCGACGGGCAGTGCCGCGGCGACAGCCATCCGTGCCCATGCCCTCGGCGTGAGGTCATCGGGCCGGTAGCCGCCCGCCCCGCCGATGAGCATTGGGAGGTCGCGGAATCCGCGGCGAACGTATCGCACCGCATATTCCAGTCCCTCGATCGTGTAGGTGAGGGTCGACAGCGGATCACCGTCAAGGCCGTCGGCGCCGGCCGCGATCATGATGAGGTCGGGGTTGAACCGTTCGCATAGCCCGACGAAGTACGCGGCGGCGTCGGCGAGTTGCTCGTCGCCGCTGCCCGGCTCGAGTGGAGTGTTGTAGACGTGGCTCGCAGGATCGTCGCCGCGGCCGGTGCCGGGGAAGATGCTGCGGTCGTGGACCGACATCGTGAGGATACGGTCGTCGTCGCTGGTGAGCCGCTCGGTGCCGTCGCCGTGGTGGGCGTCGATGTCGAGGATCGCTACCCGCATCGGCACCCGAAAGGTGCCTCGGGGCGTCTGCATGACCCGGGTGCGGCTCATGGCGAGCTTCGCCGCGATCGCGAAGTCCGCGAACACGCAGAACCCACTGGACCGGTCGCGCATGGCGTGGTGCTTCGCGCCGGCGAAGTGCACCGCCGTCATCGTCTCCCCGCTGAGCAGTGAGTCGAGCGCAAGGATCGTGCCCCCTGCCATCTGGAGCGCGAGCCGGCCGAGGTCCGGGCGGCTGCCGTTCCACTCACCCGACTCACCACCGAGCACGACCGACTCGACGTACTCAGCGGTGTG
>CAMAWO010000018.1 GCA_945861925.1 Bifidobacterium breve | reverse complement strand
GCGGTTCCGGTTCTCGGCGTAGTCGCCGAGGGCGCAGGAACGAAAGGACTCCCAGCGCTCCCAAGCTGCCTCCTCGCCGGCCGGCGGCAGGAGAAGTGCGCCGAGGTCGGGTGCGGCAGGAATGTCATGGGTCCCGAGGGGCAGCCACCAATTGACCTCGGCGGGGATGTCGTCGGCGGGAGCGCGCCAACCGTGGCGCATCCAGGCGCGGTAGAAGGGCGTGAAGACCCGATATGGGGTCCCGTCGTCCTTCGTGACCCGCCCGGGTGCCACGGCGTAGGGCGACCCGGTGCGAATGAGGGGGACGCTCCCGAGGGCCCGCTCGACCGCGATGTCGCGCGCCCGGCCATAGGGCCCGAAGTCCTCGGCGATGTGGACGCTTGCTGCGCCCGCTGCCTGAGCCACCTCGGGGAGCACGTTCACTGGGTCGCCGTGCCGGATGAGGAGCGATCCGCCGAGCGAGGCACGGAGTGCATCAAGGGACCGGCTGAGGTAGGCCTTGCGCACCGAGCCGGCCGGTCCCCAGAGCGCCTCATCGAGCACGAAGAGGGGGACGACGCGGCCATCACTCGACTCGCGTGCAGCCGTGATCGCTTCGAGGAGTGCTGGGTTGTCGAGGAGGCGGAGGTCGCGGCGGAACCACATGACGGTGGACATCAGTTCAGCGTAGGCCAACCAGAAGGCACTCCATCCGCGATGGACAAATCGAAGATTCAATCTAAGATTTGTCCATGCCGAGCAGTCGTCCCCCGCCCCTCATCAATCGGACGGCGCGGGCCGCCCTCCTTCGACTCACGGCGGGATTTCCGGTCGTTGTGCTCACCGGTCCGCGTCAGTCGGGCAAGACAACGCTGGCTCGCCACGCCTTCCCGAGCAAGCCCTACGTCTCCCTTGAGAATCCATCGGAGCGAGAGTTCGCGGTGACTGATCCGATTGGGTTCCTCGGTCGGTTCCCCGCGGGTGCGGTGATCGACGAAGTCCAAAGGGTTCCGGACCTTATGTCATGGATTCAGGGAATCGTCGACGAGCAGCCGGTGATGGGACAGTTCGTCCTCACCGGATCACAGCAGTTTGACCTCGTCGCGGGCATCACCCAGTCGCTCGCTGGCCGGGCGGGCCGGCTGGAACTGCTTCCGCTGAGTGTCGCGGAGTTGAATGCGGTCGGGTTCCTTGCTGATGACCTTGAGACGAATCTCTTCAGGGGCGGTTATCCGGCGATCTTCGGGCGCGACGTGTCGGTAGGAGACTGGCTCGGCAATTACCTCGCGACGTACGTTGAACGTGATGTCGGGCAACTGTTGAAGGTTCGGGACCTCTCCACGTTCCATCGATTTGTGGGCATGTGCGCGGCAAGGTCGGGCCAGTTGCTCAACCTCACGGCCTTGGGTTCTGATTGCGGGATTTCGACTCCAACTGCGCGCGAGTGGCTATCGGTCCTCCAAGCAAGCTACGTGGTCTCACTTGTCGCGCCCCTCCATGCCAACGTCACGACGCGGCTTTCCAAGTCGCCAAAGTTGTATTTCCTTGACTCCGGGCTCATGTGCTTCCTCCTCGGGATTCGAGACCCGCAAACCCTCATCACCCACATCTCGCGCGGACCGGTGTTCGAGACATGGGTTGCCTCTGAAATCGTGAAGCAGGGATTCAATGACGCCCGCCGGCCTTCGCTGGGCTTCCTTCGCGACAAGCGTGGCCGGGAAATTGATCTGACACTTGAGAGCGGGCGAGACCTCGTCCTCATCGAAGTGAAGTCCGGCCGCACGTTCGCCCGTGACTGGATCGCCCCCATGCGCCAATGGCGGGAGGATCTGGCGAAGGACGGCGATGTGAAGCTCTCGCCGATCGTGATTTACGGAGGGGACGAGTCGACGATGAGGGAGGGGGTCCGGCTGATGTCCTGGCGAGACCTCGTCACCGGGGCTATTGGGCCAGACTGAGCTGAATGTTCGAGCCTGCAGAGTGTGCAGCGGCGCTGCCGTGATCGCACCAGCCGTCAGGCTGCTGCCTCCCGGGTGGATTCTTCGGTCTCTTCAACCGGGATACTCACCAGAACGTCATCGCCCGGCGGCGTTGGCCACTCGTTGAACGGCTGTGCCTCGAGGAATGCGGCGGCCACGCGCAGCACCATCGCGTCGCCGAGGCGTGGGCCGGCGATCTGCAGGCCAACGGGTAGCCCCTCGGTCGACAGCCCGCAGGGCACGCTGATCGCGGGTCCGTGGGACAGGTTGAATGGGTAGGAGAACTCCGCCCAACTGATCCAGTCCCATGGGTGCTGCGGCCAGGATTCGGGCTGCAGGCGCCCGACCGGGAATGCAGTCACAGACGCGCTCGGCGTCACGATGACATCCCAGTCCTCGTCCGGGAACCAGGCGTTGACCTCGGCTGCATAGGCAAGACGGCGACCGGTCGCGTTGATGCCCTCGATTGCGGTCAGTCGATCGAAGGCGTTGATGCAGGCGATAAGCCCAGGGTCCATCTGGCTGGCACGCATCTCATCGCTCGGCAGGAACCCCAGAACGTCGAGGCCCCACATGTCTCGGATGATGGAGGGACCGCCTGGACCCCACGAGGGGATGACGTGTTCTACGACGGCACCCGCTTGGGTGAACGTGGCCAGCGCACGCAGCACGATCCGGGTGACGTCAGGGTCGACGCGCGCGTGACCGAGATCGGGGCTGAATGCGATGCGAATCCCGGAGAGGTCGCCCGATTCGACGTCAGGGCTCATGGCGCCCGGCAGGCTGAAGGGATCCCGTTTGTGCGGGCCGGACAGCACTGCGGTCATGAGGGCGGCGTCGTGGACCGAGCGGGTGATCGGGCCGGCATGCGAGAGGTTCGCGTTGTTGGGCACGGGCGCGTACGGGACGCGGCCGTAGGTGGGCTTGAAGCCGACCACGCCGCAGAAGTGGGCGGGGATCCTGATGGATCCGGCGCCGTCGGTGCCGACATGGAGGGGGCCGCACCCCGCTCCGGCCATGGCCGCCGCCCCGGACGAGGAGCCGCCAGCGGTGCGGCCGAACATCCACGGATTGTGGGTGGCCCCCGTGAGCGGGCTGTCGCCGGTGGCAGACCAGCCCTGCTCGGTCATCGTTGTCGTGCCAACAACAATGGCCCCGGCCCTTCGAAGTCGCGAGACGAGCGGGGCATCGGCGGCGGCTGGCTCGGTTGACGTGAGCCGTGAACCACGGCGGGTCGGAAAGCCGCGGACCGCCTGATTGCTCTTGACCGTCACCGGAACGCCGTGAAGCGGGCCAATCTCCACGCCATGACGCATGACATTGGTCGCGGCCCGGGCCTGAATGAGCGCACCCTCAGGGTCAAAGTCAACGAAACCGTTGAGGGCTGGTGACCACTCGTCCATCCGGTCGAGCACGGCCACGGTGCACTCGGTAGGGGAGAGTTCCCCGGCCCTGATAAGGCTGGACATGGCAACTGCCGATAGCCGCGCCACATCTGTCATCGAAGGCTCCTTGGTCCTTTCGAACCCTAAGCGCTCCGTGGCGGAAGGACAACACGTGACGACGAGGGATGTGAACGCTATGGCAGGGGCAGCCATTGAACATGTGCTCCGGCGGGGGTCGTGCCCTCGGGGACGACGGCGAACCCTGACGACTGCGCGAGCCCGCGGAGCATCGCGGACCCGCCGTACGGGGAGAGTTCGAATCGGCCCTCGAGAAGGTTGCCGGCGATGAGTCGAGTGTGGTCCTTCGGGGCGCGAAGTTCGCTCGTGGTCGGCACCTTGTCGAGCGGAGTCCTCGTCCGTCCGAGCATGGCACCGATGAGCGGCTCAGCGAGCGTGAGCAGGCCGACGATCGCCGAGTGCGGGTTGCCGGGCAGGCCGACGATTGGAACCCGGCGACCGTCGTCAATGGCGAGTTCAGCGAGCAGCATTGGATGGCCGGGTCGTACCGCGACGCAGTCGACGAGGATCGTGCCGGCATTGCGCTCGATGGCGGCGCGTAGATGGTCACGGGGCCCTGCCGCGGTTCCGCCGGTGGTGATAACGAGATCGCTCTCCCGGGCTGCCTGGGCGAGGGTCTCAGCGACCGCCTCGAGGTCATCGGCCACGAGGTCGCCGGCAAGGACCTCGGCGCCCATGCGAGCGAGCCATCCCGGTAGCTGGGGTCCGAGGGAATCACGCACGCGTCCCTCACTTGGGATTCCTGATTGCTGAAGTTCGTCTCCGAGGAGCAGGACGTGGACGCGTGGCCGGCTCACGACGGCGACCTGGTCGTGACCCGTGGCGGCGAGGAAGCCGGCGAGGGCCGGCGTCACCGTCGTGCCAACTCGGGCAATGAGGTCTCCAGACCGGCACTCCTCACCCGCGCGGCGGATATTGGATCCGGGGGCAGGCTCTGCGTTGACGAGACCCTCTGCGACGCGTGCGTCCTCCCAACGGATCACCGAGCCGGTGCCGGTGGGCACGACCGCTCCTGTCGCGATTCGCGCAGCAGTGCCGGGTGCGAGCGGCTGGGTCAGGGGTGAGCCAGCACGTGCATCGCCGACGATGGCCCAGGGCCCGGCACCCGCCACCGCCCAGCCGTCCATCGCTGAGCTGTCGAAGTTCGGCAGGTCGCACAGCGCCACGCAGTTCGTGGCGAGGACCCGCCCGGGGCTGAGATGCACCGGGGCCTGCTCGGAGGGCAAAGTGCCGACCACCCGGGCCGCGGCCTCGCGAGCCCCGTGCCAACTTGCCTCCGCTAACGGGGTCACTCCTGCGCGACCCACCCAGTCGCCAGCGCAGAGAGCCGGGCGGAAGCCGCGGCGAGGTCAGCACCCTGCGCCACCGCGTAACCGAGCAGGTAGGTCGTGATGGGAGCGGCTGGTCGCTCGACATTGTGCGCGGCATCGCGTGCGAGGTCGAGGATCTCCGAGATGTTCAGCGGCGGGCTGATGCCGAGCTCTCGGCAGGCCGCGCTGATCCAGTCATCCACGAGTCATCCGACTATTCATGGGAACGTCCCTTCCTCTCGTGCATTATTGCGCGGGATCGATCGAGATCACTCGGAGTGTCGATATCGAAGAGCGACTCTTTGTCGAATGGAGCGTCGAGAGCGGTGCAGGTAGCCTCCGCGACGACGAGGTGAGCGAGGAGGCTCCGCATCGACGTTCCTGGCAAGGCGCCGAGGGCCAAAAGTGCGGTGCGCAGCGCTGTCACGCGGTACGCGGCACAGAGTGGCTGCAGGTGACCGGTGGCATCGACCGGGATCAGCGCATCGGAGCCGGGGGGAATGCTGTGGGCTAGGGCTTCGAGGAGTCCGCCAGCGAAGGGCATGTCGGTTGCGATGACGCCGACGATTTCCGTTGCCACGAGGTCAAGGCCCGCAGCGAGGCCGGCCACCGGTCCGCCGCCTTGGGGTGACTCCCGGGTGCATGTCACCGGGCGAGGTGGTCGGCGGAGTTCAGGACCCACGAGGATGACCTCGACCCCGCTTGGCAGGCCCATCAATACATGGTCGACGAGGCTGAATTCGCCGAGCATGACACCGGACTTCTCCCGGCCCATTCGGGTTCCGGCGCCGCCGGTGAGGAGCATTGCGGTCCAGGTGGCAACCGGTTCATCAGTGGTCAAGGCCGCTGATCTGGTCGAGGGCATGGATGAGGACCGGACTCAGGGCCGCGATCGCATCACGGCAGCCGCCAGGGGATCCAGGCGCATTGATGATGAGGACGCGACCCGCGAGGCCGGCGATGCCCCGGGAAAGCACGGCCGTGGCGATCCCGTGCTCCGTGCCGTGGTTGCGGATGGCGTCGGCAATGCCGGGGACCTCGCGGTCGATGACGTGCCGGGTCATCTCCGGGGTGCGGTCGGTGGGGGAGAGCCCGGTTCCTCCCGTCGTGAGGATGAGGTCGATGCCGGACGCCACCGCTTCGCGCAGGGCATCGCCGACGGGTTCGCCGTCTGGGACCACGAGCGGATCACCCACGTCGATGCCGAGATCGCGTAAGCCTTCGACGAGGATCGGCCCGGAGGTATCCGGACGCAAACCGGCAGCGCTGCGATTCGAAGCAGTGATCACCGCTGCCCGGTAGGTCATGCCGGCCTCGTCCAGTGCCCGGATCGTCCGCCCAACTTCTCGAGCAGCACCACCTCGGCGATCGCGGCGAGCCGGTCGGTGCCCTTCACCATGTCGATGACGGCGAGGCCGCCGACCGCAGCCCCGGTGAGGGCCTCCATCTCGACACCGGTGCGGTCCGCAGTGCGGACGGTCACGAGGATCTCGACAGCCGACGTCACGGCATCCACCCGGACATCGACATCAACGCCGTGAATGGCCAGCGGATGGCAAAGCGGGATGAGATCAGGGGTTCGCTTCGTGGCCGTGATCGCGGCGATCCGTGCGACAGCCAGGGCATCACCCTTCGGCATGCCGCCGGCGAGGAGCATCGATGCCACCTGCTCCGAGACCGAGACGCGACACCGGGCGGTCGCCGACCGCACCGTCACCAACTTCTCGGTGACATCGACCATTCGGGCCTCGCCACGGTCGTTCAGATGGGTGAACTCGCCGGGCGTCGCGGTCATGGCTGCACCCTACGGCCTGGCCTTGCGACTCGCCGGACGCTTGCCCCCGAGCCGAATCGCGTCAAGGACCTCCTCGAGGGCATCGATGGAGTGACCGGGCACGAACGTGTCGATGTACGGAAGTGCTGCCGCCATGCCGCCGACGAGCGGCTCGTAGGAGACGGCGGCCTTGCGGGGGTTTACCCAAATAATGCGGTGCGCGAGGCGGGAAAGTCGGGCCATGGCCTCGCCGATGGCCGCCGGATCATCGATCTCCCAGCCATCGGAGACGATGACGATGACGGCGCCGCGCGCCATGCCTCGTCGGCCGTGGTCATCGATGAACTCGTGCAGGGCCCGGCCGATTCGCGTTCCGCCGGACCAGTCGGGGGTCGCCTTTGTGGCCTTGCGATACGCGACGTCAGGCTGCGACTGGGCGAGCGGGCGGGTGAGCCGGGTGAGCCGGGTCGCGAAGACGAAGGCTTCGGCGTGCAAGGCCTGCACCGCCCCACGCATGAGGTGCAGGTACACGCGTGCGTACGGCTCCATCGACCCAGAGACGTCGGCGATGAGGACAATCCTGCGCGGCCGCTCCTTGCGGCGGCGGGTGATGAGCTCGACGGGATCCCCCATCGTGCGGTGCGAGCGGCGCAGGGTGCTTCGAATATCGAGCCGTGACCCGGCTCGGTGCCGACGGAGCCTGCGACCCCGGCGCATTGGGGGGACGAGCGGCAGTTGCTCCACCAACCGGCGGATGAGCGCGAGCTCCTCCTCGGTGCAGGCCGCGAACTCCTTGCTTGCGAGGCGCTCCTCATCGCTCACCGCGGCGAGGATGCTCGGCTCGTCCTCGTCGCTATCGTCATCACTTGTCGCGGTAGGGCCCGGGGTCGCGCTCGTGCCGCGGGGCCCGGACTTTGACTCGCCCTCGCGATTCGGGTCGGATGGCAGCTTCTCGTTGGATGGTGCGGACGACGACGGCGGCGGGGTGCTGCTGTCGCCGCGGAAGTCGGCGATGTCGATGATGCCCCGGAAGACCTGCCTGAAGGCCCGGTCGTAGACCTCGACCTGATCATGCGCGGTGAGGAGCGTGACCCGTCCAAGCCAGTAGATTTCGTCGACGAGCTGGGGGGAGGCGAGCACCACGGCCGCACCAAACCTTGCGCTGCGCTCGGGGGTCGTGGGAACACCGGCGTGGTGCAGAAGGTGTCCGAAGGTCGCGACGATGTCGGCCAAGCCGCTCGGCCGACGAGGTAGGGCAGATGCTGGCGCGATGGCGGACTCAGGCACCTGCGACCCAGGAGAGGCCCTCAGCGCGAGCGAGATCCTGATCCTCCCGGTACTTCAGGACCGAGCCCATTGTGAGATCAACGGCATCCGCATCGAGGGTCTTGATGCCGAGCAGGGTCGCCGCGTGCACCCAGTCAATGGCCTCGGCTACCCCCGGAGGCTTCTGCACATCGAGGCTGCGAAGGCGTTCGACCGCTCCAGCGACCTGGGCGGCGAGGTCGGCAGAGGCCTGCGGCACGCGCAGCCGGACGATCTGGACGGCATGCTCGAGGCTCGGGTAGTCGATCCAGTGGTACAGGCAGCGCCGCTTGAGCGCATCGTGCAGGTCGCGGGTCCGGTTTGAAGTAAGGATGACGACCGGCGGCACCTTCGCGGTGAGGGTACCGATCTCGGGGACAGTGACCGCGGATTCGGCGAGCATCTCGAACAGGAAGGCCTCGAACTCCTCGTCGGCACGGTCGATTTCATCGATGAGGAGCACAGCCGGATTGGGTCCGGGGTGCTCGAGGGCCTGCAGAAGGGGCCGTTCGATGAGGTAGTCGCGGGAGAACAGCGACTCCTCGCTTAGGTCGGCGCCGCGGGCCTCTGCCACTCGTATGCCGAGGAGTTGGCGCGGGTAGTTCCATTCGTAGAGGGCCTCGGATGCGTCGATGCCCTCGAAGCACTGAAGCCTGATGAGGGGCGTGTTGAGCATCTCGGCGAGCGACTTGGCGGCCTGCGTCTTGCCCACGCCGGCCTCACCCTCGAGGAGCAGCGGCTGGGGGAGGCGCACAGCACAGAACAGCGCGGTCGCAAGCCCTGATTCAGCGAGGTAGTCGTGGGCGGCGAGGCTGGCGATGAGGCCTGCGGCGTCCGGAACCTGCTCAGCAAGGGTCGACATGTCAGCCTGTCACGGTTGAGGGATGAGCTGAAACGAAGGTGTCGCGACAGCCTGGGCAGCAGAAGTAATAGATCGTGTTGCCGATCTCCGCGTGGATGCTCGTTGGTACCGCGGCAACCGTCATCTGGCAGATCGGATCGATGGCGGTGGTCGACGACGCAGGTGCTGTGGAAGCAAGAAGTGGGAGCTCGCGGATCCGGCTGGGCGCTCGGCGCCCCTCAATGATCTGCGCGAACACCGACAACGCAACCTCCTCCGAGGTGCGCGCCCCGATGTCGAGGCCTGCCGGAGCGTGGACCCGCGCCCGCACGACTGGGTCGAGACCGAGGGAGTCGAGCACGGCCTTTGCCCGCTTTGGGCTCGCGATCATTCCAATGTAAGGAACACCAGCGTCAAGGGCCGTGGTGAGCGCGGGTTCCTCGCCAAATCCGTGTGATGCGATGAGGACGGCATCGACGACATTGAGGTCGGTGCATGAGTATGGCCGGACGTCGTAGCCGAGCGCTGAACCGACGGCCGCCATCGCGCGCGCTATAGGGCTATCGCCCTCGATGTGCACGACGGGTGCGGGGAGCACCGACTCCATGAAGATCTCCAGGGTGCCGCCCGACAGGCAGGCATTGTGAACCACCGTCTTTCCGGACTGCTCCGGTTCGGGGTTGGGAGCGATGCGTAGCAGCATGGTCGAGCCGCGCTGCATGAGCTCGAGGCCCTGAGCCCGCACGGTGGCCTGAGCGCACTGGCCGCCGACGAACCCTTCGATCGTTCCGTCCATGAGCACGAGTGCCTCATCGCCGGGCTTGGCAGATGTTGGCTTCTCAGCAAGAACGACGCGGGCGTGCACGAAAGGGATGCGATCGGCTCGAAGCCGTTCTGCCTGTTCGTGCAACGCCCGCGTCGTCATGGGGTGATTGTTACTCGATTGCCATGTCTACGCGAATCGGGTTGCCTTGAATCGCTCGCCACACGTTCGACGGGGTTAGCGGCATGTCCGCGTGACGCACCCCGAATGGTGCGAGTGCATCCATGACCGCGTTGACGACGGCTGCCGGTGATCCGACCGTCGCCGACTCGCCGACACCCTTGGCGCCGATCGGGTGATGCGGCGACGGCGTGACGGTCTCGCCGAGCTCGAAGGAGGGGCACTCCATCGAGGTCGGGAGCAGGTAGTCCATGAACGAACCACCGAGGTTGTTGCCGTCGGTATCGAATGCGATGACCTCCATGAGCGCCATCCCGATGCCGTCCGCGATACCGCCGTGAACCTGGCCGTCGACGAGCATCGGATTGACGCGCGTCCCGCAATCATCAACAGCGATGAAGCGACGGACCTTGACCACACCGGTGCCGGGATCTACGTCGACGACGCAGATGTATGCCCCGTACGGGTAGGTGAGGTTCGGCGGGTTGTAGACCGCCGTCGCGTCAAGGTGACCCTCAACGCCCTCGGGCAGCTCAAGTGAGCTGTGCGACAGCAGGGCGATCTCCTGGATCGTCTTGCCACGCTCCTTGTCGCCCTTGACCGACCAGCGTCCGAGCTCCCACTCGAGGTCATCGGGCGAGCACTCGAGCGCCGCAGCAGCGACGATGCGAGCCCGCTCCTTGACCTTGCGCGAGACGATGGCTGCCGCAGCACCGGAAACCGGCATCGACCGCGACCCGTAGGTGCCGAGGCCGAACGGTGTCTGATCGGTGTCGCCGTTGACGACGTCAATGTCCTCCGGCGGGATGCCGAGCTCATGCGCGACGATCTGCGCGTAGGTGGTCTCATGGCCCTGGCCCTGCGACATCACCGAAAGACGCAGCACTGCCTTGCCCGTGGGATGAACGCGCAGCTCAATGCCGTCCGCCATGCCCAGGCCGAGGATGTCCATGTCCTTGCGTGGGCCTGCACCCACGCCCTCGGTGAAGAACGAGATGCCGATGCCCATGTACTCGCCGCGGGCCCGCTTTTCGGCCTGCTCGCGACGGAGCTCGTCGTAGCCGGCAATCTCCATTGCGACGCGCATCGTCTTCTCGTACTGGCCCGAGTCGTAGACCCAGCCCGTGGGCGAGGTGTACGGGAACTGCTCAGGCTTGAGCAGGTTCTTCAGGCGCAGTTCCGCCGGGTCCATGCCGATCTCGGCTGCGAGGCAGTCGACCAGTCGCTCGATGACGTAGACCGCTTCGGTGATGCGGAAGGAGCACGCGTATGCGACGCCACCGGGGGCCTTGTTCGTGTAGACCGGCGTGACCTTGCAGTGCGCATCCGGGTAGTCGTAGGAGCCCGAGAAGATGTGGAAGAAGCCGGCCGGGTAGTTGGTCGGCTGGGCCACACCATTGAAGGCGCCATGATCGGCGAGGACGTCGACATCGACGGCGAGGATCTTGCCATCCTTCGTCGCCGCGATCTTGCCGGTCATGTGGTAGTCGCGGGCGAAGGAGGTCGACATGAGGTTCTCGCCGCGATCCTCGATCCACTTCACCGGCTTGCCGGTCACGATTGTTCCGAGGATCGACAGGACGTAGCCGGGGTAGACGCCGACCTTGTTTCCGAAGCCGCCGCCGATGTCGGGCGCGATGACGCGGATCTTCTGCTCCGGCAGGCCTGCGACCATCGCGTAGACGGTGCGATGGGCGTGCGGGGCCTGGCTGGTCGTGTACAGGGTCAGCTGGCCGGTGACCTTGTCCATGTGCGCCACCGAACCGCAGGTCTCCATCGGAGCCGGATGCACGCGCGGGTACATGACCTCCTGCGTCACCACGACGCAGTTGGGGTCGGCCTCGGCGCGGGCGATGGCCTCTGCCGTGCTGATCGCATTGCCGGACTCCCAGGTCTTGTGACCGTGAACATCGGTGATGCTGTTATCGGTCTGGCCCTTGTCGTCGCGGATGACCGGTGCGCCCGGATCCATCGCACGCTTGGCATCCATGACCGGCTCAAGTGGCTCGTAGTCGACGTCGATCAGCTCGACGGCGTCCTTCGCGATGTAGCGCGACTCGGCGATGACGAACGCGACCTCCTGGCCCTGGAACCGGACCTTGTCGGTTGCGAGCACCGCCTGGGTGTCGTACGACAGGGTTGGCATCCAGGCGAAGTTGTCGCCGAGCAGGCTCGGACGCGGGATGCCCTCAAGGGCCTTGCCAGTGAGGACGGCGATGACGCCCGGCAGTGCCTCGGCAGCCGAGGTGTCAATCGACTTGATGCGGGCGTGCGCCCACGGGCTGCGCAGGATCGCGCTGTGGAGCATGCCGGGGAGGTTGACGTCGTCGACGTAGTTGCCCTGGCCGCGAACGAAGCGCTGATCCTCGACACGCTTCATGCTGCCGAATCCGATGGGGTTGCCCCCGGCGCTGATTGGCACTTCTTGGACAGCGGTCATGCGGACACCTCATTCTGTGCGGGGTGATCGGCGGCCCAGTGGATGGAGTCGACGATGTTCTTGTAGCCGGTGCAGCGGCACAGCTGACCGGAGATGCCCTCGCGAATTTCCGCTTCGCTGGGCTGGGGGTTGTTGTCGAGGATCCAGCGACCCGTCATGAGCATGCCGGGGGTGCAGAAACCGCACTGCAGCCCGTGGCACTCGATGAAGCCCTGCTGGATCGGATCGAGCTTGCCGTCCTTCTCCAGTCCCTCCACCGTGGTGATGTCGTGGCCGGCTGCTGATGCTGCGAGCATTGTGCAGCTCTTCGTCGGGGTGCCGTCGACCCAGAGCACGCAGGCTCCGCAGTTCGAGGTGTCGCAGCCCCAATGGGTGCCGCGAAGGCCGGCGTTCTCGCGAACGAAGTGCACCAGGAGGGTGCGCGGCTCGACGTCGTGCGTCACCTCCGCGCCATTGATCTTCATGCTGATTTCCACGTCAGGCTCCCTTAGCCGCTGCAGCCGCACGAGTCAGTGCGCGCTTGGTCAGTTCCATTGCGAGGTGCTTCTTGTAGTCTGCCGGGCCGCGCTGATCGGCCGACGGATCGCAGGAATCCGCAGCCATCTGGGCGGCAGTGGCGATGTTCTCCGCTGTCGGTTCCTTGCCAACGAGGAAGGCCTCTGCGTCGACGGCGGTGAAGTGCTCGGCGTTCACGGCACCGATGCCGATGCCGACTGAGCTGAACACACCGCCACTGATGGTGACGCAAGCGCCCGCGGCGCAGACGGCCCAGTCACCCGAGCGGCGTTCGACCTTCTCGTAGGCGCTGCCGGAGCCTGGGAGGATCGGGTAGCGAACCTCGACGAGGATTTCGCCGTCGGCGACCTTCGTCTCGTACGGTCCTTCGTGGAACTCACGCATCGGGACGGTGCGGCGACCTTCGGCGTTTTGGATGACGACGGTGCCCCGGAGCGCAGCGCCCACGGCCGAGAGGTCCTCAGCGGGGTCGGCCTGGCACATCGAGCCGCCCATCGTGCCCTTGTTACGGACGATCGGGTCGGCGATGACCTTCTCCGCCTCGCGAAAGATTGGGTAGTGCTCGAAGAGGATCGGTGAGTTGAGGATCTCGGCATGCGTGACCATCGCGCCGACGACGATCTCGTTGCCATCGACTCGGATACCGCGGAGCTCGTCAAGATCATTGATATCGACGAGGATTTCGGGCCGCGCGAGCCGCAGCTTCATCATGGGCAGGAGGCTGTGGCCCCCTGCGAGGAGTCGAGCCTCGTCGCCGTGCTGCTGAAGCAGACTGAGTGCGTCAGCAACGGACGTTGCGCGGACATAGTCCACAGGTGCTGGTGTTTGCATCCGTCACGCCTTTCCGTTCGATGGGTTTCCTTGGCACGTGCATGGTTCCTTTGAATCGATGAATCCTAAAACCGTTGAATCGATGAAGCGACGAGGGTGCTATCTCACGATGAGGTACACGATGATGCCGACGATCACGAGGACACCGATCACTACGGGAATAGCGCGCTTGAGCACGGGGGCCGTAGCGGCGCCGAGAAGGTCGATGCTGTCCGCTGCTTGGATGACGGGCGCCGCGACAACCTCGCCGGGCGCAGCCGACGCAGCCGCGCTCTTCGCAGCGATGACTGACTGAAGGTTCGTCGCGAACTGGTCGATGAGCTTCTTCGAAACATCGGTGATGACACCCTTGCCGAACTGGGCCACCTTGCCGGTGATGGTGAGCTCGGTCAGCACGTCGGCGCGTGTGCTGTTCGGTCCCTCTGACACGAGTGTTGCCGTGATGATTGCCGATGCCGAGCCGCCGCCGCGGATTTCCTTGCCGCTCGCGGTGATGACCGCAGTGTGCGTGGCTTCGTCGCGCTTCGTGAAGCTGCCCTCGCCGTTGAAGTTCTGAGTAACGGGGCCGAGTTTGATCTTCACCGAGGCGGTGAACTCCTCGCCGGTGAACGAGGTGAGGGTCGCGCCCGGCATGCAGGGGGCGATCGACTCGACGTCAAGGAGGGTTTTCCAGGCGGTGTCGATGTCGGCCGGGACGATGAATGAGTTCTGCAGATCCATGAATCCTCCATTGCAGGCACGGCCTTGTTAAAGGCATGCGAAGACGTGCGTGGCGTTGTGTTGCCGGTCACAATAGACCCTCATTGGGTCTGCGCGCCACGCCTTGGGATTGTTCGCCATACGCACGCGTTTCGGCCGCGTGTCATACCCTCGACCCATGGAGCCCGGCGAGATCAAAGTGCATTTTTTCGCGGCCGCGCGGGCGGCTATTGGATCCCAGGAGTTGTCCATTCCCTTCGATTCCCTCTCGGGGGTTCTCGACCGGCTCGTCGCCGATCATCCGGAGTTCGCGGCCGTGAGGCCACGCTGCAGCTACCTCGTCGACGGCATCGCCGTTCACGGGGATCCGGCCGAAATTCAGCTCGAGGCTGGAGCGAGACTTGACGTTCTCCCGCCGTTCGCCGGGGGCTAACCGCCGATTGCCGACATTGGCCGATCAGGCTGAATGAATGACGGGTCGTTGATGCCGTGCCCGGGCAGTTTTGCGAGCACGGAAGCGGTGAACAGCCGGGCGATGCGATCGCGGCGCTCGGCCTCGGTGATCGACTGATCGCGAAGGGTTGCCCTGACGTCGGTCTCGTCGCGGGCGAACAGGCAGTTGCGAATCTGGCCGTCGGCCGTGAGGCGCAAGCGATCGCAGGCCGCGCAGAAGGGCTTCGAGACACTCGCAATGATCCCGACCGTCATCGGGCCACCGTCGACGGTGTACTCCTCGGCCGGAGCCGAGCCCCGGGTCGGGACGGCCACGAGATCGAACTCCGTCGACAGCAGTTCGAGGATCTCGGATGCCGAGATCATCTCGGCCCGCTCCCAGGATCCCTGGGCATCGAGGGGCATCTGTTCGATGAAGCGCAGGTTCCAGCCGTTCGCGACCGAATGGCGCAGCAGCGGGATTGCCTCGTCGTCGTTGATGCCCCGCATGAGCACGGCGTTGACCTTGAGCGGGGTGAGCCCGGCGCGCTGTGCAGCCTCGATCCCGGCGATGACGTCGTTGAACCGGTCTCGGAAGGTAAGGGTCTTGAACCGCTCGCGGTCAAGGGTGTCGAGGCTGACGTTCACCCGCTCAAGCCCGGCATCGGCGAGGGGCTGGGCCAGCTCGGTCAGTCGCAGGGCATTTGTGGTGAGCGACACCTTCGGCGCGAGGGGAAGTGCCTTGACGCGGCGCACAATCTCGACGACGTCGGGCCGCACGAGCGGCTCACCTCCGGTTAGCCGGATGTTCTCGATGCCCTGCTCGGTCGCGACCTCGATGACGAGGAGCAGTTCGTCGACACTGAGGAGGTGATCGCCGGGGAGCCAGTCGGAGAAGTCTGGTGGCATGCAGTACGTGCATCGCAGGTTGCAGCGGTCGGTGATGGAGACGCGCAGGTCGCGGTGCGCCCGATTGAACGTATCGACGAGCATGCTCATGCGCAGTTCACCCATTCATCTGTTCCGTCCTCGAACACCTGATGCTTCCAAACGGGTAGCCGCTCCTTCGTCAGGTCGACGAGAGCCTCGCACGCCCTGAATGCCTCGCCTCGGTGGGCCGTCCCGATCGCCGCAACCAGGGCTGCGTCGCCTATCTCGAGTGGGCCGACGCGATGGGCGACCGCGAGCGTGAGGACCTCAAAGCGGGCGGCGATATCCTCGGCCACCTCGCGAAGGATGGTTTCGGCGCTCGGATGACCCTCGTAATGCAGCGAGGTCACGGCTCGGCCGTGGTCATGGTTGCGAACATTTCCGCTAAACGAAACGATGGCACCGACGCGGTCATCGCTCACCAGGCGGTGCATGGCGTCGAGGTCGAGGGGGCGTTCGGTCACCTCGACCGACCGAATTGTTGACATGCGGCCATTATTGACCCTGTTGTCCGATCCCGTCGGATAAGGCCCAAGGAGGTTCCCGTGCGCGAAGTGCTCGATGAGCTGATCGAGGTGCGTCGGCGCGGGGGTAGTGCCGCGATGGCGACGGTTGTCCGCACCTGGCGATCGGCACCCCGTCCGGCTGGCGCATCGATGCTCGTGACCGACTCCGGTGAGGCTGTCGGATCGGTGAGCGGCGGATGCGTCGAGGGAGCACTCTTTGAGGTGGGCCAAGAGGTTCTCGCTGACGGCGTTGGCAGGTTCGAGACGTATGGCGTGAGTGATGACGATGCATTCGCGGTCGGGCTCACGTGCGGCGGAATCCTCGAGGTGTTCGTCGAGCGGGTCGACGAGTCGACCTGGCCGGAGCTCGAGGGGATCGCTGCGAGCATCGCGGCGCGGGAGCCCGTCGCCATCGCGACCATTATCAAGGGCCCGAACTCCGTCGGCCGTCATCTCGTGGTGCGCCCCAATCGCGCAGAGGGCTCGCTCGGGACCACCCGGCTTGACGACACGATTCGCGAGGACGCCATCGGGATGCTCGCCGCTGGCACCACCGGTTTTCTCCACTACGGACCTGAGGGTGAGCGGCTCGGCGAGGGCCTCGAGGTCTTCGTCCTGAGCTACGCCCCGCCCGCGCAGATGTTCATCTTCGGGGCCATCGACTTCTCTGCCGCGTTGGTGCGCGTCGGCAAGGTCCTCGGCTACCGGGTTACGGTCTGCGATGCCCGCCCGGTGTTCGCGACGAAGAAACGCTTCCCCGAGGCTGACGAGGTGGTCGTCGACTGGCCGCACCGCTGGCTCGAGAAGCAGGATGTCGACGAGCGCACCGTTATTGCCGTCCTCACCCACGACCCGAAATTCGACGTTCCAGCACTGCAGGTCGCGCTGCGAACGAATGCGGGCTACATCGGGGCCATGGGTTCGCGCCGCACCCATGAGGACCGGCTAGATCGGTTGAAGGAGGCGGGGCTCACCGACGCCGAGTGCGCCCGGCTCCACTCGCCTATCGGCCTCGACCTCGGTGCCCGCACCCCGGAGGAGACGGCGATCTCCATCGCCGCCGAGATCGTGCAAGCCCGGTGGGGCGGGTCAGGTTCGCGACTAGCCGAGACCCTCGGGCCAATCCACCCCGGTGCGCCGCGTTGACCCGTGGCACGTTGACCGGTGAGTTGGTGACAACGGCGTGACGACGGCTGGTCTCGTCCTCGCCGCTGGCGCCGGTGTGCGGTTCGGCGGCCCGAAGGCCCCCTTCGTCCTCGATGGCGAACGGCTTGTTGACCGGGCAGTTCGGGTGATGCGCGAGGCCGGATGCGAGCCGGTCGTGGTCGTGTTGGGTGCATGGGTCGGCGAGGTGGCCGATGCGGTGGTCGTGGTGAACGACGAATGGCCCGAGGGCATGGGGTCATCGCTTCGTGCGGGCCTGTCGGCGCTCGACCTCATGCCCGACGTCGACTCCGTCATCGTGACCCTCGTCGACTTACCGGGCCTCACCGCTGAGGGGGTGAGACGCATTCTTGAATCGCCGGCGTCGATCGTGGCCGCAACCTTCGAGGGCGAACGGGGCCATCCCGTGAAGTTTGCGCGCGGGCACTGGGAGGAAATCATCGCGGTATCCACGGGAGACGAGGGCGCCCGCCGATTCCTGGCGGGCCGCAGCGATGTCGTCCGAGTGGAGATCGGCGACGTAGCAAGCGGAGCAGACATGGACACCAACCCAAACAGCTGAATCACCGCTGACCCAGCCCACATACCGCCTTTGGGCAGGTTGATGCTCCTCCGGGCTGGGATCTGGGCTTCGGAGCGACATCAACCCGCCCAATCAACCTCTGGTACGGGTGGACTGACCCTTGGTGCGGGTGGCTGGGCAGGTTGGTAGGGCATTTGCCAAGGGGTTGCCCATGTGAATGGCAACGTCCCGGGATGGAGACAACCATTGACTCGGCCGGGCGGTTGGTCATTCCAAAGAGCCTGCGAGCGCAGATCGGCATGGGAGCCGGACCGGTGAACATTGAGGTCGACGGCTCAGGCATCCGGATCGAGCCAATAACCGGTGACGTGTTGGTCGAACGGGACGGACTTTGGATTATTCCGTCAAGCGGCGAGAAGATCACCGACGAGACGGTGCGACAGTTGATCGATGAAGGCCGGATGTAGTCCTTGGCCGATGAACTCCCGCCGAAAGCCGTGGCAGCGTAGGTTGGCCTCGTGCATCACGACCCGATCGGTTTTGCCTTCATGTGGGCGACGATGAGCCTCGTCATGATGGTGCCGACGGTTCTTCGGCCCACCGCTCGAGTCGCCCGGGGATCAAAGCTTCGGATAGCAGCCTTTCTCCTCGGCTATCTGGCGTGCTGGTTCGCGGTGGGAATGCCGGCCTTCGCCCTGACGGGCCTCGCGACGGGCTCGACGGTTGCGCTGCTCGCATGCTGGGGCCTCGTCGGCCTTTGGCAGATGCTGCCATCGACGAGCGCCCTGCTTCGCAAGTGCCAGGGCCTCAATGCTGAGCGCCCGGCGCTCGCGCTAGGCCTGCGTCAGGGTGGCTGGTGCGTCGGATCATGTTGGCTGCTCATGATCGCGACGATGGCGACGGTGGATCGCTTTGCACTCCCGCTCGCCGGAGGTGTCGCGGTCATGGCAGGAGTCGCGGCGTTCATCATGTGGCAAAAGTCGCCGAGCGCTTCGGCGCAGTCGATCCGAATGGTCGGCGTTGCAGTCGTCGTCGCGACTGTGGTGCTGTACGCGACGGGGCTCGCAGATGGTGGTGCCGTGCACGACATGGCAACGATGTCGTCGGCTGCGCTCGCGTGACCTCAATCGGCTGAGATCTCGCGTAGTAGCCACTCCTCTGCGGATGGCGAGCGAGAGTCGGGACGCTCCAGCCAGACCGTGAGCGCTTCGGTGAGTGGGCTGGGGTTTCTCCGCGAACGGGGGAAACTTCGACTACTGGTGAGCAGAAGGCTCACGTAGGGGTGGTTGCCAGCCTGCGCGGCCATAAGCAGCGGTCTGAAGTCCTTGACGTTCTCGGTGAGGAGCCACTCGCTGTTCTCGGCGGCCCACTCGAATAGGGCCGGGTCGTTCATGGCTCGCAGCGCAGGCGTCTCGGCGACCGCCGTCACGCGGTGACCTCGACGGCGTAACTCTGCGGCCAGTTCCGGCGCGAACATCTCATCGAGAAGGAGTCGATTGGGCGGTACCGGCGAACGAACGGTCATGCCAAGAGTTGCAGGCGAGATTGCCAAGCAGCTTCAGCACTTCGCGAAGCTTCGAGTGCTTCGGCAACCTCCTCCACAATCTCGTCACGGTACGTCGAGTAGTAGTCGAGGGCCGCCTGCACTCGGGCGGACGGAAGGCAGAGCGCCTCTGCAGCTGCCTCGATCGCCAAGTCGCCGCGCTCCTCGGACTCCTTAATGTAGGTCACGACCTCCCAGACATCAGGGCCCATGGCCAGGGCTGCACGTCGCCCGGTGGGTCCGTCCTTGAAGACGATCCCGGGGTGCTCCGCCATACGCAGACCCTCGTCGATGAGCAGCTGAGCAAGGCCCGACGGCGTCGCCCCAGGAATGCCCCGGGCTCGCTTGCGAAGCCGATCGAGGAGATCGTCGTTGAACCGAATGGACAAAGGCGCACTCATGTAGCGAATTGTAGTGAAGTCGCTACAGCACGGTCCCGTTGTCGCGCCTGATCGGCTGCAGCTATTCGTCGTCGTCGGCCCGCAGGTCGATGATGCTCACCGACGATCCGGCGCGCACCTCGGTGACCGTCTCGGGGATGACGATGATGCAGTTCGCTCGGGAGAGTCCGCCGATGACATGCGAGCCCTGCCCGCCGACGGGTGCGACCTCGAGGCGATCGCGCCCGGTGAGCGTGCCGCGGGCGAACTGCCGCTTGCCGCTCGGTGAGGTGATCGACTCGTGGATCGTCGCGGTCCGTTCAGAACGAAGCAGGGTCGCATGTCCGAGCATCTTGCGGATCGCCGGCCGTACGAAGGCCTCAAAGGACACGAAGGTGCTCACTGGATTTCCGGGAAGGGTGATGATCGGGACCCCGTCGACGCGGCCGAAACCCTGCGGCATCCCGGGGTTCATTGCGACCTTCAGGAATTCGACGCCTCCGCGGGCGGTGAGCACCTCCTTCACCGTGTCGTAGGCGCCCATGCTCACCCCGCCGCTCGTAATGATGAGATCGGCGTTGGCCGCATGCTCCTCGAGGGCAGCCGTGAACGCCTCGAAACTGTCGCTCACCGGTCCGATGCGGGTCACCTCTGCGCCCGTCTCAGCAACCGCAGCGGCGAGCAGGTAACTGTTGCAGTCAACGACCTGTCCGAAGGCGACCGAGTCGCCTGGAGCGACGAGTTCGCTACCGGTGGACATCACCACGACCCTCGGGCGGGGTCGGGTCGGTACAGCTGAGAGGTCGCACGACGCGATGAGGGCGAGATTGCGAGTCGTGACGATGCTGCCGCGCGGCACCGCCAGTGAACCCTGCGCTAAGTCTTCCCCGGCGCAGCGGATGTATGCCCCGGCCGTTGGGGTGGCCCGAATGGCGACGGTTGACGCTCCACCGTCGGTCTCCTCAATGGGGACGACGCAGTCTGCTCCGGCAGGCACGGGCGCCCCGGTCATGATGCGGGCCGCGCACCCAGCCGTGATTGTGACGCCGATGCCGGCGCCAGCGGGCAGGTCGTCGACGACGGTGAGCACGACGTTACCGGAGCCGCCAGTGAAGTCTGATGAGCGCACGGCGTAGCCGTCCATCGAGGAATTATCGAACCCTGGCATTGGCCGGCTCGTGAGAATGTCCTCGGTTACGACCAGCCCCAGCGAGCTCATCAGGGTGGTCATCGTGGGCGGCAGAGGAGAAATGCCTGCAAGAATCCGAGCCCGGTAGTCGTCTACGCTGATCACCCGTCGGACCTTACTCCGCAGTCAGGTGGCGAGGTTCGATTCAGGGATTTCGGCTAGATTGCGTTCGTAAGGTGATTCTTTCCTGAGCCAACCAATGTGTTTGACCACCGACGAGGACCCCGTGAGCGATCTCATCGACACCACGCAGATGTACCTGCGGACGATTGTTGAACTCGAGGAGGAGGGCATCGTTCCGATGCGTGCCCGCATCGCAGAGCGGCTCAGCCAAAGTGGCCCCACGGTCTCGCAGACGGTGGCCCGCATGGAGCGTGACGGCCTGCTGGTCGTGTCGGGCGATCGTCACCTCGAACTGACCGCCCTCGGCCGAGAGGCGGGCACGCGGGTCATGCGCAAGCACCGTCTCGCGGAATGCATGCTCGTGACCCTGCTCGGCATGGAGTGGGAGGACGTTCACGTCGAGGCCTGCCGATGGGAGCACGTGATGAGCGATGCCGTCGAGCGTCGCCTCCTCGAGGTCCTCGGGAATCCGACCGTCTCGCCCTACGGGAACCCGATTCCTGGCCTTGACGAACTCGTGCCTGATCTCGTCGCACCGGCAGGCGGTCCGCTCATTTCCGTTGCGGCTGTTGCCGGCAGCGACGTCCGCACGGTGGTCCTGCGCCGGATCGCCGAACCACTCCAGACTGATGGCGAGGCGATGCTCACCTTGCGCCGGGTCGGGGCAAACCCGGGGTCGAGCATCCAGGTGCAGCGCGCCGCCGAGGGCATCCTCATTGGCAGTGGTGGGGAGTACGCCGAGGTGTCGCTGGAGACTGCCGGGCACCTGCTCGTCGACGAGGCGCCCTGAGCGGCGCCCCGCCCTGGTAAATCAACCCGGTCGGTAGATGCTGTCGGGAACGTTCCACCACTGCCCGCCGGCGAACACCATCCACCCGCCATGGGTTGCGGAGTTGGCGATCGTTCGATCGCAGACGAAGCCGCCCCGACGTTCATTGGGCCATTCCGCCCAACCGCCTGCCCAACCGGCCGGGCACGTCATCTCTGCTGATGTCCTCGCGAACGACTGGACCCACGGACTCAGCGCGAAGCCGCCGGCGCTCGACGGAGCCCCGAGGGCGCCACGCATCACGACGGTTTGGCCGGAAGCGGCGTAGTAGCCGAGGGCAATGAATCCGTCGTCGTCTGCCTGAACTGATCTCCAGGTGGCGTGGATGATGGGTGTGGGCTTCCAGATGACTGCATCGGTGCTGTAGGCGGAGAGGCCCTCGGTAAAACCTGAGACGCCCGTCCCGAAGCCGACGGCCATGAATCCATCCGGCCCGCCCGTCACACTTGTCCAGGTCGTACCGCTATTTGCCCGTTGCAGCGGGTAACTGGCGCCGGTCCACGTGAGGCCGTCACTGCTCGTGGAGATTCCCCCGGAGGCTGACATCGCGACGAACTTCCCGAGTGCGAATTCGACGTCGGACCAGTTCGAGTTCGCATTTCTCACCCAGCCCCAGGTGACGCCATCCTCGGACGTGGCGATATTGCGTTCAACGGCTCCCGCTCCAACGGCTACCCAGACGCCGTTACCGTAGGCCACCTCATCGACCGTGAATCCATAGGGAAGGGTCTGCGTGGTCCAGGTGACCCCGCGGTCCTTGGATATGACATAGGTCTGAGCGGCGGTAGCCGAGAACACCACCCAGATTCCCTCCCCGTATGCCGCTCCAGTCCACGCCGTTGAACTCGCGCTCGTGAAGGCGAGTGTCCAGGCGAGGCCATCGGGGCTGGTGAGGATATTTCCGGTGACGTCTGCAGCCACCCACATGCTGTCCGCTTGGGTGATCGAGGTGAAGGTGGCGGTCGCGACCGCGGTCGGCAGGGTCGGACTGCTCCAGTTGACCCCGTCGTTCTTTGACGTCGCCAACTTGCCCTTTGTGCCGACGGCGACCCAAGTGCCGGTCATGTCTGTGGCGAGATCGGCCCAAATGGAATCAACGGTGATATAACTGTAGTTCCAGATGACTGGCTCGGGCTCGACAGCCCGGGCGCTTTGGCCTATTAAAAAATATGAGGCCGTTGCGGCGGCGAGCAGGAGGGCACCCGCTGCAGGAGGGCGCAGTTTACCAATCTTCACTCGGGTCCCTTTCGGTGGCGCGATGACGCTCTGCAGCAAACTTGGCAATGGTAAGCCCACTCGGGCGAACCTGGCTACCGCATGGCCGCCACCCGTAGTTCGCGGAGGCTGCTATCGGCGCTGCGTCCCAAAGTCCGGGCGCAGTGGGAAGCCGCTGACCCCCCGAGGCGCCAACCTCACCCCCAATGTCTGGTGCAGTTGAATTGTGTTGAGCTCGAAGCCCATCCGCGAGGCGGCCATGTAGAGCCGCCACACGCGTGCGGTGCCGAGCCCAGCCTCGTCAACGGCTTCATCCCAGTGATCCTCGAGGTTTTGACACCAGTGCTTGAGGGTGAGGGCGTAATGCTCACGCAGATTCTCCTCGTGACGGATCTCGAAGCCGGCATCATTCATGGTGCTCATGATGTGACCGGGGCCGGAGAGCTCACCATCGGGAAATACGTAGCGGTTGATGAACGAGTCCCGGTAGTGACTTGGCTCGGCATCACTTGGCCGGGTGATCGTGTGGTTGAGCATCCGACCCTCCGGCTTGAGCTTGCCGAAGGCGAAGGCGAAGTACGACGGGTAGTTCTCGCGGCCGATGTGCTCGGTCAGGCCTATCGATGAGATGGCGTCGAAACCGGCCTCCGGGACATCCCGGTAGTCGCTGAACCGGATCTGGGCCTGCCCGACCAGTCCCTGCGACTCGATGGCCTCCTGTCCCCACTCGGCCTGACGCTCCGAGAGTGTGACGCCGATGGCGTGCACGCCGTAGTGCTTCACGGCATGAAGCACCATCCCGCCCCAGCCGCAGCCGATGTCCAGCAACGTCATGCCTGGCTGAAGGCCAAGCTTTCGACAGACGAGATCGAACTTCTCTTCCTGAGCGGTCTCGAGTGAGGCGTCAGCGTTTGGGAAGACCGCGCAGGTGTAGGCCATCGACGGGCCCAGCACCAGGCGGTAGAAGCGGTTCGAGACGTCGTAGTGGTGGTGGATCGCCTCGGCGTCACGACCCTTCGAGTGGCGGGAGCCGGTGAGTTTTTGCTCCTGCGGCGGCGGGGTGGGCCGCTTGAGCGCTGCTGGCAAAAAACTGCCGAGGAGGCGGAGCCATTCCCCGAAGCCTAGGTGGGGTTTTGCTGCCGGGTAGAGGCGCATCATCGCCTCGAAGGGATCACCGACGATTTCGAGGTCGCCCGCCACGTAAGCCCGAGCGAGGCCGAGTTGGGACGGCGCACCCGCGAGGTACTCCACGGCGCGCGGGGTGCGGATGTCGAGGACCACGCTTGCGTCTGGTGGTCCCGCGACTGACCCATCGAAGGCCTTGAAACCCACGCCCCTCTCCTCGGGCACGACCATCGTGAACACCTCTGCCAGATTCATTGCCGATCCACCACCTTCTCGTAGAGTCCGAGCAGCCTGCCACCTGGGTCGAACCGCTCCTTGAGTGCGGGGTACGCCTCCCCGCCATAGATCGACCAGAACGTTGCCCGGTCGTAGAACGTTGTGGAGTACAGGGATTTGCGACCATCGAGGTCAGTGACGACCGCTTCGACACGCCGGTTGACGCTCCCGGCGTCGGGGCTGACGCCATCGGGGAGGGGCACGGTTGACCAGAATCCGACGTTGACGTAGGTAACCGCAGGGTCGAACTCGTAGAGGGGCCAGCGAGCGGCCGGGTCGCGCTGCTTGAGTGGGCAGATCCAGATCGGCTCGATGCCGACCTCGCGGTGGAAAAATTCGAGGAAGGATTCAAGTTGGTCGACGGGAACCTCGATGTCCTGGACGACGGGTTCGCGCTGCGGTTGCCGGCGCAGTCTCGCAAGCTTCCCCGAGACGTCATGACGCCGGTCGAAGGCGACAAACTTCCAGTAGACGTCGCTCCTGAGCCAACGCTTGGGCCATAGCCGGCGAATGGATGGCCGCTGGGCGCCGAACGCCCGTGAGCACCAGAACCAGTCGGTGTCCCAGCGCCACAGGTAGTCGTGGATGGTGAGGCAGTCGCGGGTCTTCGCTTGGATCGATCGGTAGTAGATGTCCATTCCGGTGTAGTCGCTCACTGATAGGCCCGTCGGCACCTCATCGACCATGAAGCCGAGGGTGAGGTACTGCTCACTGGGTGAGAAGACCGTGCCATCGATGAAATCGATGGTTTGGCCCTCGAATGACGGTGTCTCGACGAATTGCGTGATGGCCGCGGCCATGGCAGCGGCGGAGGGGTACGGGACATGACGGATCTCGACGAACGGCCGAACCTGCTCAAGTTCAATCTCTAGTCGTAGGGCGTAGCCGAGGGAGCCGTAGGAGTTGGGGAAGCCGTAGAAGAGGTCGCGGCCAGGGTCGTCTTCATCGCCGGTGACGGTGAGAATCTCGCCGGCCCCAGTGAGAATGTCCATCGAGATCACGGATTCGTGCGGTGTGCCCTGCCTGAAGCTCGCACTCTCGATACCGAGGCCGGTGACGGCGCCACCGAGGGTGATGGTGCGCAGTTGCGGCACGCACATCGGGGCGAGGCCATGGGCGAGGGTGGCATCGACGAGGTGCTCGTACGTGGTCATCCCGAGGACCTGGGCGGTGCGACGAATAGGATCGACGTTGAGCACACCGTCGAAGTCGCTGACATTGAGCCCGGGATTCGTGAGGGCCGCCCGCGGCCGGAATAGGTTCGAGGTCCGCTTCTGCAGGCGGATCGGAGCCCCTGCGGGGATTGCGGAGAACTCCCGGCTCACCTTGGCCGCGAGCATCCCATACCGCTCACGCCAGTCTTGGCTGACGTCGGTCGCTGCCTCCTGCACGGCCCAAGGTTAGACCGAAGGGGCCCCTGATGCCTCGAAAACGGGACGAATACTCCATCATATGAACGTGACCACTGACCCGAATTCCATCGCCCCGAGTCCCGCTGACGTGACTGCCGTGAGCCAACCGATTGTGAAGAGGCGAACACCGGGCTGGGTCCCGGTGCTCATCGGGGTTTTTGCATTCGTCATTTTTCTCGCCGGGTTCGGGCTGGCCGCAGGCGACTGGTTCTCCCGGAACTCCGAGATGAACCTCCTCGTCACCCGAATCGAGGCGTCTGAGTCGTCGATGCAGCAGACCCAGGATGAGCTTGCAGTGATCTTCAAGGAGTACCCCAACGTAGAAACTCTCACCGAACCCGAGAAGGAAGAGTTCGCCAGCAAATTGAAGGCGGCCGCCGCTGCGGGCGATGAGCGGGTCACGGCAGCGGGCGAAGGTGTCCGCGATGTTGTCATCATGCCGTGGCACGGGCACATCGCCGCGGGAAAGCAGGCGTACATCATCCACAATCAGACGTGGCAGGACTACCTGAGCGCATCCGCGAAGGACCCTGCAGAACTGCTTGTGGTCCAGCCCGAGATCGATTCGACGTTTATGGCAGCAGAGCCCTTGTTGAAGAAGGCCGTCCCCGAGCCACCGCTGTTCGACCTGCAGCAGCGGGTCGACCGCATCTACATCGAGGGCCAGGCCCAGCCGGACGGTCCGACCCAGGAGGCATCCCTACGGGGCGACCGCTGATTCCGCGGTAGTCGCCTCTTCCGTGTCTGAATCGTCCGCTGGCCGGCCCAGCTTGCTCGGCCACCAGATCCGGGCGCCGATGTCGTAGGCGAGGGCTGGCACGAGCGTTGATCGGATGACGAACGTGTCGAGCAGTACCCCGACCGCCACCGCGAACCCGAGCTCGCGCAGGAAGACGAGCGGCAGCACTCCGAGCACGAGGAAGGTCGCGGCGAGCACGATGCCGGCCGAGGTGATGACCCCGCCGGTCACGGTGAGGCCCCGCAGGATGCCGGGCCGGGTGCCGAGCTTGATCGATTCCTCGCGAACCCTGGTCATGAGGAAGATGTTGTAGTCGACCCCGAGTGCGACGAGGAAGACGAAGGCGAAGAGCGGGAATGACGTGTCGGCGCCCGCGAACCCGAATACGTTGTCGAAAAAAATTGCGCATACCCCGAGCGTTGCAAAGAACGACAGCAGCACCGTCGTGATGAGGAGCACAGGCGCGAGTATCGAGCGAAGCAGCAGCATCAGGACGATAAAGATCACGATGAGGACGACCGGGATGATGAGGTTGCGGTCCCGAATCGAGGCATTGTCGATGTCGAGCGATGCGGCCGTCTGCCCTCCGACGAGGGCATCGGCGCCCTCGACTGCGTGGACGTTCGTGCGCAACTCGTTGACGACCTGCTCAGCTTCAGGGCTGTCGGCGGCGTCGGCCAGCGTCACGAGAATCTGAGCTCGCCCATCGACGATCTTTGTCGGCGCAGTAGATGCGGCCGGATCCTGCTGGGGGAGGCCGGTGAATCGCACAGCGGAGGCGACCCCTGGGGTGGCGGTCACGGTGCTGAGGACATCGGCGAGGGCGGCCTCGTTCGTCATAACGACTGCCGGGGTGCCGAGGCCTCCTGCGAAGTGAGCGGCGAGCTGTTCTTGGCCGACGACTGAGTCGGTTTCGTTGACGAAGGCCTGCGTCGTGGTGATGCCCTCGGCCTTGAGGGTGGTGGCGAAGCCGGCGAAGACGAGCATGACGATTGCGGTGACAACCCACGTGAGCCGCGGACGACGTCCAACTCCGCCTGCGACCTTGGACCAAGCGCCGGAGAGCCGCTCGTCGGTGTCGTCATCCCGCGGGACCTTCGGCCAGAACGCCCAGCGGCCGGCAGGGATTCGCTTGCGCGAGAAGGGGCCCCAGTTCGGATTTGTCACTCTCAGGATGCCGAAGATGATCCAGCTGATGATGGTGACGCCCGCGAGCAGGCCGCCTGCCGCGGCGAAGGGTCCGACCTCAAGATCGGTGAAGAAGCTGAGGACGAGGCCGATGATGGTGGGGACGAGGAAGGCGAGGATCGGCAGGACGACGCTCGGGATGATGAGGAGCGCTGGCAGGAATGTGAGCATGACGATGAGGGCGGCGATGATGCCGGTCGCGCCGACTGGCCCGGTTGACCTGTTGGAGTTGAGCTCGCTCAGGAGTAAGCACATGAGGCCGATCACGACGGTTGCGGCGCTCGCGACGATGGGTTCAACAACACCGCGCAGCGCTGCACGCATGGCCTGTATGTGCGTTGGAAAGTGGTGGAGTTCTTCGCGGTATCGCGCGACAAG